>CALZPA010000133.1 GCA_945827525.1 uncultured Lentisphaeria bacterium | reverse complement strand
GGACACAGCCCAGCCCGCTCAGGCCGGCCACAGCTGCGCCAGCTCCGTCCAGTCCTCCAGAGACCGGAACGACACCGTGCTCACCCGCACCATCCGGAAGTCCGACGCCTCCAGCAGAAACAGCCGCCGAACCAGCTCGCAGTCCTGCTGGAAGCTCGTCTCACGCTCGCCATGACGCTCGTACTCCAGACGGTACGCATCCTCCCCCGACACCAGCTTCCGCAGCGCCGGCACACGGCGCGGCGACGCTCCGGACGCGCCCGACGGCGCACCCTGCCGGCGGCTCACCGCCTGCACCTTCAGCGACCGGCGGCCACGACGGCGCGACGGCAAGTCCGGCAGCGACGGCGCAAACGGAAACGACGGCACGCCAAGCACCTGGCACACCGCACCCTCGCAGCGCCATACCTTCACAAACTCCGCCTCCCTAAGACGAAGCAGCTCCAGCACCGCCAGCTCTTCCTCCACTGTCATCGCGACTTCACCAGACGACACAGACCAGTCTCCTTTCGACACCCACGACAGGACGCCGTTCCACCGGCGCCATGCCTTCGTCCCATCCCCCGCATCAGGACTCGCGGTCCTCGTCCTCCGGAGACTCGGACTCCTGCGACGGCTCGGCCTTCGCCGGCTTCGCCGCCGCGGGGCGCTTCGCCGGCGCCGACGGCGCCTTCGCGCCAAAGCCGCTGACCGGCAGCGGCGGCTCCGGGAACGCGAACACGCCCGGCTCGCCGATGATCGCGTCCACCTTCTGCTCCAGCTCCGCGATCTTGCGGTACGCCTCCTCGCGCTCCGCCAGCAGACCGTCCACCTTCACCCGCGCCTCATACGCGGCCTTGATGGTCTCCGCGTCCGCGTGCATCACAATATCGACAAAACTGAGCGTCTGTCCGCCCACTGGGTTCTTCGCCATGCTGTGCCTCGTTCCTCTCTATCAGGTCAACCGCAGGCCGCCCGCGTCGCCGCAAGACGCCCGCAACTCTCTCACACTCTCGCGCCACGCCTCATGGCTGGCGCCGACGCCCGAACATCGCCCGGAAACGCCCCAGCAGACCGTCAGGCCCCGCGTCAGCGGACGAGGCGTCGCCCGCAGCAGGCGCCCCCCCGGGCTCCGCCGCCCCGCCGACGTCCTCGGGCGCCGGCTCGGGCTCCCCGTCCGCAGACGCCTCGTCCGCCGACAGGTCGATGGCCGCCGCGCGGGCCTTCGACAGGGCGTGCCGGGCGCGCCCCGCCACCGCCGCGTCGTCGTCCTCGGCCAGCGCCTCCAGAAAGGACGGCAGCGTCTCCGCATTCTCCGCCAGCGCCAGCCGCACCTGCGGCGACGCATCGCGGCTCAGCTCCGCCATCAGCGCAATCGTCAGCCCCGACGCGCGCGCCGCCAGCGTCCGCACCGACGGCAGCCCGTGGCGCGACAGCCGCGCCAGCGTCTCCGACGGACAGCCGCGAAGCGACACGCCACGGCACGACAACTGGTACAGCACCCCGTCATCGCCATGCTCCGCCAGAAACGCGCGGTCCTCGTCGTCCAGCGCCGGACGCAGCGACGCATGCCGCAGCAGCGTCGCGCCACGGCGCGACAGCGCCGGCGACAGCGACGCCAGCGGCACCCGCTCGTTGCCCGCCAGCGCCAGATCCGTCTCCTCCGACGGCTCCGCCAGCAGACGCGAGACCGCCTCCGCGCTGACCGACGGGTTCGACGCCAGCGCCAGCCGCACCGACGCCTCCGCGTCCCCCGCCAGCTGCACCTGCACCAGCGCCGACACGCCCGGCAGCGACGCCACGCGCCGACGCACCTCCGCCCCGCCGTGGCGGGCCAGCCCCAACTGCTCGTCCTCCGTCAGGCGCTTGCGCTCCATCGCGCGGCACTGAACCTCCTCGTCCCCGCTGAACAGCAGCGACTCCAGCACCTTCTCCGGCAACTGGCTCCGCAGCAGCAGCAGCCGCTGGGACAGGCTCTCGTCCCCGTCCGCCCAGCGCAGCAGACACGACTCGTTCAGCCTGGGCGTCAGCAGCGCCTTCGCCTGGACCGTCAGATCGCGGTCGTCGCTCAGGGCAAGCTGTATCTCCTCGTCCAGGCGCGGCTGCCGCAGCAGGCTGGCGCGGACAAACGGCACCTCGTCCTCGCTCAGGCGTATCTGGACGCGCGGCGTCACCGCCGCGTTCTCCGCCAGCGCCAGCCGCACCCGGAAATCGGGATCCTCGCAGAGCGCCAGCGCCACCTGCGGGCTGATGCCCTTGCCCGAGGCCACCGCCTCGCGCACATCGGCGCGCTCATGGCGGGCCAGATGCAGCAGCACCGACTTCGGCGTGCGCGGATTCTCCGCCAGCAGCGCCAGCACCCCGACCGACTCGCACCGCCCCGACAGCTCCTCCAGGATGCGGCTCGGCGTGTCCGCGCAGCCGGCCAGGAAACGCTGCACCTCGGGCTCGTCGCCCGCCTCAGCGTACACCTCGCGCAGCACCTGCATCGGCACCCCGCCGCGCGCCGGCCGCGCCGACGCCGCCGTGCCGCCACGTATCTGCGCCAGCAGACCCGCCGCCTCCGTACCCAATGCCATCGTTCCGTCACACCCCACTACAAGCTAACAAATGTCACCCGAACCGTCTCGTCCAGAGAGTTTGGTAATATATATCATCTATTATCATAAATTCAACTCAGGCCACCAAAAAAACGGCGACTTTCCCGAAGAGGCTGGCGCGGGGCACTAGAGCTTTCAGGTCAGGTTCGCTATATTATGTCATGCCGGCGCCCACGACTGGCCGCCACATCCCCCCGACCCTTTCCGCACCTCTCCGCACGCCCATGCTTCACGACCTCTTGCTGCTGCTGCGCTTCTGCCGCCTGCGGCTCAGACGACATTTCCGCCACAGCGCCTGGAACGCCCTCCGCCCCAGCGCACCCACACCCAAGACGACCGAGCCCCCCACACCGGCAGCCCCCGCGCCCAAGACGCCCGAGACGCCCAAGCCGGCAGTCCCCGCGCCCGAGACGCCCAAGCCGGCAGTCTCCGCGCCCGCGCCATCGCCCTCGCAGGTCGCGCACGAGCGGCTGTCGCGCCTGGAGGAGCGCTTCCGCGCCAAGCAGGACGCCCGCGAGGCACGGCAGCAGCGCTGGCTCCAGGAGCGGCTGGCCGCCGGCGAGCCGGACAACGAGCCGTCCGAGCAGAACGAGCCGGAGCCCGCGCCGCCCGCCCACCCCGAGCCGTCCGTCCCGCCGCCGCCGCCCGACTACTCGGGCTACACGCTGCCCTCGCTCGACCTCCTGCTCCCCGAGGGGCCGGCCACCGCCGAGGACTCCGACGACATCGAGCGCCAGCGGAAGGCCATCCAGATGACGCTCGACAGCTTCCGCATCGACGCCGAGGTCATCGGTCACCGCCGCGGCCCACGCATCACCCTCTTCAAGGTGCGCGTCGCCCGGGGCATCAAGGTCGCCGCCATCGCCGCCTACCTCAACGACTTCCGCATGGCCCTCGCGGCCGCCTCCCTGCGCATCCTCGCGCCCATGCCCGGACACGACTACGTCGGCTTCGAGGTCCCCAACCGCGTCTCCGACACCGTCCGCGCCCGCACCTCGCTCGCCTCGCCCGCCTTCTCCGCCTCCAGGGCCCTCCTCCCCGTCATCCTCGGACGCGCCATCGACGGCGAGGACGTCATCTTCGACCTCGCCAGGGCGCCGCACCTCCTCGTCGCCGGCGCGACCGGCTCCGGCAAGTCCGTCTGCCTCAACAACATCATCATCTCGCTCCTCTACCGCTTCCGCCCCGACGAGCTCAAGCTCATCCTCGTCGACCCCAAAATCGTCGAGATGTCAGGCTACAACGCCCTGCCGCACCTTCTGGTCCCCGTCATCACCGAGGTGCCCCTCGTCGTCCTGGCGCTCAAGTGGGTCATCGACGAGATGCAGCGCCGCTACCGGATGCTCGCCAAGACCGGCCTGCGCAACCTCGAGTCCTTCAACGCCCGCCCACACGCCGACGTGCCCATCCTCGACGACGACGGCCATCCCCTCCCCGACCGCCTCCCCTTCATCGTCGTCATCATCGACGAGCTGGCCGACATCATGCTGACCGAGAAGACCGAGGTCGAGAACGCGCTGGCGCGCATCGCCCAGCTGTCCCGAGCCGTCGGCATCCACTGCATCGTCGCGACCCAGCGCCCCAGCGTCAACGTCATCACCGGCATCATCAAGGCCAACTTCCCCACGCGCATCGCCTTCCAGGTCTCCTCCCAGATCGACTCCCGCACCATCATCGACGGCAAGGGCGCCGAGGCGCTCCTCGGACGCGGCGACATGCTCTTCAAGCCCTCCGACGCCCTCCGGATGCTCCGCCTCCAGGGAGCCATGGTCACCGACCCCGAAATCGACGCCATCGTCCGCTCGTGCGCCGCGCAGGGCGACCACGCCACCGGCTTCGACCTCATCCGCAGCGCCGCCGCCGACACCCAGTCCGCCTCCTTCGACGGCGACTTCCTCGACGCCGACGAGCAGGCCGGCGAGGCCCTCATCCGCGCGGCCATCGAAATCATCATCCGCGACCAGAAGGCCTCCATCTCCTACCTCCAGCGGCGACTCCGCATCGGCTACAACAAGGCCGCCTCCATCATCGAGACGCTCGAGCAGCGCGGCGTCATCGGCCCCCAGATCGGCTCCCTGCCGCGCGAGATCCTCGCCGCCTCCGTCGAGGAGGCCGTCGGCGACGAGGACTACTGAGGAAGCGCAGAAGGGGCGGCCCGCCCTCTCGGCGAACCGCCCCCACGCCACGTCACGCAGCCGCCCGGCCGGCCAGCCTAGCGCTGGATGGAGAACGGCTTCGGCGGCTCGCCGGTGACGAAGTAGTAGATGACGCTGATGACCATGGCCAGGATGCCCGCGAGGAACTCGCCGCAGATGAGCCCGCACATCAGCGGCTTGAGCTCCTGGTACAGCTTGCCGCCGCCGAACTTCGTCACCAGGTGCTTGATGGCGAAGCCGATGAGGAACGAGACGGCCATCAGCGTGCTCTGGTAGGTCGCCAGCGTGAGGAACATGACGGGATGGAGCGGCCACCAGGTCAGGCGCTGGCGGCAGACGGTGAAGAGGATGACCAGACCGAACGTCACGGCGAACGCCACCATGGCCTCCGGCACAGGCCGGATGGACGAGATGCGCTCGGTGAGCGACTGGTTGTCGAGCAGCGGCAGCGAGCCCTGCGCCTCCATCGTCTTGCGCAGCTGGAGGTTGCTGGCGATGGCCATGCGCGGCGGGCTGTAGAGCGTCCAGCCGTCGCCGACGGTGATGGCGCCGTTCTTGTACTGGAAGTAGAGGGTGCAGGGGATGGCGACCAGGAGCCCCAGGACGATGGCGACCAGACCCAGGGTGGCCAGACGCCCCAGACGACGGCCCTGCGTCCGGTCATTGAGCTGCAGGCTCTCCACGACATAGGGCATGAAGCACTCGCGCGGGTCGACGAACAGGACGCAGGAGAGCATGCCCAGGATGAGAAGCTGCTGCGCGCCGAGGCTGCCCTCGCCGAGGAAGCCCCACAGCAGCGCGCACGGGAAGAGGTTGGTGTGCAAGTAGTAGACGCCCGCCTCGGCGCACAGGCGGCTGACCACCGTCAGAATCGCCAGCAGCGCCAGGATGTACAGGATGGCGACCGGCACGTCCAGGCCCGCCATCGTGGTGGCCACGACAAAGCCCGCGATGCCCAGCAGCATCGCCCGAGCGCCCCACACGGCGAACGGCTCCACCGGATCGCCGCCGCGACGGATGCCCAGGCAGCGGCGCAACACCGAGCCGTAGTAGCGACGCCCCGTGTAGAGGATCACCAGGAACATCGCCACATACGCGCCGCCATAGCAGAACGTGTGGATGGACGGACGCGTCATCGCCGGTCCCAATGCCACGCCGTAGCTGTTCAGCGTGCCCGTCACATACCCGAAGATGAACGGCGCCAGCCCCAGCGACAGCGACACGTCCTTCGGCAGGAAGTAGGCGAAGCCGATGACCGTGAAGATCAGCAGCGGGTTGAAGATGGTCCACCAGCCGATGCCCGAGCGGTAGTACGTCGGCACCAGCTTGACGAACGGCCCGAAGTACAGCCGCAACTGCACCGGTATCATGTACTCCGGCCACCACACACACGCGAAGTTGTTCATGTAAATGAGGAAAATCGGCACCAGGCCAACCCAGAACAGCTTGCTCCGGAACAGCGTGCAGCTGGCCCTCCCCTCCTCCGGCAGCAGCATCCGCGTCAGCTCCACCGTCGGATACGGCAGATGCTCATGGCTCGCCCACTGGCGGTGCAGCACCAGCGAAAGCCCCACGCCCGCCAGACACATGAACAGGATCACCGGCAGCCAGAACAGCAGCGGCGTCCGCCAGGCCACCCACGGGATGTCCCGCGTCAGCGAGATGTCCTTCTCGCCCTCGCCGACGCCGCTCACAAAGCCGTCCAGCGCCCGAGCGTCCAGCCAGGGCTCCGCCAGCATCATCGGGGACACCAAATCGACCATGCTCGGATGACGCGGCTTGACCGCGCCCTCCAGCGCCACGTCCACCAGCGCGCGCACCACGGAGCTGCGCTCCGCGTCCGTCATCCTCTCCCCGCGACGCAGCAGATGCCGCGCGTACGTCGGCAGCTCCAGACGGCTCGCCGGCTCCCACAGCTCCCCATTCTCGATGAGCGCGTTCAGGGCCGCGATCAGACGCCCCTGCACCGGCACCGACGGCACCTCGCCGCCCGATGTCGCCTCCGCGACAAGCTCCGCCGGCAGGTGGGCGCGAAGCAGCGACAGCGCCGTCCCCTCGGGCGCCCCCTCCCTCAGACGCGACGTCAGCAGACGCCAGTCCGACACCTTGTCCAGATGAAGCCGGACATCGTCGCTGCGCCAGCTCTGATCCGTCCGCACAAAATGGTGCGGCATCATCAGCACGTTCGTGAAGTGGTGCATCAGACCACGGCCGGGAATGAAGCACACAAACAGCGACAGCCCCGTGACCACCGCCAGCTCGCGCCCCGTCAGCACCAGACGGCGGCTCACACGCCCCAGCAGCGGATTCACAAACAGCACAAACAGCATCAGCGTGCCGAGGATGCTGAACGGAAGAAAGCTGCCGACCAGAAACGAGCCGCGTATCACCATGTCGTTGAAAAAGGTGAACCCACACAGGAACAGGGCTCCCAGGAACCCCAGCAGCAACGCTCGCTTCGACATCCTCTTCTCTTCTCCAGGTTTGCTTGACGACACAGCGCCCGACAGCTCGACAACGCAGGGTAAAACGAACAGCGGAGACCGACACGGCACGACAGCCCCCGACAAGGACGGACAGAAGCTCACCCGCGAGACCCCTATCCGTTGGACAGGAACATAAACGAAACATTAACGGACGAAACGTCCCGAATATTGGACGTCGCCGCGTCCGCCCTCCCCCGTGACGGAGACAATTTTTGCCCCGCCCGTTTGCCCCGCCCGCAATCCAGATTAAATTCTGTGGCGAGCCGGCTCAGGCGTCGGCGGCTCATTCCCGTCCAGCCCTCCGGCCCTGACGCACAGAACCCGCCTTCCCAACCACCAGACAGACATGGCCGCGAAACTCTCACTGGGCTGGAACGCCTGCACGAACTACCTGAACACAGCCATGCAGTTTGTCCAGGGCATCCTGGTGACGCGCTGGCTGATGTCCTATCTCGGACAGGAACAGTACGGACTCTGGAGCATCATCTGGTCGTTCTTCATGTACTCCATCCTGCTGGACTTCGGTCTCGGCGCCGCCGCGCAGAAGGTGACGGCCACCGAGATGCACCGCCGGGACATCGAGGCCTACAACCGCACCATCTCCTCGGTCGTCTTCATCAACGCCACCATGTCCCTCGTCATCATCGCGGGGACGCTGGCGGGCTGCTGGCTCATCCGCGGCCTGCTGCATCTGCCTCCGGACGCCGACCCCGCCTACTACCGCCAGTGCCTGCTGCTGTGCGGCATCGGCTCCGCCATCATCTTCCCCTTCGGGGTCTACACCCAGATACTCGTCGGGCTCCACCGCCTCTACATCCGCAACTATGTGGTTTTGGCTGGGCGCATCGTGGAGACCATCGGCCTGGGGCTCATCGTCAGCCGAGGCAGCGGAGTGCTGGCGCTGCTGGCGTTCACGATGGCCTGCAACATCCTGCGCTGCCTGGCCATCACGGGCTATGTGCGCTGGGCCATCCCCGGCTTCCGGCTGAGCCTCCGCCCCAGCGGCGAGGCGCTGCGGGGCATCGCGCACTTCAGCGCCTCGGTCTACCTGATGTGCTGGGCGAAGCTGATCTGGGAGCGCGCCGCCGCGCTTTTCCTGAGCGTCGGCGCCGGCCTGGGCGCCGTCGGAACCTACCAGTTGGGCAACAAGCTGCCCAGCATGATTGAGATTGTCATCGCGCCGTCGCAGGAGATGTTCTCGCCGCTGGCGGCGCGCCTGCACGGCTACGGCAAGACGCGCTGGCTGGGGCGCATCCTGCTCCAGTACATGCAGCTCAACGCCTTCCTCAGCAACGGCATCATCGTGGGGCTGCTGCTCTTCATCCGCCCCCTGATGCGCCTCCTGCTGAAGGTGGACCTGCCGGAGGTGACGCTCATCGCCCAGGTGTCCATCCTCTTCTACTGGGAACGGCTCCTGCTGCGCTCGCTGCCGGACAAGTATCTGCTGATGGCCGGCCTCCACCGTCAGGTGTCACGCGCCCATCTTGGGGGCAGTGTCCTGTATCTCCTGCTGGGCAGCCTGGCGGTGAGCCTTTTCCCCGACCATGCGGGAGTGAGCGTCCAGTTGGCCCTGATCGCGTCCTTTCTGCTGGTCACGGGCGTGCTGGTTCTGCCATGCCTGCTCCAGTCGCTGCAGCTGTCCTGGTGGACACTGTGCCGCAAGGTCATCCTGAAGCCGCTGCTGGTGACGGCGCCCATGGGCGCCCTCGCCCTGGCCGAGTATCTGCTGCTCATGGACCGCATCCACGACGTCTGGCTCCTGCTGCTGGCCGGCGTCAGCGGCGGGCTGACCTACGTCGCCTCCGTCTGGCTCTGGGGCCTCGACCAGCGCCAGCGCCTGCTCTGCCGCCGCTGGCTGAGCCGGAAGCTCGCCCACGCTCACTCGAGGTAGCGGCGGACCTCGCCGCCCTCGACGCTGGCGCACAGCTCGATGTGCCCCGCGATGGTGCTCGACCGTATCTTCGGCATGAGCACCTCCTCGATCTGGAACAGCCCCACCTCGCTCTCCATCTCGACGTCAATCCGGATGGGCTTGGCCACGCCCGACGCGATGTGGACGCGCTTGATCGAGTAGGCCGAGAACTTGTGGATGTCCCCCTGCGTGGGGCGGTTGCCCAGGCGCATCGTGATGCGTGAGCGACCGCGCGTCATGTCGCAGCCGTCGCCCACCAGCACCACGCCCGCCTCCAGCGAGTGGATGCGCCGGTTCCCCATGTGCCCCACCACCGCCTCCAGAGCCAGCGCCCGAACCACCGTCCGGCGACGCACGTCGTCCGGCAGCGCCTCCGTCAGCAGACGACGCGACGCATCCAGCACATACAGCGCCGACATGTCCTCGTGCTGCTGGCGCCCCACCGACATGCCCAGGTCATGGCAGAAGCCCGCCAGCAGCACGGCGCACAGGCTGTCCTCGAACGTCCCGTACTCCTCGGTCTCCAGCGATGTCCGAAGCCCCGCGTCGCGCAGCAGAAACAGCAGCCGCGTCGCATTGACGGCCACCTGACGCATATGGACGGGGCCATGGTCATTGAAGCCCAGCCTGCGAATGGAGACGTTGTTGCAGTAGTCCTGCAGCTCGCTCAGCTCCTCGTCCGCAAACAGCGCCTGAGCCAGGCGCACGCAAACCGGATAGTCCTTCACCAGCTCAAGAAGCGTCTGCTCCAGTTGCTGGCGCTTCGTCAAATTCGTCGTGGTCATGATGCATTACCTCCCAAAGTAAGAATCAAAGAAAAAGGCTCAATCATTCGTGGAACGCGGCTCCGTGCCCATCTCCCCCTGGGCCTGAACCGCCGTTCTAATCATACTATAATTCAGAAGCTGAAACTTGCAAGCACAGTTCGATTAGGAAAA
>CALZPA010000132.1 GCA_945827525.1 uncultured Lentisphaeria bacterium | reverse complement strand
CTCATCAAGACGTTCTTCCCGAACACGCAGGGATTGCCGCTGACGGCGACGCCGGAGGGCTACGAGGACGCCATCGACCTGGGCGTCGTCTACGACAACGAGACGTTCCCGCCTGCGGGCAACGACAGCCAGTGGACGCGCGCCTCCGGCGTCATCGAGATGCCCGCCGAAGGCGGCACCCATTGGTTCAAGTTCACCGGCCGCCCTGGCCAGCGCTACGGTCTCTTCGCCACCCATGGCGACGAGACCGCCATCCCCGCGACGATGCCCGCCATGTCCTTCGCCATGGCGGCGTTCGCCAGCGCCGACGGTGTTGCGCCCCAGTTCCCCGAAATCGCCACCTGGTCCTTCGACGGCTTCGACGGCCTGAATCGCGGCTTCCGGTTCCTCACGCCGTCCGACGACGGCGCGGACACGAGTCAGCGCACCTACTATCTGCGCCTCACCGCCACGCCCGGCGCGAGCGCCGCCGCCATCACCTACAACCTCCGCATCCGCCACTACGCCGAGACCTCCCCCGCCAAGGGCGCGGAGTCGAGGCCGCTGTGGACGGGCGCCGAGCCTGGCAAGTGGAGCATGGACTACGATGATGCCCTCAAGAGGGCCGCCTCGGACGGTCGTCATGTGCTCGTCAATGTCACCGCCGTCACCTGGTGTCCCTACTGCACCGCCGTCGAGCACCGCTTCGTCTGCTCGGAGGCGTTCAAGGCGGCGACGGCGAACACCTATCTGGTGACGCTGGACAACCGCCGCCGCAGTGGCTATGGGCCGTCGCTGCTGACGGAGGACTTCACGGGCGGCTATCTGAAGACGTATGGCATCGATGCCGCGACGGCGGAGGCCAAGCTGGCCGCGAACAAGGCGCTGCAGGAGTCGCTGGTGCTGCCGCCGAACCGCGTTCCGGCGGACGGCTGGCCCAACGGCAAGGTCGGCTATCCGACGTTCATCTACTGCCGCGTGGAGGGCACGGCGGCCGCGCCCGTGCTGGTGCCGGTCGGGCGCTTCAGCTCTGCCCTCGCCGACGGGGAAGCCGCGGCCGCCAGGCTGGCCGCCCTCAAGGCGATGGCCGACGCGGGACTCCGCGAGGACTCCGGCTACGCCGAGACCAGCACGCTCGCGTTCGGGCAGTTGGCCAGCGGCTCCGCCGCCGTCGCCCTCGCCCCGAACGCCGCCACCGCCTGGCTGAAATTCAACGTCAGCGGCGGTCTCCCCTGGCGCTTCTCGCTGGCGCCCGTCGCCGATAGCGGCGTCACCCTCACCCTGACGGCCTATGCGGCGGACGGCACCACGACGCTGGCCACCGTCTCCGGCAAGCTGTCCGAGGGGCTGGAGCTGCCCGTCATTTCCTCCACCGATGGTCCTCACTGGCTGAAGGTGACCGCCGCCAGCCTGAGCGACCTTACCAGCCTGACGATAGCCTATGAGCAGCGTCCGCTGACGGGCGCCCTGTCCATGGACGCCGCCGAACTGTATGTGCCGCGCGACGCCACCACCGTGAAGGTGCCCGTGCGACTGAAGCTGTATCAGCCGCTGTCCGGCACGCTGCGCTTCATCTACAGCGTGAAGGCCGCCGAGACGAACGGCCTGGACGCGGGCTGGTTCACTGCCGTCGCTGCCAGCACGCTCGTCTGGGACGCCAGCCAGACGACGCGCACGCTCAACGTCTCGCTCAACGTGCCCTCGTCTGCGGTCGCCTGGTCCGGAACCAAGGAGCTACTGGTGACGCTGGAGACCATCGACGGCGACGGCTGCAATATCCAGGCACCGCGTCAGACGGTCATCCGCGTCTGCGCCACACCCCAGTTCGCGCCCAAGCCCGCCGAAGCCGCCTGGACGCTCTATCAGGGGCTGACGTCGACCATCGACCTTCCCGTCTGCGCACCCAGCGCCAAAGAGCCCGACCTCTCCGGTCTGCAGCTCCCCGAGGGCATGAGGCTGGAAAACCATCTCAACGACAGAGCCAACCCGCGTCTTACCCTCACGGGCAAGCCCACGGCCGTCACCGCCGCTCCCCTCACCTCCACCATCCGCCTCCTCGCCGCCGACGGCACCGTCTCGGACAAGATGACCTTCTCGCTGAGCGTCGCCGAGCTCGACCATCCGGCTCTGACCGCCACCGCGTTCACCGCCGCCCTCGTCGACGCCGCCAATGTCGCCGGCGACATCGATGCCCTGCTGTCCATCACCCGCGCCACCGACGGCCTGGCGCTCGCCCTCGCCTCGCCCTACAGCGAGACGACGCAGACCGTCACCGTGCCTGACTGGTCCCGCTACGATGCCACCTCCCGTGAGCTGAAGCTGGACGCCGCCTTTGGCGACGGCACCGCCGTGTCGGTCGCCGCCGCACAGAACGGCACCGGCTCCGTCACCGTCACCATCGCCAGCGGCGAGCAACTGACGGGCGCCCTCTGCCTCGCGACCCCCACGCCCGCCGAGTACACCGGACGCTACACCGTCGCCATCCGTCCCGCCGGCGAATACACGGGCATCACCCTCGGCTGGATGACCCTCGACGTGGCCGCTGACGGCCTGGCCACCGCCGCCATCACCCTCTACGATGGCTCCACCGTCCGCGTCCCGGTCATCACCACCCCCGTCTGGGAATGCAGCACGGGCGGAGGACTCTACTTCTACGCGCCGCTCTACTGGAGCAGTTCCCTCAAGCAGAGCGTCGGCAAGGTCTGCGGCCTCCTCACCATCGTTCCCCGCTCCAAGCGCGACCCAGCCGTCAATGACGCCTGGATCTCCGCCTGTGGAGAGACCGACGCCCTCTGGCTCGACTCGACCGGAGATAGCCATCCCATCAATCCGTGCGGCACGCTCTATGACGGCTCCAAGTCCCTCACCGAGACCGTCGGCGTTTCCCTCTTCACCTTCGTCGCCGAGGCGCCTGCGGACGGCTCGGCCATCGTGCCCAGCAGCGTCACGCTTGTGGAGACGCTGGACAGCGCCTATCTGGCCCCCACCGGCTCCGGCCTGCTCACCATACACCTCGACCGCCTCACCATCAACCATGACGACGGCACCTTCACCGGGACGCTGAATGTCCTGGTCAAGGACGCCGAGACGCTGCAGCTGACGCCCGACGAGGCGCCCATGTCCGGCGTCATCACGCCGGTCTCGCAGGATTGCTGCTCCGTCTCCGAGCTGGTCGCCGTCGGCTACGGCTCCTACACGTTCGGCGTCGTCCAGCGCAGCCTCCGCATCTTCCCGCACACGGCCACGCCCGCCGCCGCGCCCAGCGCCACCAGCGACGGCCTCGACACCACCGCCAAGACCCACCGCGTCACGCTCACGGCCAGCTCCGCCGGTGTCCTCATGCTGCGCCTCGACGACGGCAACCTCTACCACGCCGCCCTCACCGACGGAACCGCCACCGTCACCCTCGACGCCACAACCCCCTGGCACCTCATCACCCTCCCCTCCAGCGAGACGATCTCCGAAAGCGCCCCCACGCTGCTCGCCAACCGCCTGGGCAGCGAGACCCTCACCATCGGCACCACGGCTGACGGCGAGGACGCCGGAGACGCGCCGCGCCTGCACGTCGGCTGGAACCTCGTCGGCGTCCCCACGAAGCTGGCCGTCCCCGCCGAGGTGCGCTTCTCCAACGCCGTCTGCTTCGAGGCGACGAACAACATCCTGACCCAGCCGGACAGCCTGATTCCCGGACGCGCCTACTGGCTCTACGTCCGTCCCAACGCCACTGTCACGCTGGAGGCGACGCGCCTTGGTGCGCCACTGCCCGGCTCAGACGAGGAGACCGGCATCGGCTGGCACGCCCGCGCCTGGACGGAGGGCGCCCAGGGCTGGTTCTGGAACGGCTCGCGCTTCGTCCAGAGCCTTGAGTCGCCCACCCCCTACACCGGTCTCTGGCAACAGGCCGACTAGCCTGACGACTCCACCCGACGGGACGCCCGTTCCCCTCCCCTCATCCGGAACGGGCGCCCCGCCTCGCTTTTTCCCCTCAAGCCACCACACTCATATCCTTATCCAGTCAAGACAGGACATTCCATGACCACAATCCGACTGCTGTCCCTGCTGCTGACCTTGAGCCTCTGCCTGAGCCTCCTGGCGCAGAAGACGAACCCCGCCGCTGACCGTCCGCTGGAGCTGACGCAGACCCATGCGCCCGAGGTCATGCCGCTGCGCCTGAAGGAACCGAAGCTCATCACGGGGCTGAAGCTCTACGCCCGCAGCCATCAGGTGCTGGAGCTGGCGCTGGTCAACACCTCGGACAAGCCTGTCGACGTGGCCCGCATCATCCCCACCTGCCCCTGCCTGAAGGTGCTGGACAGCCAGTTGCCCGCCACTCTCGCCCCACAGGCCGAACACCCCATCCGCATCCGCATCGACGGACGCCGCATCAAGCCTGGCCCCTTCAGCAAAATGCTCTATGTCAAGCTCAAGGATGAGCGTTATGGTGTCTTTAGCCTTGAAGGTGAAGTTCGCAACATGATCGAGTGCGAACCGGCCATGTTCATCGACCTCGGCGAAAGCTACGGTCTCACGCCTTGGACGCGCACCTTCACCGTCCGGACGCTCTTCGACCAGGACCTCAAGCTGAAGCTCCAGCAGACGAAGGAGCCGTTCGATGTCAGGATGGAACAGGTCGCACCGAAGGAGTACCGCGTCATCGTCAGTCCCAAACTGCCGCTCCCCATCCGGCGCTACCGCGCGAATTTCGAACTGACGACGGACGCCGTCAAGGACTATGGCCCCGTCACGGTCGGCGTGCTGCTTCAGGTCAAGGAGATGGTGAACCTAGCGTTAATGACGACGCGACAGCCTGTCAGCAAGGCTGAGCTGGCCGCCGGCAAACCGCAGACCGTCGT
The DNA here is from genome assembly GCA_945827525.1 of uncultured Lentisphaeria bacterium. GTDB lineage: Bacteria > Verrucomicrobiota > Lentisphaeria > Oligosphaerales > Oligosphaeraceae > CAAGGB01. The sequence continues at coordinate 5,350 of CALZPA010000132.1, read as the reverse complement.
CTTCACGCTGACGGAGGCGCGTCGACGCCGCTCCATGATGCGCGGCGGCCGCAGCCGCGACGACGCCCATGACGACGACGACTGGCGTCGCGTCGCCGACCCGCTCGCCCAGAAGGAGGAGAAGGACGCCTGGCCGCTCAATGAGCTGGCGACCTGGCAGAAGCTGGCCTCGACCATTTCGGTGACGGAGCTTCCGCAGGGCGTCTCCATGAAGGCGGAGGCCACGAAGGTCGGTGCCATCAGCGTCGCCTTCACCGTGCAGCCAGGTGCGCTCAAGGAGGGCGTCGACCATCTGCGGGTGCCTCTGCGCCACAATGGCCATATGCTGGGCAACGCGCTCATCTACGCGAAATGACGCCGACGATGACGAGCAGGCTACGCCTATTGGGGCTGCTGCTGACGCTGCTGTGCGTGTCGGCGCTGTCCGCCGCCGCGCCGGGCTGGATGGTGCTGTTCGGCACGCCCGACTGCGATGACTGCCGCGCCTTCAAGGAGGACTGGGCCGACACGGCGGGCTTCGAGACGGAGGCCGTGCTGGTCTTCGTCGACGTCGCGCCGCTATCGGGCTACCGGCGCTTCTCGGAGCTGGAGGAGGCGCTGGGCGGCGACCAGGAGCGCAGCACCGCGTTCCCCGTCATCCTCGCCGGCGGGAAATTCCACTTTGGCGCGGAGGGCCTTGACCGCGTGCGGGAGGAGGCGGGCAAGATGCTGAAGACGGCGTGGCCCTCCCATCCGCTGCTGACGGGCATCCGCCAGGCGGCCGAGGCGGCCGAGCCCGGCTCCATCGTCTCCTACACCTTCCCCGACGAGCCCGTCAGGGCCGCCGCCTCCGTCGCGCCCACGTCGGCCACGGCGGCGCGGCTGCTGTTCTTCGAGCAGCCAGGCTGCCGCAAATGCGCCCGCCAGAGCCGCGAGTTCGCGCTGCTGCGTGAGCGTCTGCCCCACCTTGAGGTGACCTCCTGCGATGTGACGACGCTCCGCGGCCAGGCCATGCTCTCCCGCGCCCGACAGCATCTCAGCCTCCCCGACGGCGACCAGAACCTCGCGCCCCTCGTCTGCTGGCCCAACGGCTTCATCACCGGACGGCTCGCCACCGCCGACGAGCTGGAGACCGCCCTCCGCGCCACCGCGACCACGGACGACGCCCCCTTCTGGCTCGAGCCGCTCTCCGACGGCGAGCTCCGGGGCGAGACCGACCGCCTCCAGCGCCTCATCAGCGGCTTCACCCTCAGCGCCGTCCTCGGCGGCGGACTCCTCGACGGCATCAACCCCTGCGCGTTCGCCACCTCCATCTTCCTCATCAGCTACCTGCTCTATCTGCGGCGCAGCCGACGCGACATCCTCCTCGTCGGCGCCTGCTTCTGCCTTGGCGTCTTCCTCACCTACTTCCTCTTCGGCTTCGCGCTGTCCGTTGCGCTGCGCCAGCTCCAGCAGTGGCAATGGGTCAAGTCGGCTCTCTTCGGACTGTTCGGCGTGGCCGGCCTCGTCCTCTGCGCCCTGCATCTGCGCGACGCGCTCATCTACCGGCGCACCGGACGCGCCAGCGACATGGACATGGGACTCTCCAAGAACACGCACCGCAGCATCCATGAGCGCATCCGTCGCCTCACGACCGTCCGCGTCTGGCTGCTCGGACCGGCCGCACTCGCGCTGGGCGCCATCATCTCCGCCATGGAGCTGGCCTGCACCGGGCAGGTCTACTTCCCCGTCATCGCCGCCCTCTCCGAACAGGGCCTCAACGCGCGCTTCGTCCTGCTGCTCCTCCTGTACAACGTGTGCTTCATCCTGCCGCTGGCGGTCATCACGGTGCTGGCCGCCGGCGGCGTCGGCGCGAAGTCCCTGGGCGACTGGGCGAAGCGCCATCTCATCGCCACCAAGGTGTCAATGGCCGTCCTGTTCGCCGTCCTGGGCGTCCTGATGCTCACCATCGCCGTCCGCCCGCTCCTCTGAGACCCGTTTCCATCCCCACGCAGATTTCCCAGCCATGTTCTCGACCACCCAGCATCTCGGCGTCACTGTCCTCGGCAGCGGCAGCAAAGGCAACTCCACGCTCGTTCATTGCGGCAAGGAGGCCATCCTCGTCGACGCCGGCTTCAGCCTCCGCGACTTCCGGCGTCGCCTCGCCGAGGCCGCCCTGCCCGACGACCTCTGCCTCCAGGGCATCCTCGTCACCCACGAGCACACCGACCATGTCCGCGGACTCGCCAAGATAGCCGACGCATTCGGGGCGCCCGTCTTCACGACCACCCGCTGCGCCGCCGCCATCAACGCCGTCGCCAAGACGCCCATCCCCTGCAACCGCATCGAGGCCGGCTCCACCTTCCGCATCCGCGACTTCACCATCCGCTCCTTCAGCATCCCCCACGACGCCGCCGACCCCGTCGGCTACACCGTCAGCCGGGACTGCGGCAAGGCCGGCATCGCCACCGACTTCGGCATCTGCACCATCTCCATCATCGACGCCCTCAAGGGCTGCGGCGCCCTCGTCATCGAGAGCAACCACGACCTCAAGCTCCTCGAAGGCTCCAACCGACCCATCCAGCTCAAATACCGCATCAAGGGCAATTTCGGACACCTCAGCAACGGCGCCGCCTGCGACGTCATCGAACGGCTCGCCCCACAGGGACTCCGACAGCTCATCCTCGCCCACCTCAGCGAGGAGTGCAACACCCCACAGCTCGCCCATGACACCGCCGCCGCCTGCCTCCAGCGACTCCACCGCTCCGACGTCGGACTCGCCGTCGCCCAGCAGACCGCCCCGCTCCACACCGTCTGGCTCTGACGAGCCCGCTTGACTCCCGCCCCTTCAGCCATTATAGTAAATGCCACTTGCCTGAACTGGCGGAAATCAAGTGGATGAACCACGAGGGGATGGCAAGTTCGTCGTCGCGGGAGCGCCCTGCGGCGACCTGCCGTCCGCCTGGGCCGAAGTGTCACTTCATGCCGGCCTGGGCGCGCACCTGTCTTCAGCGCCGGCACCATCCAGCAGGAGCTGAATTCTCATGGAACCCACGGCTTTCCTCCCCGGCAACTGGCAGACCGCCATCGACGTCCGCGACTTCATCCAGAAGAACGTCACGCCCTACCACGGCGACGCCTCCTTCCTCGCCGGACCCACCGAACGCACCCGACTCGTCAACGACAAGTATCTGCGACTCAAGCAGCTCGAAAACGAATTCGGCGGCTGCCTCGACATCGACACCACCACCGTCTCCTCGCTCCTCACCTACAAGCCCGGATACCTCGACCGCGAGCACGAACTCATCGTCGGACTCCAGACCAACCGCCCCCTCAAGCGCGGCGTCAACCCCTTCGGAGGCATCCGCATGGCCGAACAGGCCTGCGAGGCCTATGGCTACGAACTCTCCGAACAGATCCGCGACCACTTCAAGTACCGCACCACCCACAACGACGGCGTCTTCCGCGTCTACACACCCGAAATGCGCGCCGTCCGGCACGCCGGACTCCTCACCGGACTCCCCGACGCCTACGGGCGCGGACGCATCATCGGCGACTACCGCCGCGTCGCCCTCTACGGCGTCGATGCCCTCATCGAGGCCAAGAAGCAGGACAAGCTCGAACTCGGCAAGCAGGACATGACCGACGAGAACATCCGCCTCGCCGAGGAGCTCTACCGCCACATCGACTTCCTCCAGAAGCTCAAGGACATGGCCGCCGCCTACGGCTGCGACATCTCCAAGCCCGCCACCACCGCCCGCGAGGCCATCCAGGCCGTCTACTTCGCCTACCTCGGGGCCATCAAGGAGCAGAACGGCGCCGCCATGTCCTTCGGACGCACCTCCTCCTTCTTCGACATCTACCTCGAGCGCGACCTCCGCGCCGGCATCCTCGACGAGCAGGGCGCACAGGAACTCATCGATGACCTCGTCATCAAGCTCCGCATGGCACGACAGCTCCGAACCCCCGACTACAACGACCTCTTCGCCGGCGACCCCACCTGGGTCACCGAGTCGCTCGGCGGCATGGCCTGCGACGGACGAACCCTCGTCACCAAAACCTCCTTCCGCTTCCTCAACACCCTCCGAAACCTCGGCCCCGCGCCCGAACCCAACCTCACCGTCCTCTGGTCCAAGGACCTCCCCCAGCACTGGAAGGACTTCTGCGCCCAAATCTCCATCGAGACCGACTCCATCCAGTACGAGAACGATGACCTCATGCGCGAACGCTTCGGCGACGACTACGCCATCGCCTGCTGCGTCTCCGCCGCACAGGTCGGCAAGCAGATGCAGTTCTTCGGCGCACGCGCCAACCTCGCCAAGCTCCTCCTCCTCAGCCTCAACGGCGGCCGCGAGGAAATCCACGGCACCCAAATCGCGCCCGCCGAGGAGCCCGTCGGCGACGGCCCCCTCGACTACGCCGACGTCTGCCAGCGCTACGCCCGCTACATGGCCTGGCTCAGCAGACTCTACGTCAACACCATGAACGTCATCCACTACATGCACGACAAGTACGCCTACGAGAAGCTGCAGATGGCGCTCCACGACACCTTCGTCCACCGCTTCATGTCCTTCGGCGCCGCCGGACTCTCCGTCGCCGCCGACTCCCTCAGCGCCATCAAATACGCCAAGGTCACGCCCATCCGCGACGACCGCGGACTCATCACCGACTTCCACGTCGAAGGCGACTTCCCCAAATTCGGCAACGACGACGACCGCGTCGACGCCATCGCCAAGGGACTCTGCGACCAGTTCATCACCGAACTGCGCAAGACACCCTGCTACCGCAACGCCGAACACACCCTCTCCATCCTCACCATCACCTCCAATGTCGTCTACGGACGCAAGACCGGAAGCACACCCGACGGCCGCAAGGGCGGCGAACCCTTCGCCCCAGGCGCCAACCCCATGCACCAGCGCGACATGAACGGCGCCCTCGCCTCCCTCAACTCCGTCGCCAAGCTCGACTACGACGCCTGCCGCGACGGCATCTCCAACACCTTCTCCATCGTCCCCGAGACGCTCGGCGCCTCACGCGACGACCAGACCGCCAACCTCGTCGCCCTGCTCGACGGCTACTTCGCCCAGATGTCACACCACCTCAACGTCAACGTCCTCCACCGTGAAACGCTGCAGGACGCCATGGAGCATCCCGAGAAGTACCCGCATCTGACCATCCGCGTCTCCGGCTACGCCGTCAACTTCAACAGCCTCAGCCGCAAGCAGCAGCTCGAGGTCATCCAGCGCACCCACCACGCCAGCCTCTGAGCGCGATAGGAACGCCGCCGGTACATCCCGCGCTCCCAAGCGGAGAACTTCCAGCCCAATCGGCGGCGTTTTCTTGCCGCCTCGCTTCGCTCGGCGGAATTCGGTCGCGCCGCTGACGCGGCGCT
>CALZPA010000131.1 GCA_945827525.1 uncultured Lentisphaeria bacterium | reverse complement strand
TGGGCTGGAAGTTCTCCGCGCGGAAGCGCGGGATGTACCGACGGCGTCCCCGCCGATGGAACTGGAGCCCCGGAGGGGCGACCCGCGCCGCGTAGCGGCGCCTGTCCCGACGGCGCCCTCGCCGTCGGGCGAAAAGAAAGCCGCGAGGCCGGTCCCCCTTTGAGCATTTTGAGTCTTTTGTGGACTCTTCATGATTCCCCATGACTCTAAATGATACTTCATCAAACAATTTGCAATCACTCGATTCAGGCGCTACCTTAGGCCCGGGGGCCAGGCGGAGTGCCCTCCCCCCTCCATAAAGTCTACCTTTTTAGTATTTATTACTATAAAAACGGTAGATTTTTTCTTTCCATCGACTTGAATTCCAGCTCATATAGCATATCTTATAGATGTCTACCAAAACAATAGTCTTTCAAGTCAGAAACCAAGGAGGCCAGCGATGGGAGCAGGGACAGTGATCAGGACACGATGGGGAGCGGGGCTGGCGTGCGGCCTGGCGCTGCTGGCGGCGACCGGCTGCACGACGCTGCGGGCCGAGCGCCCCCACCACCGCGAGGCGGCGGCGTCGCAGACGGCCGACGCCTCGCAGGATGCCGCCATCGAGGTCTCCCGCCGGTTTCTGACGGCGTACCGCGACGGCCGCCACGCGGCGCTGCAGCGCGAGCTGAGCGAGCCGCTACGGGCATCGTTCGGGGCGGACGCGTACCGGGCGTCCGTCAGGGAGCTGTCGGAGACGCTGGGGAAGCTGGAGTCGTTCAGCTTCCTGACGGCTCTCCGGACGCCGGTCCTGACGTCGCTGGTCTGGAAGGCTAGTTTCCGGCGGACCGGCAAGGACGGCCGCCCCATCGTCCAGGAGGCGCTGTTCCGGGTGCTGCTGGCGCCCGCGGACGGACAGCCCCGCATCATCAGCTTCTCGTTCATCTGAAAAAGGAGCCACGTCTTCTTCGACCACCCAATCCAAACAGGAAAGAGACCACCATGAGCATCTGCTGTTGTCCGAAAAGCGTTTCGCGTCACCATTGCCCATCCACAACCACCATCATCAACAGGGAGATCTTCAGCCATGAACAGCATCATCAAGCATCACAGCCTTTATCTTCTGCCGGCGGCCGCGCTGCTGCTGACCCATCCTGGCCTCGCCCAGCAGCCGTCCACTCCGGACGAGACCATCCGTGAGATCCGCCTCATCCAGGACGACGCCCAGACGCCCATCGTCAGCAAGATCTACGAGCTGAAGCACGTCAAGGCGACGGACATCCGCCCGTTCGTGCTGAACGCCGTGACCCGCTTCGACAGCCAGTCCCGCGTGGAGCGCGTCAACTACATCTCGGCGAAGCGCCAGCTGCTCATCGTCTCGACGGCCGCCGAACTCATCCCCTACATCGACGACCTCATCGAGAAGTTCGACCGCCCCGGCAAGCCGGACGCCTCCGGCTCCATCATCGCCGGCACCGGCATCACCCGACTCAGCTACACCCCCAAGCACCGCGCCGCGCAGGACATCGTCGACATCATCAACGGCGCCCTCCGCACCGGAACCGGCATCGCCTACCTCAACCAGGACACCAACACCATCTACTGGAAGGATGACGTCACCTCCGCCAAGGCCATCCTCGCCTGGGTCAAGCGCCTCGACCGCCCACGCCCCCAGGTCACGCTCCGACTCAACTATTACGAGCTGCGCGACAGCGACCTCAAGGACGTCGGGCTCGACTACCTCTCCTGGCGCAACGGCCCCGGCCTCAACCTCTTCGCCGCCGGCTACAGCGCCGGACACCTCGCCTCCACCGAGGCCGCCCTCGCCGGAACCGGCATCCTCGCCGACCTCGCCCGGGACATCTCCCAGGGCTGGAGCCGCGGCGGCTACTTCGCCGCTCCCCAGTTCGACCTCAGCTTCGTCAGGCTCCTCCGCCAGTCCGGCAAGGCCAAGCTCGTCTCCTCCGCCAGCCTCACCCTCGTCAACACCCCCCTCTACGGCACCAGCTCCGACGTCACCAAGACCTACAGCGCCGTGCTCGGAGGCGAACAGGCCGCCATCACCAAGAACCAGAACGGACAGTCCGACGTCACCGCCTCCAACGCCACGGAACTCTCGCTCAAGGTCATCAACCCCGTCATCTGCTTCGGCTACCAGGCCAGTGACGTCGACGCCTCCGGAAACCTCCCCGACACCCCCGACTTCTACAACTCCAACAACGGCGGCATCGTCTTCGGCTACAGCCTGGGAGCCAGCTCCGTCGTCGAACGCACCAACCTCGGAGCCGAACTCGGACACATCACCCGCATCGACGGCAACCTGACCCTCGGCTTCCGCCGCGAAAAGCTGCTCGGCAGCTACTCCAAGGAGGTCGACGCCACCCAGACCACCGGCCTGCCCTGGCTCACCAGACTCCCCGTCCTCAAATACCTCTTCGGCACCGAAACCACCCAGAAGGAGAAGGTCACCATCATCGTCACCGCCGAGGCCATCCCCGTCCACCCGAACCAGCAGCCGACCATCGCCAGCCGCTGATTCCCTCCCCCCCGCACAAACCTCACACCGCTTGCTACACATAGGAGCCTCCTGACATGAACACCATCCGCAACTCCCTCCTGCTTCTCGCCGGCGCCACCGGCCTCCTCGCCACCGCCCAGACCGTCACCCTTCAGCCCCAGCCCATCGCCGGCAAGCCCAAGGCCGACTTCAACGCCCCAACCGAACCCTACGCCAGCAGCTCCGTCCAGGCGCACCTCCGCCTCGACATCAAGGACGGAACCAAGGCCGTCCACTTCATCCGCGACAACCATGACCCCAAGGTCATCACCAAGACCTACGAGCTCAAGCACGCCAACCCATACGGACTCCGCTTCTACCTCAACGCCATCATCAACGCCAAGAAGGTCGACGCCAACGCCCCCAGCGTCTCCGCTATCCTCTTCAACGACGGCAGAAAGCTCCTCATCGTCTCCGCCGAGGACTACCGCTTCCAGGACTCCGAACAGGGCGAGAGCATCGACCGGCTCGTCGCCAAACTCGACCAGCCCGGCATCACCGCCTCCTCCGGCAGACCCAAGCACATCTACTTCCCCAAGGTCAACGCCGCCGCCAACCTCAAGCAGATGGTCGCCAACGTCGGAGCCTCCGGCGTCGACATCGAATTCGACGGCGGCATCGACAAGCTCCTCGTCGACGGCGAGCTGAACGCCCTCTTCGTCGCCGCACCCAACTGGTCCTGGAAGGCCATCAGCGAACAGCTCGCGCTGTATGACCGACCCATGCCCGAAATCCGACTCCGCTACCGCGTCGTCGAGGTCTTCGCCGAAAACGACGACGCCATCGGCAACGACGTCCAGGCCTGGCGCAACGGCGACGGCGCCTCCCTCCTCGCCGTCGGCGGACGCTACCGCACCAACTGGGGCGAGACCATCGCCTCCGGAGTCACCACCACCAAGGCCTCCTCCACCGACTACATCAGCGTCAACCCACGCTGGAACAGCAGCTACCTCGACCTCCTCGCCTCCCAGGGCAAGGCCCGCACCCTCACCACCGGCGTCCTCACCGCCAAGAACCGCCAGAACTCAACCCTCAGCATCGGCTCCGGACTCCTCTACAACCGCGTCGCGCAGCCCCTCCAGCCCGGCGCCACCGCCACCCTCAACCCCGAGAACCCCAACGCCATCCCAGCCATCTCCAACCTCGCCCTCCAGAAGGGACCCGCCAACGAGACCGACATCAAGGACGGCTTCCGCTTCGCGCTCGACATCGTCAACCCCGTCATCAACGCCGAAAGCTCAACCCTCAGCCTCCACGCCGAAAGCGACTCGCTCCTCGGCTGGCAGGCCGACGGCACCCCCAGACTCAACCACTCCTCCCTCGACACCACCATCCAGCTCGGACACCAGTCCAAGGAATTCGTCATCGGCGGCCTAAAGCGCGTCAGCGTCGTCGAAAGCGCCTCCGGCATCCCGCTCCTCCGCGACATCCCCTACCTGGGCTGGCTCTTCGGCACCAAGGGCACCTCCACCAAGACCTCCTCCATCGTCATCCTCGCCACCGCCGAGTACAGCCTCCCCTTCGATGAGGCCCCCGCCGACGCCAAGGACGCCATCGCCAAGGCCACCGCCAGCCTCCCCAGCACCACCCACTGACCCACGGTTCCCCACCACCACCCCCATAGGAGAAACCACCATGAACACCTGCAGACAGATCCTCCATTCCCTCACGGCCGCCGCACTCGCCCTCGCGGCCACCACCACCGCCCAGGCCGCGGACCAAGTCCGAGTCGGCTTCCTCGCCGAACCCGCGCACGGACTCCACTTCATCGCCAAGGAAAAGGGCTACTTCGAGGAGGAGGGCATCGACGCCAGCCTCTTCCAGTTCAGCACCACCGCCGAGGGCTGCGCCGCCGTCCGCGCCAAAAAGCTCGACGTCGGAACCTTCGGCACCGCCGCGCCACTCCTCTTCATCGCCAGAGGCAGCGACTTCACCATCTTCGGCGGCATGATGATCGGCGGACAGGCCATCATCGTCAAGCCCGAGAACGCCGGCCGCTTCCGCAACCTCGCCAACTTCAAGGGCGCCAAGGTCGGACTCGGAAAGCTCTCCACCGGTGACGTCATCTTCCGCGGCGCCCTCCGCAAGGCCGGACTCGACCCCTACAAAGACCTCAAGATCATCGAATTCGGCGGCCAGGGAGCCGTCGTCGAGGCCGTCCGCAAGGGCGCCGTCGACGCCGGCATCGTCTTCAGCCCCCACTTCTCACTCGCCAACAAGAACTACGGACTCATCGTCTCCAACTACATCGCCGACTTCCAGCCCAACTACACCTGCTGCCGACTCATCGCCAACACCCCTGACCTCAAGGCCAAGCGCGACATCTACCGCCGCTACCTCATCGCCGAAATCAGGGCCTACCACTTCTACCGCACCCACCAGGACGAGACCGTCGCCATCTTCGCCAACAGCTTCAAGCTCCCCGACGACATCGTCCGCAAGGACACCTACACCGAACACACCTTCGACTCCAACCCCGACCCCCTCAAGAAGGGTACCCTCGACTTCTGGAACACCATGACCGACATCGGGTACCTCCCCAAGAACAACGTCGACATCCACAAGCACATCGACACCACCATCTACCGCGAGGCCCTCGACATCGTCCTCAAGCGCCATCCCGACGACCCCATCTACCGCGAGATGGACGCCTTCTTCAAGGCCAACAACTAGCCTGAACACACCTCACTGACGCCACATACACACCTCCCGCGGCGGCTCCCCGCCTCGCCCAGCACGCGACGGCGGGGAGCCCACACCCCCCCACCGCCGCTCGCCTCAACCAGGAGAACCGCCCATGACCATCGCCCTCATCCTCGCCCTGCTGGCGCTCGCCGCCGCCGCGCTCGCCAACGGCGACCTCGCCCTCCTCGGAGCCGTCGCCCTCATGGCCGCCGCAGCCGCCCTCCACTGGCGCCTCGCCTCCACGCCCGCTCGACGACAGGCCGTCACGGACATCACCGCCGCCATCGCCTTCCCTCTCCTCGTCTGGCAGCTCCTCAGCGCCAACCTCAAGCTGGCCGACACCATCCTCTTCCCACCGCCCAACACCATCATCAGGCTCTTCTTCACCGAACTGCCCGACATGGCCAGCGGACTGCTCTCCTCCCTCCACCTCCTCGGAACCGCCTACCTCCTCGCGCTCGCCACCGCCATCCCAGCCGGACTCGCCGTCGGACACTCCAAGCGACTCCAGGCCGCCGCCGGCCCCTTCTCCAGAATCCTCGGCGCCATCCCACCCATCGTCTACATCCCCTACGCCATCGCCCTCCTCCCCAGCTTCGACTCCGCCTCCATCTTCGTCATCTACTCCGGCGCCTTCTGGCCCATCTTCGCCAACACCGTCTCCGGCGTCGCCACCATCCCCGACTCGCTCCTCGACTCCGCGCGGATGCTCCACCTCCCAACCTTCACCCTCTTCCGCAAAGTCCTCCTCCCAGGTGCCATGCCCGCCATCCTCACCGGTGCCTCGCTCGGACTCATCCTCAGCTTCATCCTCCTCACCGCCGCCGAACTCATCGGCGCCACCGAGGGACTCGGATGGTACGTCAAGAACTTCTCCGACTTCGCCGACTACGAGCGCGTCATCGTCGGCATCATCTTCATCGGCATCGTCGTCACCCTGCTGATGGCCATCCTCAACCTCATCGAGCGCCGACTGCTCCGACACAGGAGACACAACCATGATTGATTGCCAGAGCCTCACCTTCGCCTACGGCGACAAGACCATCCTCCAGGACATCTCCATCCAGGCCAAACCCGGCGAATTCATCTGCCTCCTCGGCGCCTCCGGCTGCGGAAAGTCAACCCTCCTCCGACTCATCGCCGGACTCGAAAGGCCAACCGCAGGACACATCGCCATCAACTCCCACAACGTCGACGGACCCGACCGAAACTGCGCCGTCGTCTTCCAGGACTACTCCCTCTTCCCCTGGATGTCCACCGCCGAAAACCTCATCCTCGCCCTCAAGGCCGCCTACCCCAACCGCCCACGACGCGAACTCGCCGCACTCGCCGATGACTACCTCGCCTCCGTCGGACTCGCCGACGCCGCCGGACGCTTCCCCGAAGAGCTCTCCGGAGGCATGAGACAGCGCGCCGCCATCGCACGGGCACTCGCACTCCCCACACCCATCCTCCTCATGGACGAACCCTTCGGTGCCCTCGACCCCATCAACCGCACCCTCCTCCAGGATCTCCTCCGCAAACTGCACGACGACTCCCGACAGAACCGGACCATCATCTTCGTCACCCACGACCTCGACGAGGCCCTCTTCCTCGCCACTCGCATCATCGCACTCGCATCCTCCCCAGGACGCATCATCGCCGACGTCGACAACACCTCCGCACGGCACCTCTCCCACCAGCAGCTCCTCCAGAACCACGACATCCGACACCGCCGACAGCTCCTGCTCGACGCCTACCAGTCCGACATCCTCGCGCGCCTGGACGCTCACACCAGCGTCCAGCCCGGCGACGGCATCTGAGACCGCCCGCCACACCCCAGGACGACCGCCCCCGCGGACAGAAAGAAGCCCATGTTGCTCCTTTCGCGCCGTCCGCGGAGGCGGACCGGAACACGCCGTCAGATGCAGTAGTCCAGGACGCCCTCCCCACGCTCCACATACAGATCCAGCAGATCCTGGAGCGTGTAGTCCCCAAACGCTGCCCGCACCCGCTGGTTGATGTCACGCCACAGATGCTGCGCCGGACAGCGCTCCTGACGCGCGCACGACGACTTCCCGCCACCCGCGCACTCCACAATCGCCAGCGGCCCCTCCATCACCTCAATCACCTCCAGGATCGTGATCGCCTCCGGCTTCCGCGCCAGCACAAAGCCACCGTTCGCGCCTCGTATCGCCTGCACAAAGCCCGCACGGCGCAGCTCGATGATCAGACGGCTGATGTACTTCTCCGATATCTCCTGGTTCGCGGCTATCTCACGGATCATCCGTGGCTTGTTCCCTGACTTGTACAGCGCGATGTCCAGCAGTATCCGCAGCCCATACCGACCCTTCGTCGAAATCTTCATCGTCCGCTCCTCGTCTCCTTTGTCGTCCTTGTCGCATTCTGTCCGTTCCCGTCATGCGGACAGCCTAAACTGCCGCACTGCGGGCATCTTTCTTACCTTATCAATATATACTACCTCAAAGGTAGTTTCAAGTCAGGAACGTCACCACAATCACCTAACTCGCAAACCTTTATTCACCGACACCCATGGAGAAAAAACCTTCAACCCCACTTGACATCTGCCATTCCAACGGTATGGTATAGCATAAAACAACACCAAAAGAGTAGATTTTAATTTCTGACACGCGCCATGCCGAGGCGTCCCGCGTGCCGACGCAAAGCATCAAGCAATCAGAGCAAAAGGAGAAAGCCTCATGTCAGAGAACATTCACAGCACCATTCTTGAGAAGATTGGCCGCACCCCGCTGGTCCGCATCAACAAGCTGAACGAGGGAGGCGCCGAGGTCCTCGTGAAGGTGGAGTACTTCAACCCCGCGGGCAGCGTCAAGGACCGCATCGCCATCGGCATGATCGAGGCCGCCGAGGCCGCCGGCAAGATCGCCCCGGGCGCCCTCATCATCGAGCCCACCAGCGGCAACACCGGCATCGGACTGGCGCTCGTCGCCGCCGTCAAGGGCTACCGCCTCATCCTCACCATGCCCGACACCATGAGCATTGAGCGACGCAAGCTCCTCGCCGCCTACGGCGCCGAACTCGTCCTCACCGAGGGCGCTCTCGGCATGAAGGGCGCCATCGCCAAGGCCGAGGAACTCGCCAAGACCCATCCCGGATCCTTCATCCCGCAGCAGTTCGCCAACCCCGCAAACCCCGAATACCACCAGAAGACCACCGCCGAGGAAATCTGGCAGGACACCGACGGCAAGGTCGACGCCTTCGTCGCCGGCGTCGGCACCGGCGGCACCCTCACCGGCGTCGGCTCCGTCCTCAAGAAGCGCAACCCCGCCGTCAAGCTCTTCGCCGTCGAGCCCAGCGACTCGCCCGTCCTCTCCGGCGGCAAGCCCGGTCCCCACAAGATCCAGGGCATCGGCGCCGGCTTCGTCCCCGCCGTCCTCGACACCGCCATCATCGACGAGATCATCCCCGTCAAGTCCGAGGACGCCGGACGCACCGCCAGAGCCGCCGCCTCTCGCGAGGGACTCCTCGTCGGCATCAGCTCCGGAGCCGCCCTCTTCGCCGCCCTCGAACTCAGCAAACGCCCCGAATTCGCCGGCAAGCGCATCATCGCCCTCCTCCCCGACACCGGCGAGCGCTACCTCTCCAGCTGGCTCTTCAACGACTGAGACAGACATCATCCATCACCGATGGCGCCGGCCGGCCATCCCGCACCGGCGCCACGCCACACCCCCTTCCCAAACCATACCGCACAGGAGGCGAACATGACCGAACAGAAGCACTATCACATAGAGACGCTGGCACTCCATGCCGGACAGGAAATCGAGCCCACCACCCTCGCCCGAGCCGTCCCCGTCTACCGCACCACCGCCTACAACTTCCGCAACTCCAAACACGCCGCCGACCTCTTCGGACTCCGTGAGCCCGGAAACATCTACGCGCGCCTCATGAACCCCACCAACGACGTCCTCGAAAAGCGCCTCGCGCAGCTCGAGGGAGGCGCCGCCGCCCTCACCTTCGCCTCCGGCACCGCCGCCATCTACTTCGCCGTCACCAACATCCTCCGCCAGGGCGACGAGCTCGTCTCCGCCAACAACCTCTACGGAGGAACCTTCACCCAGTTCGACGCCATCCTCCCACAGCAGGGCATCACCGTGCGCTTCACGCACATCAATGACCTCAAGGCCACCGAGGAGGCCATCAACGACAAGACCCGCGCCATCTACCTCGAGACCGTCGGAAACCCCGGCCTCGACGTCGCCGACATCGAGGCCTACGCCGACATCGCCAAGCGCCACCACCTCCCCCTCATCGTCGACGCCACCTTCACCCCGCCAACCATCCTCCGACCCATCGAGCACGGCGCCAACATCGTCGTCCACTCCCTCTCCAAGTGGATTGGCGGACACGGAACCGCCATCGGCGGCGCCGTCATCGACGCCGGCAACTTCGACTGGACCGACCCCAAGTTCGCCCTCTTCAACGAGCCTGACCGCGGCTACCACGGACTCCGCTTCGCCCATGACCTCGGCGACCTCAACCCGCTGGCCTTCATCCTCCGCCTCCGCACCGTCGGCCTCCGCAACCAGGGCGCCACCCTCTCACCCGACGCCGCCTGGATCTTCCTCCAGGGCGTCGAGTCCCTCCCCCTCCGCATGGAGCGCCACAGCGCCAACGCCCTCAAGGTCGCCGAGTATCTCAGCAACCATCCCAAGGTCGCCTGGGTCCGCTATCCCGGGCTCCCCTCCGACCCCTCCTACTCCCTCGCCCAGAAGTACCTCCCCAACGGCGCCGGCGGCATGGTCGTCTTCGGCATCAAGGGCGGCAGCGCCGAGTGTGTCCGACTCGTCGACAACATCAAGCTCTTCAGCCTCCTCGCCAACGTCGGCGACGCCAAGAGCCTCATCATCCACCCCGCCTCCACCACCCACTCCCAGCTCTCCGACGAGGATCAGCGCAAGGCCGGACTCCAGCCCGAACTCATCCGCCTCTCCATCGGACTCGAGCACATCGATGACATCATCGGCGCCCT
>CALZPA010000130.1 GCA_945827525.1 uncultured Lentisphaeria bacterium | reverse complement strand
GGCGGCCCCTGGGGGTGTTTCGTTTGTGGTCGGACCTTGGGGTGGGGGGGGGGGGGGGGGGTCCCGTCCGGGGCAGGGCGGGCGCCCCCAGTCAGTCAGGTCAGTGCGTCATGACCTCGGTGAGGTCGATGACCTGGCCGGACATGATGGACTTGTAGACGGCGTCGCCGATGGAGATGGCGCGGAGTCCGTCCTTGGAGTCGGCGAGGATGTCGTACTTGCGGTTGGGGTCGACGCCCAGGAAGACGTCCTCGATGATCATGGAGTCGCCGCCGCCGTGGCCGCCGACGCCGGGCTTGACGGCGATGCGCTCGCGCGACTCGAAGATGGGATAGAGGTCGACGTAGTGGTCGGTGGCGCGGGGGCAGGGGAACGCGGTCGCGCCGGCGCCGCCCCACTCCTCGGCCTCGATGCGGCCATGCGTGCCGTTGATGGCCAGACGATAGCCCTCATACGGCGTCGAGAAGTTCGCCGAGTAGTTGAGCAGGACGCCGTTGGCGTACTTGACGTCGGCGACGATGGTGTCCTGGATGTTGATCTCGGAGTCGAACATGCACATGTCGGGGCGGTAGAGGGAGGGCGTGTAGAGGCAGCCCTTGGACTCGTCGAAGTTGTCGAGATGGTCGTCATGGATCTTGGCGACGGTGGCGCGCGTCTCCCAGCGGGCCTTGTAGGCGCACTGGCGGCGCTCGGTGCAGTCGCCGCAGTGGCGTCCGTCCTTCCGTGAGGGGTTGAAGGGGCCGTTGGGGCCGTAGTGGTTGAGGGCGCCGAACGCATGGACGAGCTGCGGATTGGGCGTGTCGGGGCAGCCGATCCACCAGTTGACGAGGTCGAAGTGGTGGGACGCCTTGTGGATGGAGAGCGAGCCGGAATTCTCGCGCATCCGGTTCCAGCGGTGGAAGTAGCTGGAGCCGTGCTTGATGTCGATGTACCAGTTGAGGTCGACATGCGTAACGCGCCCGATGCGTCCGGCCAGGACAAGCTCGCGGATGAGGCGGTGCTGCGGGTTGTAGCGGTAGTTGAACGTGCACGTCACCTTGCCCTTCGAGGCCTTCTCCGCCTCGCGGACGCGGATGCCGTCCTCCCAGTTCGTCGTCATCGGCTTCTCCGTGATGACGTCCAGATCCTTCTCCAGCGCCTTGATGATGTAGTGCGCGTGGAAGCAGTCCTTCGACACCACAAACACCGCATCCGGCTTCGTCTCCTCGATCATCCGGTCGAACTCCTCCGGCATGAACGTCGGGACGCCCGCCGTCTCCGGCAGGTCACGGCGGCAGACCTCGAAGCGCAGCGGGTCGATGTCCAGCAGACCCACCAGCTCCGCCTGGTTCCTGAACTCGCGGTACATCGGCTTGATCCACATCTGAATCGCGCGGCCTGACACACCGCACACAACATAACGGCGCTTCTGCATGAATGTCACTCCACAAAGAAAGAATGTTGCTTGCCTTTTCCTGACTCTCGGTCCGAACAGGCGCCCGACAGCGTGATGGCGGCTCGGAACGCTCCCGCCCCATCGCCCGCTCGCCGGGGCCGAACCATAATATAGCCACCTCACACCAAATGTCACCAGCCACCCCAGGCACGGCAACGCCAATCCTCCACAAAAATTCCTCCCGCGACGATTGCAAATTTCCGTAGATGGAGTACATTAGGCTGTTGTCATTGGCGTTTGGCCCTGCCGCAAGGCAGCGTTGCGCCGATGGCGACCAGGCGCCGGCAACGGTCGCAGAACGCTGATGGGACGATAGCTCAGTCGGTAGTAGCATCGCACTTTTAATGCGGTGGTCGCGGGTTCGAGTCCCGCTCGTCCCACCATCGTCTTCCGCCTCCCACCACACACACGGCTCCCACCACCACGGCAAAAACCTGCGCTAGGCCACTGGGCTGGTTGTCCTGCACAGGTTTTTTTGCGTTAGGGAGCGTGCGCCGAACCGCCTCGCTCCCCCCATTGCCCACCCTTGTTTTTCTCATTCATTATAGTACAACGTTGTCCACCTAGCGGAGGCCAAGGAAAACCATGAGCAGAGTTTGCGAGATATGCGGCAAGCACAAGACGGTCGGCGGTCACATCACCTACCGCGGTCTTGCCAAGAAGAAGGGCGGCATCGGTCTGCACGTCGTCAAGAACACCAAGCGCACGTTCAGCCCCAACATCCAGAACGTCCGCGTCGTCGTCAACGGTCAGGTCAAGCAGATGTACGTCTGCACCGCCTGCATCCGCTCCAACCGCATCGTCAAGGCCTGATGCACGCGCCGGCCAC
The DNA here is from genome assembly GCA_945827525.1 of uncultured Lentisphaeria bacterium. GTDB lineage: Bacteria > Verrucomicrobiota > Lentisphaeria > Oligosphaerales > Oligosphaeraceae > CAAGGB01. The sequence continues at coordinate 7,960 of CALZPA010000130.1, read as the reverse complement.
CGCCGTCGCGCCCTCGCCAGAGAAGGCGCACAGCCGAAAAAACGGACACGGACTTTCCCGTGCCCGTTTTTTTGTTCAACCATGACACCAAGTGACAAAGCAGGACAGCTTCCCCTCCAAATTCTGTCCCCATTCTGCTAACGAGCCATGACGACCACAGGAAACAGGAAGGCGTCCGAGTGCGGCACGGGTCTGCACGGTGCATTGGCCAAGGTCAGCAACCGGGATGTGCTGATAGCGCCCTCGCTGCTGGCGGCGGACTTCGCGCGTCTGTCGTCGGAGGTCACGGACGTGTCGGCGGCGGGTGCGGAGGTGCTTCACCTGGACATCATGGACGGGCACTTTGTGCCGAACATCTCGTTTGGTCCAGGTGTGGTGAAGAGCCTTCGCGGCCTGACGGGGATGCTGTTTGACGTTCATCTGATGCTGTCGGAGCCGGGCCGGTACGTGGATGCGTTTCTGGCGGCGGGCGCGGACATCATTACGCTGCACGTGGAGAGCAGCGGGGATCTGGGGTCACTGCTGAAGGCGATTCACTCGGCGGGCCGTTCGGCGGGCGTGGTGCTGCGTCCCGGGACGTCGGTGTGCGCGGTGTATCCGTATCTGGAGCTGGTGGACATGGTGCTGGTGATGACGGTGGAGCCCGGCTTTGGCGGGCAGTCGTTCATGGCCGGCCAGGTCCGGAAGCTGTCGGCGCTGCGGGAGGCGATTGGGTGCTGCGGTCGTCCCGTCCATCTGGAGGTTGACGGCGGCATCGGCGCGGCGACGGCGCCGCAGGTTCTCGCGGCGGGCGCCAACATCCTGGTCGCGGGCTCCAGCGTCTTCGGCTGCCGGGGCACCCGCGCCGAGGCCATCGCGCAGCTCCGGCGCCAGCCGTCGCCCGCGCAGGCCTGAGAAAAGCGGAGAGCGGCTGCCAGCCGAAAGAGTTAAGGAAGAGAGAGTTGTGTCCGCCTAGGGGGCGGGCGTGTTCGTTTTCACGAAATCAGAAGTCGAAATCCAGCCATGATTATCACCAAGTTCAACAGCTATCTGGAAAAGCACAGCAAGAAGACGTACTTTGTGCTTTGCATCATCATCGCCATCATCTTCGTGTTCACCATTGGCTCCGGCGACTCTGGCTGCACCGGCGAGGACCGGCTCACCTCCATCGGCTCCATGTACGGCTCCAACCTCGCCGTCGCCGACGTCATGCGCAAGGGCGAGGAGCTCAAGCTGCTGGCCACGCTCCAGAACCGCCCCATCCCCTCCTCCACCGACACCTTCGCCCTCATCCAGATGACCCTCGAGAAGATGCGCCTCGTCCACCACGCCAAGGAGCTGAAGCTCGACGACGTCTCCGACGAGGACATGGCCACCTTCGTCGCCGAACTCCCCTACTGGCGCATCGCCGACAAGGACCGCACCGGCAATGAGCTCGACAGCGCCGAGACCACCTTCACCACCCAGCGCTTCAAGGCCTTCATCGAGAACGTCGTCAAGGGACGCCACCGCCTCTCCGGCGCCGACTTCGACCAGATGGTCAAGGACGAGATCCTCGCCAGCCGCGTCATCGAGAAGACCACCGCCGCCGTCGTCGCCGACGAGAAGACCGTCCGCACCCTCGCCGCCGTCTCCACCCTCAAGACCGCCAGCTATCCCTTCAACCTCGAGGGCGACTCCCGCCCCGCTCCCGCCGCCATCGACGACTTCCTCAAGAACCGCGGCAACGAGCTCACCGAGCAGGATCGCATGACCAACTACTTCCTCATCGCCTACCACACCCCCGACCGCATCGCCGACGAGGCCGACCGGCAGGACGCCCTCAAGGACGTCCGCGTCCCCGAGGCCGACGTCAAGGCTGCGTTCGACAAGCAGGCCGCCACCACCTACAAGGACAAGAAATTCGAGGACGTGAAGGACGCCATCGCCCGTGAGCTCCGCCTCGCCAAGGCGCAGCCCTGGCTCCAGAAGGCCATCGCCGACTTCGCCGCCGACGCCGCCAAGCCCATCAAGGCACCCGCCACCGTCTACGCCCGGTTCCGCGCCGACGCCCAGAAGCGCGGCCTCCACATCGCCACCCAGAACGGCATCCCCGAAAGCGACTTCGTCGCCGGCATCGAATATCCCCAGAAGGCCCTCGCCAACGCCATCCGCGCCCTCAAGGATCTCGACAAGCCCACCGCCGTCATCGCCCTCGAGGGTGACGCCGACAGCAAGGCCCCGGCCGGCTTCGCCGTCGCCGTCAAGGTCAACAACCCCAACGCCGCCAACAATATGCGCAACGCCGCCGCCAACATCCTCCGTGGCGAGGCCGCCCTCAAGCGCTTCGACGAGAAGATCGTCAAGGTCTACACCCCCATGCTCGCCAACGTCAAGGGCATCGAGGACTTCATCGCCGCCCAGACCCGCGCCGACAAGCCCGAGGAATTCACCAGCCCCGCCTCGTTCGTCCAGCCCACCACCGCCATGGAGAATGTCACCAGCCTCGCCTACACCTTCTTCAAGGAGGAGAACGGCGCCGTCACCATCCCCGTCCCCGACAAGCGCGACGCCAAGCTCCTCAACTGGTACAAGCGCGAAGTCGCCGCCGAGGCCGCCCTCAAGCGCGCCACCGACGCCCTCGCCGCCCTCCAGGACGCCCTCAAGGCCGGCAAGACCCTCGAACAGGCCGACGCACAGAAGAAGTTCGTCGACGTCAAGCAGCCCGTCAGTTGGCTCACCGCCGTCAACTCCACCATGCAGATGCTCTACCAGCAGATGATGTACGCCCAGGGGCGCGTAACCCCCGCCATGATGCGCAACATCCAGTTCTGGGGACTCAATCTCGCCGCCTCCCAGATGGGCGTCCCCGTCAAGAACTTCCCCGAACTCGTCGTCACCCTCGACCAGGCCGCCGACAACACCCTCCTCGACAAGCCCGTCGCCGGTAACAACGGCTACTTCCTCGTCTACCAGGTCAGCCGCGCGCTCCCCACCGGCGACCACGCCAAGGACGTCGACGACGCCCGCTCCATGGTCCTCAACGACCTCAAGGCCAAGGCCGTCAACGCCCTCAAGGCCGAACTCCTCGCCGCCTCCGACACCCGACTCGCCGACGAAATCATGCCCGTCCAGGACGCCAAGTGACAACCACCACGACGTCTGCAACACACCCCTAGCCAACACGCCACGGCCCCCGGAGCCCCCCCACACACACGCGCTCCGGGGGCCTTGGCGCGTCCGTCTCCCCCTCAATCTCCCTACCTCAATAAAATTTTTTTCTGAGGTTGCGACGCGTGCCAGAAAGCGGGATTATATTACGCGACTGAGAGTTGCGGGAGCAGCGGAGGGTTCACGCATGAGAACGGATTGATTGACATATGTCCAAGATACTGGGCTACTTCAGCCAGCGCGGAAATGCGCAGCATCCCTACTCGCCGCAGCTCATCCGCGACTGCATGGGCGGCGAGCCCTGCCTGGTGGCCGACGACATCTGCTGCCTGGCGGGCGGCGACAGCGCGATGCAGTCGGAGACGCTGCGCAGCCTGCGCCTGATGCCCGGACTGTCCTGCGTGTTCTCAGGCGTCCTCCTGAACGCCCATGACCTCTGGGACGCCTACGGACGCTCCGTGCGCGAGAGCGAGCGCACCGACGCCACCCTCTGCCTGCTCCTCTTCCAGAAGCTCGGCGACAACTTCGCCAGCCATCTGAACGGGCCCTTCGTCGCCGCCATCTACAGCCGCAACGAGCGCCGTCTCTGGCTCTACCGCGACCATCTTGGACAGCTCACCGTCTACTTCAGCCTCCTCAACAACGGCTACACCATCTTCTCCGACGACCTCTCGCGCCTGCGCTGGCTGCCCGGCTGCCCCTCCCAGATTGACCTGAAGAGCCTCTCCGACTACCTGTCGCTCGGCTACATCCCCTCGCCGCAGACGTTCTACCACGGCGTGTCGAAGCTGCTGCCGGGCGGCTGCCTGGGGCTGCGCGCCCGGGGCGGCGTCCCCGTCCTCCATCAGTTCTGGCGTCCGTCGCTGGCGCCGAAGCGGCGCAACTCCATGGCGGACGCCGTCGCCGAGAGCCGCGAGCTCATCGAGCGCGGCCTCGACCGCTGCCTCGCCGTCCAGCCCAAGTCCGCCGTCATGCTCTCCGGCGGCATCGACTCCAACCTCATGCTCGCCCTCGGCAACACCGGCGACCGCCACATCCCGCTCTCCGTCACCGTCGGCTTCCGCGACACCGCCTACGATGAGCGCCTCCTCGCCGGCAAGGCCGCCGCCGCCCTCGGCGTCGAGAACCTCCAGCACGAGATACTCCCCTCCGACTGGAGCCTCCTCCCCACCCTCCAGAAGCTCAACGGCGAACCCTACGCCGACTCCTCCATCATCCCCACCACCATCGCCATGACCCTCGTCGCCAAGGCCGGACGAGGCGTCATCACCGGCTCCGGCGGCGACGAATTCTTCGGCGGATACCGCCGCTACCAGGCCATGTGCCTCCGAGGACTCCTCCGCGCCTTGCCCGACGCGCTCGTCCGCGGTACCGGAAACCTCCTCCTGCGCCTGCTCCCCTCCCACGGCGACGCCCGCGAGCGCGGTGCCACCGCACGCCGCTTCGCCGAATTCCTCCGCGAACCGCCCCTCACCGGCTACGCGCGCTTCCAGCAGATACTCTCCCCCGAGCTCCGCCAGACGCTCATCCATGACGACCGCCTCCTCGCCCAGCCGCTCCCGCCCGCCGACTGGCAGCGACTCAGCGCCATGCGCACCGCCACCTCCTTCGTCGAGCGCTTCAACGAAATCGACCTCTGGGGCTACTTCCCCGACGACGGCTGCCGCAAGGAGGCCCTCGCCGGCGCCTACGCCGGCGTCAGCCACCTCTGTCCGCTCATGGACATCGACATCGTCGAATACGCCCTCACGCTGCCACGGCGCCTGCGCATGACGCTCCTCGAGCGCAAGCGCATCCTGCGTCGCCTCGCCCGCCCGCTCGTCATCCCCGAGCTGCTCGACCAGACGAAGCGCGGCTTCGGCATGCCGGTCTCCGCCTGGCTGCGGACGTCCCGCGCCAGCCTGCTCCACGAGCTGGTCGCCGACCTGCCGCACTGGGACACCCACGGCTGGTTCAGCCCGACCGGACTCCAGACCCTCATTGACCAGCACCTCGCCGGCACCCATGACCATGGCGCCCGACTCTGGGCACTCCTCTGCCTCCGGGCCTTCCTCGAATAACTCCGCCAAGCCCCGCACCCCAGCCTATGAAGAAACGCCTCCTGTCTCTCCCGCTCCTCCTTGGACTCCTCTGCGCCGCCCGGACCGCACTTCCCCTCCAGAACCCCGGCTTCGAGGACGGACTCCGTGGCTGGACACCCGACGAACAGGGCATGACCCTCTTCCTCTCCGAGGCCGCGCACACCGGCTCCATGGGCGTCCGCATCCGCGACCTCAGCCTCAAGGCCGGCAACGAGCTCCTCTCCGAACAGCTCCCCGCAACCCCCGGACGCATCTACGAAATCTCCTTCATGGCACGGGCCGGACAGCTCAACGGCAACGACGGCGTCGGCGTCTACCTCGTCTGCTACGGCAAGAACGGCAAGCCCATCACCCAATACCGGGGACAGCTTGGCGAAATCTGCCAGTTCCTCATGCCGACGCCCGAATGGGGACGACTCACCCTCTGCGGACGCACCCCCGAGGGAACCGCCTCGGTCGCCGTCCGCTTCCATACGCGCAGCGACAGCCGCGCCCTCCTGGACCTCGACGATGTCCAGCTCCACGAAATCACCGAAGACGAGGCGAAGGCCGCCAAGGCCGTCGTCCTGGAAGCCAAACGACACCAACGCAGGGATCAACTCAAGATGAACGTGCCCCTTGAAGAGGTCGCCAAGACCATGAGGACCATCGCCGTCTCCAACCATCCGAGGCTCTTCGCCAGCGCACCGCAGTTCGAGGCACTCGCCCACCGCGTCCGCGAGGCCAACGGCATCCATCACCGCATGGCCGAGCGACTCGCCTTCCTCGCCGACTCCCTCCTCGACACCCCGCCGCTCCAGCGCGTCATGGAGGGCCGACGCCTCCTCGGCGTCTCGCGAAACGCCCTCTACCGCATCTCCACCCTCGCGCTCTGCTACCGCCTCTACGGCAAGGACGCCTACCGCGACCGCTGCCTCGCCGAAATGCGCGCCATCGCCTCCTTCACCGACTGGAACCCCAGCCATTTCCTCGACGTCGCCGAAATGACCCTCGCCCTCGCCACCGGCTACGACTGGCTCCATGACTCCCTCTCCGACGATGACCGCCGTCTCTGCGCCGACGCCATCCTCAGCAAGGGCCTCAAGGCCGGCTCGCCGCGCGACTGGTGGCGCACCGCCGAGAACAACTGGGGACAGGTCTGCCACGCCGGCATGATCGCCGCCGCACTCGCCGTCGCCGAGGCCGACCTCGACCTCGCCACCCGCGCCATCCACGAGTCCATCCAGAACCTCGCCATCCCCATGCGCGTCTACGCGCCCAACGGGAACTACCCCGAAGGCCCCGGCTACTGGGAATACGGCACCGGCTTCAACGTCCTCGCGCTCGCCATGCTCAACCAGGCCTTCGGCACCGACTTCGGACTCTCCGACCTCCCAGGCTTCCGCCAGACCGCCACCTACTTCGACTTCGTCACCGCACCCTCCGGCAAGACCTTCACCTACTCCGACTGCGGCACCGGCCCGCGCAGCCGCATGGGCATCCCCTGGTGGTTCGCCTACCAGTTCGACCAGCCCGCCATCGTCGAACGACACGAACGCGCCATCCTCGAACGGCGCTGCGCCGACCGCAAACCCGTCCGACCCGAACGCGACAACGGCTGGTTCCACGCCTTCACCTTCCTCTGGCTCGATGACCCCCAGTCCGTCGAACTCCCCAAGCTCCCCCTCCTCTGGAACGCCCAGGGCCCCGTCCCCATCGTCATCATGAGAACCTCCTGGGACGACGACCACGCCACCTTCGTCGGACTCAAGGCCGGCAGCCCCTCCGCCAACCACGGACACATGGACGGCGGCTCCTTCATCGTCGAGTCCAACCGCATCCGCTGGTTCGCCGACCTCGGCGCCGAACCCTACCACCGCATCGAGTCCATGAACATCAACCTCTGGGACGGCAGACAGACAGGCGAACGCTGGAAACTATTCCGACTCAATAACTTCGGTCATAATACCCTCGTCATCGACAACCACCTCCAGCTCGTCCGTGGACACGTCGACGTCCTCTCCGTCTCCGAGACCCCCGAACGCCGAACCGCCGTCCTCGACCTCACACCCGTCTACGCCGACGTCTGCTCCAAGGCCATCCGCACCGTCATCCTCCACGCCGACGGACACCTCGACATCATCGACGAACTCGCCGGACTCACGCCAGGCGCACAGGTCGTCTGGGGCGCCAACACCTTCGAGCAGGCCACCCTCAACCCCGCCGACAACACCATCACACTCACCCACGGAGACGCCGGACTCCTCGTCGCCAACACCTCCCAGACCGGCGAATGGCGACTCACAGACGCCTCGCAGCCGCCCTTCCGAGGCGACTCCCCCAACCGCAACCTCAAGCGCGTCGAACTCGTCGCCAGCGCCCCACAGGACGGCACCCTCCGCCTCGCCGTCTCCATGACCCCAACCACTCGCCATGACGACTGAACCCGAGCACCTCGACGAAACCACCACTGCGCCGCGTCGACGACGCACCGCGCTCCCCCTCGGTCGCATCATCCTCTGGACGCTCATCGTCACCCTCTCCGCCGCCTGCCTCTGGCTCTGGTGGGCCATGGGCAAAATCTATGACCAATTCCAGCGCCAACAACGGCAAAAACACGCACCCACCACGACAGAACCGGCAAAAAAGTGACTTTTTTGTCAGGAAAGGGCTTGCAAAGTCCTGACAGGTCATTATAGTAAACAATATTACAAGACATGATTGCGGGATAGAGCAGCCCGGTATGCTCGTCAGCCCCATAAGCTGAAGGT
>CALZPA010000129.1 GCA_945827525.1 uncultured Lentisphaeria bacterium | reverse complement strand
GTATTTTGTGGACATATCTTTAGTGGACTTCATAAGTTCCCCATATAGTTTGAGGAAGCGATCGGCCTGGCGTTCCAGCGAGAAGCCCTGCCCCATTTGGGCCGCCCCCCACCGAAGCCGCTGGCGCATCTCGGGCGACAACGCCAGCAGCTCCAGCGTCCGACCAACGAACGCATCGGGGTCATGGGGCGTGGCGGCGAAGCCATTTTCGCCCTCACGGAGCTGATCCGTGATGCCGCCGACAGGCGTGGCGATGACGGGCGTTCCGCAGGCCATGGCCTCGGCGACGGTCTTGCCGAACGCCTCCGCGTTGGCGGCGTGCCAGAACACATCGGCGGCCCGGTAGTAGTCCGCCAGCGTCTCGCGCTCCGTGACGAACGGCAGACAGCGCAGACGGCCATCCCGGGGCAACTGCAGACGTGGCGGACGCCCAATCCCGAGACAGCAGACCTGCGCGTCCGGCCGCGCCGCCAGCAGCCGTGCGGCCGCCGTCCACAGCGTCTCGTAGTCCTTGAAGACGCTGGCCCGGGGAGCGGCCGCGAACAGCACGACGGGCACCGTCAGCGGCAGCCCCAGCCGGCGACGCGCCGCCTCCGTCCCGTCCGTCACCCGAAAGACGCCCGTCTCGATGCCGTTGGGAATGACGGTGCAGGGCAGCTCCGACAGCACCGACTGCCGCACGCAGTCCGCCAGCCACTCCGACGGCACGACCAGCCGCGCGACGGACTGTCGAAAGACCGCCGCCTTATGGGCGAGATTGTCGCGGGTGCGATCCTGCCGACAGCGCGGATAGGCCCCGAGCCGCGGACAGTCCCCGCAGCCCTGCCGCCACCGGTCGCAGTCGAGAAAATAGGCGCAATGTCCGGTGAGGGCCCAGGTGTCGCGCAGATTGAGGATGACCGGCGCCTGCCGCGACAGCGGCACCAGCGCGTCCAGGTCGAAATACCAGCCATGAAGATTATGGCAATGGATGACCTCCGGCCGCGACGGCAGCCCCGCCACCAGTCCCCGACACCCCAACGGCGACACCGACTCGTCCAGCCCCGCCCAGTACTGCCTCAGACGCGACCACGACGACAGCCGCTCCAGCGTCCGGATGACGGCGGGAACGCCGCGCAGACGCCACGCATACGGCCTCAGCCTCTGCGCGAGGAACGCCAGCGGCCCATGCAGCCCACGAGGTATCTCGACGACGCTGGCGTCCCGCGAGAATTTCTGTCCGACGGCGAGCCAGGCCTGATGTCCGAGATGCAGATAGCGCTGGTGGAGGTTCCAGGCCGAGCCCTCGGCTCCGCCGCCCCTATCGGCCGTGCTGATCTGCAGGATGTTCATGTTGCGTCATTGCTTGTTTGTTTGCTGTTCTGGCTCCGCTAGAGGCTTCAGAAGCTCTAATATGTGCCGAGCGAAGCAAAACGGGGCGCCCTTCCGGAACGCAGCCCAATCATTCGAGCCCCGAAGGGACGGACCCTGAGTTTCCCTAGCTTTCCTGTTCCGGTTCCTCACTCGATAGGTTCGTAACATAGGCTTGTCTCGGATGTTTAACCATCTCGGGGATGAGATAGCGCAGTTTGTGTGTTTCGAGCAGGGGCCTTATCACACGTTTCTTCAAATAGGACTCATTTCTCTTCAACAGAATAGCCAGTATCTGACGAGACAGCGGACGATATGCACACAGTTTGAGAATCAGCAACTTCAGATTCTCAAGAGGGCAATGCCCTCCTAGAGCTTCCAATTCTCGTTGTAGCTCTAAAGGAAAATCTTCTATTGTCACTTGAGGTAATTCATCGTTCTCTGCATGGGGTCTTTCAACCTCACCATGGGGCCTTTCGGCCTTGCCTTGGGGTATTTTAGAAGTCAAAGCATGGGGCCTTTCGGCCTCACCATGGGGCCTTTCGGCCTCACCATGGGGCCTTTCGACTTCGTCTTGGGGTATTTCGCCTGAAGCATGGGGTATTTCCGTTTGTCCAGGGAACATGGGACCAGGCACATAGTAGCTGGCAGAACCTCTTCCCTTGCCGATCAGCAGGTCCATGTCTCGCATATCGCGCAGGGCCTTGCTCGCCTTGAGTGTATCGCTGTAACCTATCTGCCGAAAAATGGTTTCCATACTTACTCCGACCTCAATCCTCCATTTTTGCTGCAATATAGTCGTAAGTTGCCCCTTTTCCAGCTCACTCTTTCCCCTCTTCACGAGGTCTTTGCCAGAAACAACCGCCTCGCCTCATTGCCCGATGGCGCCGCTGCGCGAGCCATACGCACCTACTTCGCCAGCCGACGGAAATACTCCTCGACGGAACGGCGGTAGCGTTCGGGCGGAATGAGACGCCCGGCCTTGAGCAGCGTGCCGGGCTGCTGGCGCTCCAGGCGCAGAAGATGCTCGACGGCCAGCCGGAGAGCCTGTCGCGCCTCGTCCAGGGACGCCTGGCCAGGATGCTCGGCGTCCCCCTCGCCACGCGCCGCGGACAGCTCGCCGCCCAACTGCTGCAGCCGTGCGTCATGAAGCATCTCGCCCAGCCGGCTGGTCGTCTCGCCGGCCTGGCGCCGTGCCGACTCCAGACGACGCTGCGCCGACGACGACTCCTGTGACGGCGAGCCGTCGTCCGACTCCCGCTCCGACGTTGCGTCATGTGTGTCGGCGGCGTTCTGTGCCTGCTCCATCGCCTGGGTCGCCTGCTGGAGTTCGCGGATGCGCTGCTTCAGCTCCTCCAGGCTGAACGTCGGCATGGTGGCGGCCGTCCGCCCCAAGTCCGAGGCGACCTGGGACAGGCTCTGCGAGGCCTGCGCCTGCTCGTCGGCCGCGCGCTCGAAGCGCCGGTAGAGGAGGGCATTGCCGGCCTTGCGCTGGTGTCCGGCGATGTCGTGGGTGAGGAAGGCGTTGGCGGTGTCGTCGAGGGCGGCTGCCGTGTCGGGCCACATGGAGCGGAGCGTCTCGGCGCGCCGCTGAAGTCGCTGACGCAGCTTTTCGGTGTCGGCGGCGAGCTGCGACTGCTGCTTTTGGGCCTGCTGACGCGCGTCCTGGACATTCTGTCCGCGCTGCCGTTGGGTTTCGAGGTCGCGGGACTGTCCGGCGGCCTGCTGCTGTCGCTGAGCGAGGTCGCGCGCCTGTTTGGCGAGCGCCTCGACCTGCTGGGCGCCGACCTGGCGCAACAGCGCGTCCAGCGCGGCGCACGCGGCCTGGAGCCGTTCGACGGCGCGTGCCGAGCGGATGACGCCGACCTGCGTCTCGCCGTTGCGGAGTCCGGCGAGGACACCGCCCATCTCCTGCCGCGCCTGCTCGACGAGCTGCCTCGCGCCATCGGCCATCTCGTGCCTGACGAGCGTCTGGGCAACCTCGCCGGCGGCGCGGCGCACGCCCTGCTGGGCGCGTTCGAGGGCGACGCGCTCGTCGCCATGCTCGAGCCGCCGTCCGAGCGCGGTCTGGTCGCGCTCGACGGCGCGGAGCTTCTCGAGTGCGTCGGTCAGGGCGGCGAGGAGCTGCTCGTCGCCCTCGTCGCCCTCGCCCTGCTGCTGCTCGCCGTCCTGCTGGCCCTTCCCCTGCTGCTGCTCCTGCTTCTGCTGTTGCTTGCCGCTGGAGGCCTGGCTCTGCTGCTGATTCTTGAGGAGTTCGCTTTCGAGCCTGACGAGTGCGGCGAGGGCGAGTTCCTGCTGCTGGAGGCTCTGCCGCATCGAGGCGGGCGTCATGAGGGGCTCGGCGCGTTCGAGGGCGGCGACGGCGGCGGCGAACAGCGTCCGCAGCGGCTCGGGCAACTGGGGGACTTTGCCCTTCTCGCGGAAGACCTGCTCGCGGCGCTGGACCTCAATCCGCAGGTCGCCCAGGGCGGCGGCGGTCTCATGCACCTCGCGCGAGGGCGGCTCGTCGAATTCGAGCAAATCCCAGGTCTGGCGGAGCAGCCGCTTCGACTCCAGCACGAGGTCATTCACGTCGACGCGCTCCTCCTCCTGCTGCTGCTGACCGTCGGTCTGGCTCTGCTGGTCAGGCCGACGAGGCATCACCGTGACGAAGAAGACCTCGCTGCGCGACGACTGCCGGTTCGGCTCGCGGCAGTCGGTGGCGACAAAACGGCACGTCACCACATCGCCGACCTCCAGACCCGCCTCAGCCACGTTCCACTCCTCCGACCATTCGGCCTCTCGCACCAGACTGCCGCCCGACAGCAGCTCGCGCCCACGCTCCTGGCCCGACAGCCGATGATACTCGAACCGGAACGACGTCAGCCCATAGTCATCCGTCGCCACCGCCGAGAGCCGCAGACCTGACCCCTCCTCGACACGGGCGTCGCCCGACGGCTCACGACGCTCAATCATCGGCGGCAAATCCGGCGTCACCGAGACCTCCACCTCCGCGACCGCACAGGTGCGACCAGCCTCATCGCACGCCTCCAGGACGAGAGGCCCGGAGACCGTCAGCGTCCGCTCAACCTGCCAGCGACCCGACTCGCCAGCCGGACGGAACGGCGTGCGCTCCCCATCCAGCACCAGGCTCGGCGACACACCATGCTCCAGGCGCATCTCCAGACGCAGACGCGTGCCGGCCACACCCCCAAACGCCCCGAGAGCCTCCAGCACACGCTCCCCTTCGCCCGTGTACGACGGCGGCGTCAGCGTCAGGCGCACTTCGGACACCTGCGGACGCTCGTAGACGGCAAAGCGGCGCCAGCCGCTGTCGAGAGAAGGCGTCGTCACACGCAGACGACCGCCACGCTGGACATCGAACAGCGTGAAGGAAAACGTGCCCTCGGCCTCCGCCACAGGATGGAGGTCGTAGGCCTCGATGTCAGACTGCCCGTCCAGGTGCAGCTCGATGACGGCGCGGTCACGCTCCCAGCGGCGAACGTCGGCGGTGAGGGCGACATCAGAGCCGCGCACAAACAGCCCGTCTGGCTGGGAGACCGTCAGGACGAGGCCGGAGGCGTCGCCGCGAAGCCAGAACTGCGCCTTGCCGACGGCACGGGGAAAGGTGGCCGTCACCGCGCCGCAGACGCAGACGACCAGCGCCAGGACAGCGGCGCGCCACAGCGGAACGCGCCGCAGGACGGCACGCATGAGCTCGGCGTCACGGGCGGCGACCTGACGCTCCATGCGCGAGACGAGCAGCGCCTCGACCTCATTCGGGCCGCCGCGTTGCAGCACCTCGCGGGCGCTGTCAAGACCATTGCCGAATTCGGGAAAGCGACGGTCCAGCCAGCGCACGAGCGCAACGATGCCCTCCTGGCGCCAGACACGCACCGTGCCCACCAGCCAGCAGAGCGTCGCCAGCGACACGGCGCACAGCGTCAGCGCACCAGCCGTCCGCTCGCGCAGCGGCTCCACCCGCGCGTCCCAGACCGCCAGGCACGCCACCACCAGCAGACACGCCGCCAGCAGCGCCAGCGTCATCTCCGCCAGACGCCGACGACGCAACCGGCGCACCAATCCATTGAACCACAACCCCAGCATGCCGCCACCCTCTGTCTCCACCTGCTCCGACGCTCCTCGCCCCCTGACTCGTGCCCAAACGGCACCCACACCATAATATACTCCCCCTTTCCCTCCCCGAAATCGCGCCGTGCGGACATTTGACAGCCCTGCCCCTTACGCATTATACTATGGCTGACAACGGCCGGCGTCACAACCCCCGCCCGCCAGGGATCCGCTCCGGACGACGCCCTCCCACCATCCAACCCCATCACCTCCACCATGAGCCTTGCCGAAGACCTGCACGCCCCACTCCGCGTCCTGCTGTCGGCCGACTCGTCCCCGGTCGCAAACGCCTCGCTGGAGGAGTGGCTGTTCCGGTCTCCGGTGACGGGGCCGACGCTGGTGCTGTACCGGAACGCCCGCGCCGTGCTGTGCGGTCGGAACCAGAGCCTGTGGCTGGAGTGCGACCCCTGCACCTGCGTCCGCGAAGGCATCACGCTGATGCGGCGGCTGTCCGGCGGCGGAACGGTCTACCACGATGAGGGCAACCTCAACGTCGCCCTCATCCGTCCGCGCCACGAGCACAGCCATCAGGCGTTCACCGACCTGCTGGCCGAGGCGCTCCGCGAACTCGGCCTCACAGACCTCGCGGTGGACAGCCACGGCAGCCTGCTCACCGGAGGCCGGAAGCTGTGCGGAACCGCCATCGCCCTGTCCGGAGGCGCGTCGCTCGTCCACGGCTGCGTGCTGGTGCGCACAGAGCTGACGGCGCTCGAACGGGCGCTGCGGCTGCCACCGACGCGATGCGTCGAGGGCCACGGCGTCGCCTCGCGACGGATGCCGGTCACACGCCTGGCCGACCACCTGCCCACCGTGACGGTCGAGGCGCTGTCAGCCGCGGTGCTGGCGGCCGCGACGCGACGCTGGGGGGAACCCGCCTCGCTGGAGCGTGTCTGCCCAGAGGAGGACACGCGGCTGGCCACCTATGCGCAGCGCTTCGCCGCGCCGTCATGGACTCACGCGGGCGGCGGCGCCGCCTCCTTCACGCTCCGTCAGACGCTCACAGACGGACGCGCCTTCGCGGCCTCCGTGGCAGACGGAACCATCGTCCGGGCAACGCTGGACGATGAGACGCTGACCGACCTGTCAGGCCAGCCGCTTCAGCGCCTGGCCACCCATGCCATTCTCCTGTCCTGAGACGGAGACTCGGGACATCGTCACCCACCCCATTCCCAAGCAACAGAAAGGAACACGCGCCATGCTCATCGGTGTCAGCTCGTACAGTTTCAGCCGTCTTGTCAACGCAAAGCAGATGCAGCAGATTGAGGTCATCGCGAAGGCCAAGGAAATGGGCTTCGACTGCATCGAGTTCTCGACCATCAGCGTGCCGGAGGGCAAGACGCTGCCGGAATTCGCGGCCGAGCTGAAGGCGGAGGCAGACCGCTGCGAACTCCCCATCATGAACTACACCATCGGCGCCGACATGCTCGCCGGCTGCAACGGCGACCTCGACGCCGAAATCGCCCGCGTCAAGGCCGAAGTCGACATCGCCGAAATCCTCGGCTGCCCCGGCATGCGCCATGACTGCACCTTCGGCAAATTCCCCCAGGACTGGAAGGGCGCCAAAACCTTCGACGCCGCCCTGCCCAAGCTCGCCGCCGGCTGCCGAGCCATCACCGAATACGCCGCCTCCAAGGGCATCCGAACCATGGTCGAAAACCACGGACGCTTCGCCCAGGAGAGCCTCCGCGTCGAGAAGCTCATCACCGCCGTCAACCACGAGAACTTCGGCGTCCTCGTCGACATCGGCAACTTCGCCTGCGCCGACGACCCGTCGGAACTGGCGGTCGGACGCCTCGCCCCGTATGCCTTCCACTGCCACGCCAAGGACTTCCACATCAAGTCCGGCATGGAGCCCTGCCCCGGCAAGGGCTGGTTCCAGTCCCGCGCCGGCAACTGGCTGCGCGGCGCCATCATCGGACACGGCAACGTCCCCGTCGCACAGTGCGTCCGAAACCTCGTCCAGAACGGCTACGACGGCGTCCTCTCCATCGAATTCGAAGGCATCGAGGATGTCCTGACCGGCATCGCCTACGGCCTGGAGAACCTCCGCCGCTTCGTCGCCGCCGCGAAGTGAGCTCCACGTCCCCCAGCAGACCGACCGACTGCCCCCCTCAACCACCATGTCACCCTCCTCACGTTCGCCCATGCTCTACGTCAACCTTGCCCTGACCGTCGCGTTGCTTGTCTTCTGCGGCTGGGCGTACACACGCCTGCCGTCCCCTCCCAAGCCTGCAGGCGGCAATCCGCCGCCGCCGCGACGCCCATGCACGGTGGGCGAGGCAAAGGAGCTGCGCGGAAAGCTGCAGACGATGGCGCGGCAGGAGCGCTGGAAGTCGCGCAACCTGGACGGCCTGATGGCACTGCGCTCGCAGTGGCTGGCGGTGAAGGCGTCGTATGCGCTTCACCGTTCGCGGGAGACGAGGTTCCTGGATGACCCGGCTGTCCGCAACCTGCTGGAGGACACCTATCTGACGCTGCTGCGCGGCCGTCACCAGAACGACCGCTGCAGCGAGCAGATGACGGAGGAGAACGGCGGTCGGCTGCGCTCGTATGTGTCACCGGTCGACGGCACGGAGCAGACGTACTCCGTCCACGTCCCAGGCATCTACGACCCGGCGATACGCTGGCCGCTCATCGTGACCATGCACGGCCACGGCGGCTATGCGCCGTTCCAGGGCCATCCCGCACCAGGCTATTCGGGCGCCATCAGCCTGTCGCCACAGGGACGCGGCGCCTCGGACTACAAGGATCTGGGCGAGGACGACGTGCTGGCCGCCATCGCGGAAGTCAAGCGCCACTTCAACATCGACCCCGACCGCATCTACCTCACCGGAACCTCCATGGGAGGCACCGGAGCCTTCCACCTCGGCGTCCACTACGCCGACCAGTTCGCCGCCATCCTACCCATCGTCGGCAACGCCGACAACCAGGCCTGGACAGAACGCTGGGGCTGGAACCGCGAATTCCCCGGACGCAACCACGAGCTGCGCTCCTTCGTCCAGGAAGGACACACCGCACGAGCCTTCGCGCAGAACCTCCGAAACCTCCCCACCTACATCATCGCCGGCGCAGCCGACACCATCGTCCCCCCAGCTCACTCCCGTAACGTCGTCCAGGAGCTGCGACGCCTGAACATCCCCGTCGAATACCGCGAGTATCCCGGCGTCGGCCACGGCGGCTTCTCCTGGGAAATGCAGCAGGCCGGACTCGCCTGGATGCTCGGCTGGACGCGCCAGCGCTTCCCACGACGCATCTCCTGGAAGGCCGACCTGCTCAAGCACGGCAAGGCCTACTGGACACGCATGGAACAGTTCGAGGCACCCATGGCCTCCGGACTGCTCGAGGCCGAAGTCCTCGACGACACCACGCTGCGCATCACCACCGCCAACCTCCAGCAGTTCTCCATCCAGCGCCCCCCGCAGCTCTTCAGCCCCAGAAAGACGCTCAAGGTCATCGTCGACGACACCCCCGCTCTCCTCCTCCCTCCCGACTTCGCCCCCGCCGACGACACCTGGTACACCTTCCGCAAACACCCCGCCACCCGCGACTGGATGCACGCCAAGGACGTCGAAATCCCCGTCCTCGCCAAGCTCCGTGGCTGCGAAGGCCCCGTCCACGAGGCGTTCATGACCCCCTACGTCCTCGTCGTCGGCACCGGCAACGACGCCATGCGCGACGTCTGGCAACGCGAGGCCACACAGTTCGCCCTGAGCTGGAAGGAGCGCAACGGCGGCCTCCCCCGCATCCTCCTCGACACCGAGGTCACCGACGACATCGAGATGGAGTACAACCTCATCCTGTTCGGCGGACGCATGGACAACAGCGTCGCCGCCCGCAAAGTCACCGCCACGCCACTCAATGACCTGATGAACCTCCTGGCGTTCGAGATGTCCGGCGGCGACGACACCCTCGAACAGCGCCGCGCCCACCTGAACGCCCCCGACATCGGCGCCATCCTCGTCTACCCGAACGTGGCCATCGCGCCAAACCGACTCGTCGTCATCATCCAGGCCAACGCGCCACAGGCCGCGCACCAGGTCTGGGGACGCTTCGGAAACTGGTTCAACTGGGGCGTCTTCGACACCAAGAAATACTTTGACTTCGCCATCTACGACGCACGCTCAAGCTCCCCCGAGACCATGCTCCTGGTCGGCTGGTTCGGCACCGACTGGTCAGTGAAGAACGCGCGCTACTTCCTGGGCAACCCGACCGTCCGAAACGCCTCGGCCGACCAGCATTACCCCTCCCTCGCCGAACTGCCCGCAGACAGCGCCCTCGCCGAACTGCCGCTCTTCGACCTCATGCCAGCCAAAATCAGCCTGAGCCGAGGCGCCGTCGGCTTCGGACGAACCTTCTTCGGCGAACCGCTCCCCAACAGCATCGGACTCCGCGCTCCCGTCGTCATCGAGTACGACATCAAGGAACGCTTCAGCACCTTCTCCTCCGGTGTCCGCCTCCTCAACCCGCGCGAAAGCGCCATCTGCAAGGCCCGCAAGGACGGCGAGGCCGTCCAGTTCACCGTCTTCGGCGACGACCGCAAGCTCGGCGAGGCCAAGGTCACCTGGAAACAGCCCGAGGCACGCATCGAGGCCAACGTCACCAACGTCCGAAAACTCCGACTCGAGGCGCGACCCGCCGGCGGCCCCGCCTGGCTCCACATGGGCTCCGCCTGGATGGAACCCAAGCTCAAACGCTGACCGATACGCCCCACACCTCCACCATGCGGCTCCTCTTCCGTCTCGCAGACGTCGAGAGAGGCGCATCTCCCACAAACCAACCATGCGGCTCCTCTTC
>CALZPA010000128.1 GCA_945827525.1 uncultured Lentisphaeria bacterium | reverse complement strand
TTGCTTCATCGGCTTCAGAATCCCTCACATAACCCGTTGCTGTCGCCTGTTTTGCGGAGAGACAAAGGCCTGCCGTCAACTGTACGGGCATAAGGAGGCCATGGAGGTTGGCCAGACTCGATGAGTGGTTACAGGCAGTCTTTTCCGCACGTCACCCGAAAGTTGGTTGCATTGGTGACTGAATTTCTGGCAAGCTGGCAGGGGACGTTCGTCGTTCAGGCCACCACAGGCACAGAGAGGGGAGGGCGGTGCGGCGGTCGGGCCAGATGCCGCTCACGCGGCGCATCACCCCCGGCCAATCAGGGGACGCCGCTTCGCGGCTTTCTTTCCGCCTCGTTCGGCGGGCTTTCTCTCGTCGCCTTTACTCTTTTGCCTCGGTTGGCCCATTTTGTTTGGAGAATGGCTTGCAATCCGTGCGAGTGTGGGCATAGTATGCGTCAAAACGTTTTGACAAGTCAGTTTTTTGGGGGAGATTCGGGGTGGGGCTGAGCTTGTCTGGGCGGGTGTCGAGGAGTGGCCTGCGGCGGGTCGCGCGTTTCGTTTCGTCACTGAATTCCACCAAGAATGTCCAGGAGGAGAGCTGCCATGCGTCTGATGCGCCTGCTTGTCGTCAGTTGTCTGTTGGGGTGTGCGTGCGGGTATGGGCTGCCGCGGCGCAATCTGGTTCGGAATGGTTCGTTTGAGGAGCAGGGGGAGCGTGGCGGTGCGCAGCAGTGGACGTTTGAGCGTGGCCGTGCGGACGCGGAGGGCGGGGTGTACGGGAAGGAGTCGCGTTCGGGGGGGAGCTGTTTCCGGCTGGTGAACCGTTCGGGATATCAGCCGCATGTGTTCGCGGCGCTGACGCAGCGTGTCGAGGGGATGGTGGCGGGGGTGCCGCACACGCTGTCGTTCTACGCGAAGTCACCGGACTCGGGGCGTGCCTGGTTTGGCGGCGGCGGCAGGTGGCAGTACCGCAAGGGCTTCGCGCTCAAGGGCGGCGACTGGCAGCGGTTCAGCCTCACGGTGACGCCGGAGGAGTCCGACCTGCCGTTTGTCTTCCGCATCCATGCGGACAGCGCGACGCCGGAGCTGCTGATAGACGACGTGCAGATTGAGCGCGGCGTGAGCGCGACAGCGTTTGAGGCGGCGCGGGAGCTGCCGCTGGGCGGCGGCGAGATGGAGCTTCGTCCGTGGCGGGCGCCGGTCAATCTGCTGGCGGACGGCGGGTTCGAGTGTCTGTCGGGGGTTCGTCCGCAGGGCTGGGTCTGGGATGTGCGGAACACGGACGCGACGTTCGAGGTGCTGGACGAGCGTCTGGAGGGCAGCCGGGTGGTGCGGATCACGAACGGGACGCCGTATGGGGCGCACGTCTACGCCTGGCTGGGGCATCTGGGCGATGTGCCGGTGAAGCCGCTGACGACGTACACGGTGTCGCTGCGCGCCCGTGCGGAGGGCGGGAACGGCTCGGCCTGGTTCGGCGGCGGCAGGGACTGGCGTCGGCGCCGTGGCATTCCGGACACGAAAGGCGCGTGGCGTCGGCTGAGCCTGACGTTCGAGACGGGCGCGGAGGAGCGGCAGTTCAGCTTCATGGTCGTGGTGGAGCGTCCGGTGCGGCGACTGGACATCGCGGACATCGAGTTCGTGGAGGGTGAGCAGCCGGAGACGACCGAGGCGCTGACGTTTGGGCAGGATGGGATGAGCTTCCAGCCGCAGGCGCCGGAGCGCGTCCGTCGCGGTGGCAGGGAGGTCATGCCCTACTGGGATGAGCAGTCGTTCCCGTGGCGCGAGTGGCTGTTCACGGAGGGGGTGGTGCGTCTGGACGGCGCGGTGACGGTGGCGGCGTCCCGTCGTGGGGCGGAGATGCAGGTCGTGTGCCGCGACGCGGGCGGCGTGGAGCTGGCGCGGGTTCGCCGGCCGTTGCCGGAGGCGTCGGAGCAGGCGTGGCTGGCGGAGCTGGAGCTGGGGCTGAAGGACAGCGCGGCGGAGCGTCTGACGCTGGAGGGGACGGTGTTCGGCGCGGACGGCCAGGCGCTGTTCTCGCGGACGACGGAGCTGTCGCTGGTGATGCCGTCGCGGGCGAGGGCGACGCTGGAGCGGCTGCGTGGGCGCGTGGCGCGGGTTCGCGCGGCGTCGGCGGGGCTGCCGTCGCCGTCGCGGAGCGAGGTTCTGGGGCTTTTGTCGGAGCGTTTTCTGGGCTATGCGTCTCAGGACATCGGCGAGGGTCGCCTGAACCGCGCGTGGTACACGCTGACGCAGGTGGAGCCGCTGGTGTCCGAGGCGGAGACTCGCCTGGCGGCGATACAGGCTGGCCGTCTGTCGGAGCCGGTCATTCCGATGTACCGGACAGGTCGGACGCGCCTGTCGGGGCCGTCGTTTCTGGGGCGTGTGCAGGCTGGCTCGGAGGTCCGCGAGGGCTGGCCGGTCTTCTTCAACGGCTACGGGCATTTCGGGCAGGTCAGGCGCGACGTGGAGCTGTTTCCCCGTTATGGGCTGAATCTCATCCAGGTGGAGCACGGGCCGAGCGGGACGCTGAGGAGCGAGACGGAGACGGACATGACGGCTCTGCGCGAGTTCCGGAGGCTGTGCGAGCGTGCGGCGGCGGCGAATGTGTCGGTCAACCTGCTGGTGAGTCCGCACTATTTCCCGCAGTGGGCCCTGGAGCGTCATCCGGAGCTGAGGCAGTGCGGCGGCGGCTTCTTCCGGTTCTGCGTCCATGCGCCGGAGGCGCGCGCGGTGCTGGAGCGTTTCCTGCGCGTGGCCATTCCGGAGGTGCGCGACCTGCCGGCGCTGCACTCCATCTGCCTCACCAACGAGCCGATCAGCAGCGGCAGCGCCACGTGTCCGCATGTGCGTCGCCGCTGGGTCGAGTGGCTGCGCCGCCGTCACGGGAGCGTGGAGGCGCTCAACGCGCGCTGGGGCACGTCGCATCCGTCCCTGGAGGCGGTTCCGGTGCCGGAGGCGCGCGAGGGCTTCGCGCGTCCGCAGGCCTACGACTTCATCCTGTGCAACCAGGAGCTGTTCGCGGAGTTCCACGAGTGGCTGGCGGCCGTCGTCCATGAGCTGGCCCCGGGGCTGCCGGTGCACTCGAAGATCATGCTGAACCCCCTGTTTGGGGTGAACGCCGGGGGCGTCTGGAGCGTCTCGGCGGAGCTTTTCGGGCGTCTGAGCGACATCAGCGGCAACGACCACTACAGCGTGCCGCAGGGCGAGGGGGCCAAGTGGTGCAACATGTGGCGCACCTACCTGCTGGGCTATGACCTGCAGCGCTCGCTCAAGGACGCGCCGGTCTTCAACAGCGAGAATCACCTCATACCCGACCGCCATTTCCGGGCGGTCCGTCCCGAGCACATCCACTCGTCGCTGTTCCAGGGCGCTGTCCACGGCAACACCGCCAGCACCATCTGGGTGTGGGAGCGCACCAACAACCCCATCCATGACTTTGCCGGCAGCATCCTGCACCGTCCGCAGGAGGCGGTGGCCGTCTCGCAGGCCTCCATGGATCTGCTGCGGCTGGCCCCTGAGGTGACGGCACTCCAGCGCCGTTCCGCGTCGGTCGCGCTGGTGTGGAGCCTGGCCTCGCAGCTGCACAGCCAGGGGGCGCATGTCCGGACGCTGACGGATGTCTGGCAGGCGCTGGTCGCGCTCGACCAGCGTGTCGGCTTCATGACGGAGCGGCAACTGACGGCCATTGGCGCGGGCGGCGCGCTGCCCGCGACGCTGGCTGGGGTTCGGTGCCTGCTCGTGCCGTCGGTGACGCATCTGCCGGAGGGCGCCCGTCGTGGGCTGGCGCGGCTGCCGGAGCTGGGCGTGCGGGTCGTCGTTCTGGGCGCGGGCTGTGGCCACGACGAGTACGGGAACGCGCTGGCGGCGCCTGCCGGGGCCGGTCTGGACTGGCCACGGCAGGACGATGACGCAGCGCGGCTGGCGGTGGTGTCCGAGGCGTTGCGTCGCTGTGGTGTGACGAGCCGGGCGCAGGCGGTGTCACCGGCGACGGGTGAGCCGCTGTGGGGCGTCGAGGTGCTGTCGGCGGAGCTGCCGGATGGCCGCGTGGTGGTCAATGTGTGCAACCAGCGCCGAGAGGCGGTGCCGGCGCGGCTGAGCTGGCTGGGGCGTCCGCTGACGGGCGTCGAGCTGCTGTCGGGGGCGTCCGTGACGGGCGAGATGGAGCTGCCGTCGCTGAAGTCGCTGGTGATTGAGGTCGCGAGATAGTATAGTATGGCTAAGTGCGTTCGAGGCGCGCCCGCGTCTTCTCCGGGGGATGCGGCGCGCCTCGAATGTCTCCGAGAGAGGAGAATCGAAGCATTTCTCAGGCAGGCAGCAAGGAGTGGAGCGGATGGCGTCGTGGTGGCTGGAGCTGGAGCGTGAGCTGGAGCGGGAGGCGGGTGGTGCGGCGGCTGGCGGCGGCGAGTGCCATGCGCTGTCGGCGTCGGCGTTCGCCGAGGGCGTGTGCGCGTCGGGGGCGCTGGCGGAGGCGCTGGCGTCGCACGACTGGGTTTCGGTTCCCCGGCTGCCGTTTCCGCTGCTGCTGGATCGTCCGGTGGTGCTGTCGTCGGGTCAGCGTCTGAGCGTGCATCCGGAGACGGTGGTGCGTCTGCTGCCCGGGTGCGGCGGGGTGATGGTACGGAACCGCCATCCCTTCGACGGCCGCCGCTGCGCGAGCGTGGGCGGCTGCGGCGACCACGACCTCTGCGTGGAGGGCGGCGTCTGGGAGGAGGCGGGCTCCGGCGTGAGCCCGCATGACGACAGTCCGGAGATGCAGGCGTTCGGGCGGAGCCGCCTGACGCTGCGCGACGGCGAGGGGCGCGAGACGAACGTGGCGGGCAGCGAGGGCGGCGGCGGGATGCTGCTGGGCGTGCTGTTCTTCAGCGCGGCGCGGCGCGTCACGGTGCGTGGCCTGACGATACGCCGCTGCCGCTTCTACGGGGTGCTGATGTCCGGCTGTGACCATTTCGTGGTGGAGGATGTGCGCTTTGAGCGCAACGGCATGGATGGCGTGCACGTGAACGGGCCGTCGTCCCATGGCCTGATACAGCGTCTCTCGGGCAAGACGGGGGACGACTTTGTGGCGCTGAACGCCTGGGACTGGTGGCTGTCCGCCGTCAGCTTCGGCCCCATCCACCATATGCTGGTGCGTGACCTCGACAGCGACGGCGACGAGCTGCGGCTGCTGCCGGGACGCAAGACCTATGCGGGCGGATCGCAGGTGGCGTGCCCCATCCACGACTGCGTCTGCCGGCGTGTGCGCAACATCTACTGCGTCAAGCTGTACCAGCAGCCCAACTGCGCCAACGACCTGACGGGGCAGCGCGACTGCTCCGACATCCCGGGCGAGCTGTCGCGCATCGCGTTCCTGGACGTGGACTTCGGGGTGCTGCGGGAGGTCGGCCTGGGCGAGGTGCCGGTGAACGCGCTCTTCGAGGTGGCCGTCGACGCCTCCGACCTGCATCTGGAGGGCATCCGGGTCGCGCAGCCGGCCGAGGCGTTCCGCGCGGCGGGGCGGCGGCTCGTCGAGGTGGGGCCGAAGTCCTCGACCTGGAAGCGCGGCCACGGCGACCCCGCGCAGTGGGCGGAGCTGTTCGACACCGAGATGGTCTGCCGCGCCGAGCGGCTCGCCATCCGCGACGTCGCGTTTGCCGGCGTCCCCTGCCGCGACCGCGACCTGCTGGCCGGCTGCCATGCGCTCCGCCCCAATCCGGACTATCCGCGCACGACGCCCCGTGGCGGCCATGGCTACGGCGTCCTCTCCGGACTGGAGCTCGACTGACGATGGGCGGCAGGGCGACGATGGCGGCGGACAGCGCGCCGCGCACCCAGTTCTGGGTGGTGCGGCATGGGCAGACGGACTACAACGTGGAGCGGCGGCTCCAGGGGCAGCGCGAGAGCCGCCTGACCGAGCTCGGGCGGCGGCAGGCCGACGGCACGGGGCGGGCGCTGGCCGCGATGGGGCTCGCCTTCGACGCCTGCTACTGCAGTCCGCTGCGGCGCGCGCGGGAGACGGCCGAGCTGGTCGCCGTCCGCCTCGGCCTGCGCCCCATCCCCGACCCGAGGCTCCAGGAATGGTGCCTCGGACAGGGCGAGGGGCTGCTCTGGGACGAGGCCGCCGCCGAATTCCCGCAACTGGCGCTCCTCAACCGCCGGGACGATCCCGAACTGGGGCTGCCCGGCGGCGAGACGCGCCGGCAGCTCTGGACGCGCGTCGGAGAGGCCCTGGAGGAGCTCGCCGCCCGGCACGCCGGCCAGCGGCTCCTGCTCGTCTCGCACGGCGGCGCCATCCGCGCCATGTTCCATCACGTCTGCGGCGACGTCCCCGCCCACGCCTGGCTCCCCCAGGTCGACAACGCCTCCCTCTCGCGCTTCGAGCACCGGGGCGACGCCTGGAGGCTCCTCTCCTTCAACGAGACCGCCTTCCAGCAAATTCCGCAGGAAATTTCACGGGAGAATTCTTTGTCGGTGGAACAAGTGTTGCCGCCCGTTTTCTGATAGCGTGTCCCCGGTGAACACGATGAGGCCCTAGGATGACTGGTGTCCGAACTGGACAGTGGAAAATAATGTCATCTTTGGACTTGTTGTTTGGTTTGGGATGGAATACAGTAGTACGCCGGAATGGTTTAGGGGTTGTCCGAGGAGGAGAGCCCCGTTTGAAAGGCGTGTGAGAGACAGTGTTGTTGAGTATGGGAGCAGTCGGATGGGCGAGGAGCGGGCGAGCGGATCGGCGGGTCGGATGACCACGGCGGAGGTGGAGTCGTACCTGGCGCGGATACGCGAGACGGTGCGGAAGTCGGAGCTGCTGATGGAGCAGGCCGAGCTGCGCTGCCGGGAGACGGATCGCCTGCTGGCGTCCCAGGGGCTGACCCGCGAGGACGCGGAGCATCTGCTGGACGGCGTGGAGCTCCCCAGGGGGCTGCGGGAGCGGATCGAGGGGGAACTGGCTGTCCTGGACAGCGAGGCCGAGGAGGAGCGCCGTCTGGCGCTGTCCCGGCTGAGGGAGGAGGAGGCAGGGGAACGGGAGTCCGGGGAGGCGGCGGAGCCGCGGCCTCCGTCCGGCGGGGTGCGTCGCTTCGGGCCGCTGATGCAGCCGTATCGGCTGTGAGGGGGCGCGGCGCCTGTTTCGCCTGGCGAACCGGAAACGGAAAGGCAAGCAACCACAAGGATGAAGAAGGCAATGTCAAATCAGGATAGGGATGAACAGGACAAGCGTCGTCTGCATGGCGTTGCCGAGCAGGTGCTGAAGATGTTCGCCGGGGACATGTACACGCTGCGCCAGCAGCGTGGCGTCTCCGACGAGGAGATGAAGGCGGTCTACGCGCTGGCTCACGGGTACTACCGCGCCGGTCGCCTGGACGAGGCGGAGCAGGCGTTCCTGTTCCTGTGCCTGTTCGAGCATCTCGAGTCGAAGTACTGGATTGGCCTGGGGGCGGTGCAGCAGCGGAAGCGCGACTACGCGAAGGCGCTGGCCTCCTACAGCTATGCGTCGGTGATCGACTTCAAGAATCCCCGTGCGCTGTACTATGGCGCGGAGTGCCATCTGGCGCTGGGGCATCTGGACGACGCGCAGGAGACGCTCTCGGCGCTGCTCGCGGTCTGCCCGTCGGACACCGAGGAGGGCCGGACGTGGCGCGCCCGAGCGGAGCAGCTCCAGGCGCAGGTCGAGCGGCTGCAGCAGCGCACCCCCGACGCGCCCCAGGCGTGACGGACACGGACCGTGTGAGAGTTTGAGCTGAGACGATGACGCGTCCTGGTGTGGTCCCCCCCCCGAGGGGGGCTTCCGGCGGGCGCGGGGACAACGAGCAATACGGAATGATAAGGCGTCCGGCGGCGTGGCCGCCGGGCAAGTCAAGAGGAGTTGAGACCATGACGAAGATTGGCAACACGGGCGGGATGGACGTCAGCCTGGCGGCGCTGCAGCAGCAGGCCGCGGAGCTGGCGGCGTCGCCCGAGAAGGTCGTCGGCCAGTTGGCCGGACTGGTCAGCGGGCTGCAGTCGCTGCAGGTGGCCACCGGGTCGCAGGGGGCGCAGGGCGCGGACGGCGCGGCGGACATGCCGGAGCTGGAGGAGCCCGAGGTGTCCCTGGACGGCGACGAGGTTCAGGCGAACCTGGCGAAGCTGGTGGCGTTTCTGCAGATGGAGACGGACGAGCAGCAGGTGGCGCTGGCGAAGGAGCGCATCGAGACGCAGAAGGCGCAGCTGGAGAAGACGCACGAGTCGCAGATGGAGAAGATCCAGGAGAGCATCGAGGCGGCCGAGAAGGCGAAGAAGATGTCGTTCTGGACGCGGCTGTTCAGCTTCATTCTGGCGGCGGTCGCGGTGATTGCGGCGGTGGTGTCGGTGGCGACGTGCGTGGCGACCGGCGGCGCGGCGCTGCCGGCGACGATTGCGACGGTGATGGGCGCGGTGCTGGCGGTGGGGATGGTCGTCTCGAACGAGACGGGCCTCACCGAGAAGATCGTGGAGGCCATCGCGAAGTCGCTGCAGGAGAATTTCGGCCTGAACAAGAACGAGTCGCAGTTCTGGGCTCAGATGATCCTGATGGCGATCATGCTGGTGGCGTCCATCGCGACGATGGGCGTGGGCATGGTCGGCGGCGCGGCGGCGTCGGTGAGCCAGGTGGGCCAGACGGTGCAGCAACTGCTCAAGGTGGGCGAGGTCGTCACCAAGGTGATGCCCTACGTGAACGCCGGCATGCAGCTGGCCAACGCCACCCTGGGCGCCGTCGGCTCCAAGTTCAACGCCGACGCCGGCAACGCCTCCGCCGACTCGAAGGAGATCGAGAAGTTCATCGCCTGGCTCCAGCAGCAGCTGGACGAGACCAGCGAGGAGCTTCAGGCGCTCATGGACGCCCTGACGCGCTGCGTCTCCGGCCTGGCCGCCATGATCGACAGCGAGGCCCAGACGAAGGACGAGATCGCCGGCCAGATGGGCATGATGGTCTGACCGACCGCCGCGCCGCCGGCACAGGCCGCCCAGACGGGCGGCGACGGGGAAATGCAGTCTGTCATCCCTCCCCGTCGCCGTTGCCCGGCGACAGGCGCATCCGGTTGGGCGCGGGGAGGTCAGCGAAAGGATTGAGTGTAGTGAATGAATGGACGCGGCGCGGCTGCGCAAGGGCGGCGGCGCGCGATTGCAGATAGCCATAGGAGACGATGACGATGGAGATTACCAGGACGACGACACAGGGCATGGCGGACATGGCGGCTGCGGCGCTTGGCGCGGCGGCGGCTCAGGGGACGGGCGGGGCCAGGACGGCCGCGCTGTCCGGCGCCAACCTGACCATTACCGAGAGCGCCGCCGCCGCGCTTGCGGGCGTGACGGACATGGCCGGCGCGGCCGCGCGGCTGGAGCGCCAGGCGGACGAGGCCGTCCGGATTTGCCGTCAGGGCATGGCGGACATCGAGGACCAGGTGCTGGGGGAGGGCGCCTCGCCCGCGACGTCCGGCGAGGCCTCGATGCTGTTCGACATCTACCAGATGCTGGCGCTGCTGGCCGAGGTGGCGCAGAAGCAGCGCGACGCCGCGCGCGAGATGCGCCTGGCGGAGAGCGTCCAGATACAGGTGAGCATCCAGCAGCAGGCCGACGAGCAGCGCGAGGCCGCCCAGCTGGGGCTGACGATGGGCATCATCTCGGCCGTCGTCGCGACCGCCATGTGCGCCGTCAGCATCAGCATGACCGTCCGCAGCCAGCTGCAGCAGTCGACCGGCATGAAGACGCAGGGCGTCGCGCAGGCGCAGTCCGAGTTCAAGGGCGCCATGCAGGCGCAGGCGAAGGTCGAGCAGGCGCAGGCCAAGTTCGACACCGTGTCCCAGAAGGTCGAGGCGGCCGTCACCAAGGACGGCGGCAGCATGGCCGACTTCAAGGCGCGCCTCGAGGGCAACATGCCCGAGTCCACCGCCGCGAAGGCGACGCTGCAGGAGAAGCAGTTGGCGCTGACGGACGCGGAGGGCGACCTGTCCGCCGCGAAGGCGGAGCTGGCGGCGGCGAAGGCGCAGTTGGCCTCCGAGCCGAACGGCGGCACCGCCGAGACGCGGGCGCGCGTCACGGCCGCCGAGCAGCGCGTCGCCGCCGAGACGGCGCGTGTCGACACCTGCCGCGCCGAGGCGCAGGCCGCGCAGGACACCTACCTCCAGAAGCTGGACAGCGACGTCGCCCGCCTGGGCACGCAGCTCCGGAACGCCCCCGCCGCCGACAAGGCCGACCTCCAGCGTCAGTACGACTACGCCTCCGCCATGGCGCAGAGCGAGTCGGTCACGCTCCGCGACGGCGGCCAGGCCAAGGTGGAGGCCGAGGTCGCCCGCGTCAAGCTCGAGGCCGCCGAGAAGCACCTGGAGACCGACGCCGACTACATCACCGGCTCGCGCTGGAGCACGGCCGCCCAGAACATCACCCAGGTCAACCAGACGCTCACCAACCTCCTCAACACCGTCGGGCAGACC
>CALZPA010000127.1 GCA_945827525.1 uncultured Lentisphaeria bacterium | reverse complement strand
AGTCCGTCCAGGAGGACGAGGCGTCGGCGGGCTCTTCGGGCTTGGCTTCGACGGCTTTCGGCGCCTCGGCGGTCTTGGCTTCGGCGGTTTTCGGCGTTTCGGCGGGCTTGGTCGGCTCGGTTTTCTTCTCTTCGGGTTTGGCGTTGGCGTTCTGTTCGATGGCGACGAGGTCCGGGTGTGTGGCGAGGAGTTCCCGTGCGGTGGTGGCGGCCTGGGAGTTGGGGAAGTTGGTGATGACGTCGTGGAGATAGCGTCTGGCGGCGCTGGGGCGGCGCTGGGTGGGAATGAGATAGAACTGCGCCTGTTCGAGGAGCCGTTGGGCGTTGAGTTCGGTGGAGTCGGCGACGAGCTGCTTCAGGTCGTTGGCGAGCGGATGGTCAGGCTTGTAGGCGAGGACGAGATTGGCCTCGCGGAGGGCGGCGCGCGTCTTGGTGCCGTCGCCGTCGGAGCTGCGGGCCAGCTTGCCGAGGAGGAGGGCCAGCTTGGCGCGCGCGTCCCAGTTGCGTGAGGCGTGCTTGATGATGGCCTGGTAGACGGCGACTGCCTCCGCGTCGCGGTGCTCGTCCTGGAGGAGTTCGGCCAGGCGGAAGCGGTCTGGCTCGGACAGGTGCGGCGCGGGCGCCTCGCGGATGATCAGCTCGTAGACCTTGATGGCCGTCGGGACATCGCACAGTCCCAGGAATGTCCCCTTGCCGATGACGAAATTCTCCGCGAGGACGCGGAGCTGTCGGACGGCGTGCTCATAGGGTAGCTGGAGGGCATGCTTTTGGAGCAGCTCCTGGTAGAGCCGGAGGGCGGCGCTGGCCTTGTCGGCCAGGATGTAGGCGTCTGCCGCCTTGACGAGATAGGCGGTCTTGGCGGGTTCCGTGCTCAGTTCGGCGGTCTTGAGGTAGTTCTTGGCGGCGTCCTTGTAGTCGCCCTCGGCCATCTGGCTCTCGGCCTCGACGCTGTATTCGCGCGAGAGGCGGAATTTCTCGAAGGCGGACAGGTCGTCGTCGGAGGCCAGGACCGGCAGGATGGCGGCGGTCGCCAGGATCAGCAGCAGGCGTGTGCAGGTGTTCATGAGGGAAAAAAAGGCTAGAGTTGATTGACCATGATATATAATAGGATTAAAATAGTATGTCAACAGGTCTTTGCCAAATGGGGTGAGGACAACAAACGGGCACAAGAACGGAACAGAAGGCAGCAGACGAATGGACTATCTGGAGCGAAGCGAGCGTCTTCCCGTGCGGCGCGGGTACGATGTGGTGGTGGCCGGCGGCGGCGTCGCCGGCGCGGCGGCGGCACTTTCCGCTGTCCGCAACGGCAAGACGGCCCTCCTCCTGGAGCGCTCCTTCATGCTCGGCGGCCTCGCCACCGCCGGACTCATCAACTTCTTCGTCCCCATGTGCAACGGGCGCGGGACGCAAATCGTCTTCGGCATGGCCGAGGAGATGCTCCGGCTCTCCATCGCCTACGGCTACGACACGCTCCCCCACGAATGGCTCAACGGACAGCCCACCGAGAAGACGGACCGACGCTACGTCACCACCTACTCCGCGCAGATCTTCGCCCTGGTGCTCGCCTCGCTCCTCCAGGACGAGGGCGTCGACATCCTCATGGACTGCTACGCCTCCGAACCTGTCATGGACGGCACACGCTGCCGCGGACTCGTCGTCCAGTCCAAGTCCGGACGCGAATTCATCCCCGCCGAAATGGTCATCGACACCACCGGTGACGCCGACATCCTCTTCCGGGCCGGCGTCCCCACCGTCCAGGGACGCAACTTCTTCACCTACATCGCCCACGCCATCACCCTCGACAGCTGCCGCAAGGCCGCCGACACCGCCAACATCGCCAGCGCCTTCGCCCGCCGCTGCGGTGGCGTCGCCTCCCTCTACGGCGGCAACCAGCCTCCCGACGTCCCCCTCTACCGCGGCACCGACCTCGACGACATCAACGACTACCTCCGGCGCAACCAGCGGCTCCTTCTCGACCGGCTCCGCCGGGAGCCACGGCGCAGCCGCGACGTCATCACCCTCCCCACCATGCCCCAGTTCCGCACCACACGGCGGCTCGACGGCGACTATACCCTCAAGGAAACCGACTGCTACAAGCATTTCGACGACTCCGTCGCCGCCATCAACGACTTCGACCGCCGCGACTTCCTCTACGAGGTTCCGCTCCGAACCCTCACGCGCCGCGGCTTCGGCAACCTCCTCACCGCCGGTCGCTCCGCCAGCGGCGAGGGCTACGGCTGGGATCTCCTCCGCGTCATTCCGCCCGCCATCCTCACCGGACAGGTCACCGGACTCGTCGCCGCCATGGCCCTCGACGACGGCTGCGACGTCGCCGACGTCAACATCCGCGAACTCCAGCGCCGTCTCGAACTCGCCAATGTCCCCATCCACTTCGACGACGCCCTCATCCCCGCCGACCGCACCGTCGAGCACGACGACACATATGTCCATATTTAATCGTCCACAAAAGACACAAAACATAAAGACAAGCAAAGGAGCAGATAGAGGATGTCGAAGTCACATGCGGTGATTGTGGAGCCATCGCGGGAGCTGGAGGTGCTGGGCGACTACGATGTGGTGGTCGTGGGAGGCGGCATCGCCGGCGTCGCGGCGGCTTTGGCGTCGGCGCGGGGCGGCGCGAAGACGTGTCTGCTGGAGAAGTTCTGTGCGCTGGGCGGGCTGGCCACCATCGGCAATGTCATCATCTATCTGCCGCTGTGCGATGGGCGCGGGCATCAGGTGTCCGCGGGCATCTGCGAGGAGCTGTTCCGGCTGTCGGTGAACGACGAGCCGTCGGCGCGTCCGTCGCTGCGGATTGGGCCGGTGCCGTCGTGCTGGGAGCGCGGCGGCGACGAGTCGGAGCGCACGAAGCGTCGGATGGAGGTCGGCTTCAATCCGGTGACGTACATGTACAAGCTGGAGCGTCTGCTGCTGAAGCATCATGTCACCATCCTGTACGACACGCGGTTTGCGGGCGTCGTCAAGGCGGGCAGCGCCATTGAGGCGGTCATCATCGAGAGCAAGGGCGGCCGTCAGGCGCTGACGACGCGGGCGGTGGTGGATGCGTCAGGCGACGCGGACGTCTGCCAGGCGTCGGGCGAGCGGACGGTCTCCGTGGGGGGCAACGTCCGCTGCGGCTGGTACTACTATGTGGACAACGGCGAGGTCAAGCTGAAGTGCTGGTCTCAGCCGTTCAGCGCCACGAAGTCATTCCCGCAGAATGGCCGGACGTTCCGAGGCGACAGCGCCCGTCAGGTGACGGGGCAGGTGCTCGAGTCGCGGCATCTCCAGATGCAGGATCTCGAGAAGACGCGGCAGGCCAACCCGGGCCATGACATCTTCCCCATCATGACCACGACCATGCCGACGCATCGCATGACGCGACGGCTGTCCGGCGCCATCACCCTGCGTCCCACCTCCGTCCACCGCTGGTACGACGACTGCGTGGGCATTATCTCCGACTGGCGCAAGGCCGGCCCCGTGTATGCCGTGCCGTTCCGTGCGCTGGCCGCCGTCAGGACGGGCAACCTCATCACGGCAGGACGCTGCATCTCGTCCCTGGGCGACACCTGGGACGTGACCCGCGTCATCCCGGCCTGCGCCGTCACCGGCGAGGCCGCCGGACTGGCCGCCGCCATGCTCGCCATCCAGCGGGACGGCCAGGAGACGGGCGCCACCTTCGCCGAACTCGATGTCCGCGCCCTCCAGGCCGCGCTCAGACGCAAGGGCGTCCTCCTCGACCGTCATCTCGTCGAGGACGGCGCACAGGCGTGAGGGGAGACGGGAGGAGCTGACGCGACGTGGGTGGCTGGGACAGCAGATCCGTGAGCTGCGGCAACGCGCTGTTTGAGGTGACCCTCAGCGTCCATCCACGGGCGCTGAGGGCGTTTCTGCGGGGCGGTGACGGCCGTGTGTGGCGTTGTGTGGGCGCCGTGCTGCTGACGTCGCTGTGGGTGGTCTCGGCGTGTCTGTGCCAGGTGTCGCTGGGCGTGTGTGGCGAGGGTCTGCCGCTGTATCCGCTGCCGCTGGCGGTCGCGTATGTGTCGTGGCGTCATCCGGCCTGGGCGGGCGTGGCGGCGGCGCTGCTGTGCGGTTTGCTGTACGATGCGCTGACGTTCTCGCGTCTGGGTGTGCACAGTCTGCTGCTGTGCGCGGTGGCGTTGAGTGCGCTATGGCTGCGCGAGGTGCTGGAGGAGCTGTTTCCCGCCTCGCCGTGGGCGGGTTCGGTGCTGGGTGGGGTGTCGGTGCTGGTGTATGTGGTGCTGAAGCTGCTGCGTTATAGCATCGGCTCGGTGCGCGGCGACGTGCTGTCGCTGGTGCCGGTTCATCTGCTGTTGGGGGTGGCGGTGGCGGCGCTGGTGCTGGCGCCGCTGCAGTATGGGGTGTATGGAGTGGTGGAGCGTCTGCTGCGGGTTAGGCGGCGGTGTCCGACGGGGGATGGCGATGTCGTCGGGTGAGGAGGTGGGTGAGCGGCGCGGTCGCTGTGGCGGTCTGCGTCTGCTGCTGGTGACGCTGGTGGCGTTGCTGGGCGGCTATGTGTGCTATGTGCAGGTCTGGTGCAGCGAGGAGCTGTCGCGTCGCAGCGAGCGGCAGCAGAGCCGGGTGATGTATTTGCCGTCGCGTCGCGGGGCGGTGACGGATCGTCGGGGTGAGGTGCTGACGAGCAGTGTGCCGCAGTATGATCTGTCGGTGCTGCTGGAGCGTCTGCGCGACCCTCGCGACACACGTGCGGTGACGTTGCGGAAGGCGCAGGCGGCGATAGCGGAGCTGGCCGTCTTTCTGGGAGGCGACTACTATGAGCATCGTCCGACCCGGGAGCAGTTGGAGTCGCACATCCGTCGTCGTGCGCCGCTGCCGTTTGTGCTGTGGACGAATGTGGATTTGGCGACCATCACGCGGTTTCAGCAGGCGCGCGAGCGGTTTCCGTTTGCGGAGCTGACGCTGACCTGGCAGCGGCAATACGACCATGGCCAGGCCGCCGCGCAGGTGCGTGGCTTTGTGCGCCGCACGACGACGCCCCGTCCGGAGCTGCAGGAGCAGTTCGAGGCGATGGGCGTGCGGTCGGCCCTGAATGTCCAGGACTGGCATGGCGCCAGCGGCGTCGAGATGACGGCGGATGAGACGCTGGCCGGACGCGGTGGCTTCCTGCGCGTGCAGACGGACGTGATGTCGTTTCGGCATGAGACGATGGAGATGTCGCCCATCGAGCCGGGGCAGACGGTGTCGCTGTCACTGGACATCCGCTGGCAGGAGGAGGCGGAGCGTCTGCTGGCGCGGACGGGTCATCCTGGGGCGCTGGTGGCGCTGGATGTCTGGACGGGCGAGGTGCTGGTGATGGCCAGTGTGCCGTCGCATCATCTGCCGCCGCGCGCGGAGGACAGCGCGTTGCCTGGCGGCTACGCCAACCGCGCCATTGCGGGCTACTACACGCCGGGTTCGACCATCAAGCCGCTCATTGCCCTGGCGGCTCTCGAGCAGGGCGTCTTCACTCCCGAGGAGACGTTCCGCTGTCCCGGATACTATCTGCTGCCGGACGGCCGTCGCATCGGCTGCTCCAGCCGCTTTGGCCACGGGCCCGTCAACGTCACGCAGGCGCTGGCCATGTCGTGCAACGCCTACTTCTGCGAGGCCGGCGTGCGTCTCGGACGGCAGGGTTTCCTCCATCTCACCCAGCAGGACGCCTACAGCCGCTTTTTCGGACAGCCCACGGGTCTGGTCGGACTGCCCGACGAGAAGGCCGGCATCTTCTTCACGCCCGCCTGGGTGGAGCGGTCGCGGCGCGACGCGCCTGTCTGGCGCGAGGGCGACAGCGCCCATGCCGGCATCGGGCAGGGCGCCTGGATCGTCACACCCCTGCAGTTGGCCGTCTACGCCTGCGCCATCACCACCGGTCGGCTCCTGCAGCCCAGCGTCCTCAAGGGCGGCGGCGCGTTGCGCGCCACCCTGTCCTGGCCGCTGCAGGCCTGGGTGCCTGTCCGGCAGGGGCTGTTCGACTGCGTGCAGAGCGGACGAGGCACGGGGCGGCGTCTGCGTCCGGTGCGTGGTGGCGCCTTTGCGAAGACCGGCACGGCCGAGCATGTGGCGGGACGCGCCCCGCACGCCTGGATGTTCGCCGTGGCGCCGGCGACGCGCCCGCGCTACGCGCTGGCCTGCGTCGTCGAGGAGGGCGGGCATGGCGGCGAGGTCGTCGCGCCCATCCTCCAGCGGCTGCTCGCCCTCATGCTGGCCGAGGATGGCGAGTGAGTTACGCCTCGGCCTTTTTTCGGGCGATGTAGTCGTCGATGTCCTGCACGAGGCACTGGTCGCCGTTGAGATGGAGGAGGTCGAAGAATTCGCGGATGAACTCAAGCACCTGCCATTCGTTGAAGAGTCGGATGACCTCGCGTCCCGACAGCCCCTTGATCTGACGGTAGCGCTCGATGCTGTAGATGACGAATTTACCTGGTTCGTCGAGGGTATTGGGCTTGAAGGGCATCATCAGCATGCCTCCTCGGGCCAGGTGAAGGTGCCGGTCTCGCGCTCCTCGCAGAACATGCTGTACAGGGTCGCCGCCCCATAGTGCCAGGTCTTCAGGCTCTCGTCCTCCAATGCCTCGTAGACCTTTGAGCTGTAGAAGCGGGTGATGGCCTCTTGCTCGGACCAGTGCTCCTTGTCCATCATCATCTTGATGACGGGTGGAACCACCATCGACAAAATGATGCTGTACTGCGCGTCAGTCATAACAGTTCACTCCAATCGGTTGCAGGAACGAGAGCGATTTCACGCTGGCAAAGACCAGTTGATCAAATAGCCGCTTCACCTTTAGGGTCATGAGCGCTGTTTCGGCATTGAAGGTGCCGTTGATGTAGGCGGCCACCGTCGTGTAGACATCATCGTCGGCGACGGGGCCATAGATTAGGTCATAGCGCTTTCCCCGATAGGCGTTCTGGCGGTTGGCGCTGACGAAGTCCAGCCATGCCTTGTCCGGACGGGAGAATTTCAGCAGGGAGCATTGCGCCAGCATCGCCTTGTCGTCAACCTCGTAGCGGTTGACGGTCGCGTGCCCACAGCCGCGCTTGCGGGTGACTTTGCGTGAGAAGGCGATGGCCTGCTCGAGGTTCAGCGTCGTGTAGAAGCCAAAGCCAAAGTCGAGGAAACGGTTCTGAATAATCAACGCTGGCTTTTCTATGGTCATATTGCCGGCGTGGTAGACAATCATATCTTGGTATCAATCGTCGATAAAAGACATTAAAGAGCCACAAAATATAGACAAGACAGGCGTTCGAGGCTACTGGGCTTTTGGGACCCAGCAGGAGCCGCAGATGCAGGGTTTGCGGTTGCAGGTGCCGTCGGGGTTTGGGGGTGCGGGGTAGCGGATGCTGGCCTTCACGAGGTCGCGGAGCTTGAGCCACTCGGGGTCGTCGCGTCCGGAGAAGGCGTTTTTGCCGGTGAGCTGTTCCCAGCCGTGGGCCTGTGCGGGAAGGGCCAACTGCAGGATGCGGCTCTGTTCGGGGGCGGCGGGGTTGACGAGGCAGGCCCAGGGCTGTGAGGCGAGCGGTTCGCCGAAGCGTTCGCGGATGGCCGAGCGGAGCGCCTTTTCGCCGTTGGGGTCTGGGGTGGCGTCTTCGGCGCGGCTCCAGGAGTAGTCGCCGAAGTACTGGGCGTTGAGGTCGAGCCAGGTCTTGACGAGGTTGAGGCCCGTCTCGTCCTGGAGGAGGGTTGGGCAATGGCCGTCGAGCAGCTTGCGGATGAGTCGTCCGGAATGGGCGAAGTAGTCTCGTGGGCGGCTTTCGCCGGTTTCCTCGTTGCGCTGCGCGAGGCGGAAGAGTCCCTTGCGGTTGAGGAGGCTGTTGTAGGAGGTGGCGACGGGGGTTGCGGCGGGCCAGTCGGGGTAGCCGTCGCAGGGTCGGCTGACGAGGGTGGCGCGGAGGTCGAGGTCGCCGGCGAGCCTGTCGCCGAGTCCATGGCAGCGGATGCAGTGGCGGTCGAGGACGGGCTGGACGGAGCGCATGTAGCTGAAGCCGCCGGGATAGTCCTGTCCCGCCAGGGGGCGGACAGGCTTGAGCCGCACGCGGCTGGTCATGATGGCGGGGGCGGCCTGGGCCTTGTTCTCATGGCAGCCGACGCAGCTCATCGACTCGCCGGGCTGGGCGAAGATGAACGAGCGCATGGTCATGACGGCGAGTCCGTCGGCGTCGAGTGCCTGGAGCTGTACGGGGACGCCGGAGGGCATCTCGAACGCGGTCGAGCCATCGGGGTTGACGTCGACGACGCCGGCGACGCGCTTGACGATTTCCTGTCGTGCGGCGCTGCGGTGCGGGACGGATGGGGTTGGCTGGCCGATGATGACGTTCATGCGGATGCTGCGGATGGGTGCGCCGAAGTTCTGGCGGCCGAGGTTGGTGTTCTGGATGTAGACGCGTCCGGGGGCGTTGGGGGCGGCGCTGGGCGGGAGGGTGGAGCAGAGTTCGATGGGGCGTGGGCGTGGCGTGAGGGGGATGGGCGAGACGCAGGAGACGTTGGGGTCACGGTAGATTTCCTCGCGTCCGCCGAGGGAGTCGATGAGCATGATGCCGTAGGCGTTGGGGGACTGTACGCTGCCCTGCATGACGAGCTTCTCGGGGGTGTAGGCGACGAGCAGGAGGTCTTCGGTGAGGGGCCAGGGAGTCTGGAAGGCGCCGTTGGCGCCGCCGCCCTCGGTTTCGGGGAAGCGGATTTCGGGAGTGAGTCGGGTGATGGGGTTGGGGCCGTCCTCGCCCTTGAGCGGGTCGACGCTGATGATGGAGCCGGCGGTGTAGCCGTGGTGGGCCATGGCGGTGGAGACGACCTTGTGGCTGCCGGGGATGGCGCGTGCCTCGGCGGTCATGCAGGGGTTGATGGTGTAGTTGCCGTAGAAGTGTGCGGTGCCGGTGCCGTCGGGGCGCATGGTCCAGAGGCTCTGGTAGAAGACGTCGTGTCGGTTGATGTAGTCCCAGCGGGTGTAGATGATGCGTCCGTCGGGGAGGACGCTGGGGTCCCATTCGTTGGCCTCGCCGAAGGAGAGCTGTCGGATATGGTTGCCGTTGGCGTCCATCTTGTAGAGGAGGTAGGAGGGGTTGTAGCGTCGGTGGTGGCAGCGTCCGAAGGTCTGGCAGCGTGTGGAGACGAAGACGATGTCGCCGTCGGGGAGGTAGCAGGGGTCGAAGTCCTCGATGAGGACGGTCTTGCGGTCGCCCTCGCCCTTGAGGGGGTCGTTGGCGGTGCCGGTGAGCTGTCGGAGTCCGGAGCCGTCGGCGTTGATTTCGTAGAGGTAGTAGCGACGGAGGTTGCGGTTGGTCTGGGAGTGGTCGCAGTAGGCGAAGAGGATGCGTTTGCCGTCGAAGGAGAGGTCGGGATGGGCGACGCTGCCAGTGGGGAGCTTGCCCTTGAGGAGCTCGATTTCCTGTGGGTGGGCGGATTTCCAGTTTTTGAGGACGACGAGTCCTGGGCCTGGGCGGCTATGTCGTCCGAGGTACTGGTCGCACTGGTGGCTGAAGGTGGCGGTTGGCTGCTTGTTGATGAGGAGGTCGTCGAAGTCGAGTGCGGGGTGGTTGAGGATGATGTTGCGTCGGAGAGCCTTGACCTGTGCGAGGAGGGTGGGCCAACTGCCGTCGGCGCGGGAGGGGAGGGAGTCGAAGTCGTGTCGGAGGGCCTTGAGGCGTGCGGTCTGCTCGGGGAGTGGACGGAGGCGCTCGACGAAGGCGAGTGTGCGCTGGGCGAAGTCGAGGGCGTTGGCGGTCTCGTCGATGATGGCGGCGGCTTGTCGGACGTCCGCGTAGAGCTGCAGATGCGGAGTGAGTGAGGCGCGGTTGGCGGCGCGGAGGTCGGCGAGTCGTTTGAGGAAGTCGGCGCCGGTGAGTCCGAGTCGTCGTGCGTGGCGGTCGATCTGTGCTTCGAGGGTGTTGGCGAGGGAGTCGGGGAAGGTCTTGAGGAGGGCGAGGTGTCCGTTGGCGGGCGTGTTGAGGTCGGCGCGGAGCCAGGCCTCGAGCTGGGGTTGGCTGGTGGCGAGGAAGTCGGCGGCGGCGTTGAGGGCGGTTTTGCGGTCGAGGTCGGCGAGGATGGCGAAGCCGACCTTACGGGAGGCGTGCGCGGAGCTGTCGGTGCCGCCGCCGATGGTGAGGCGGGTGAAGCGGCGGTCGAGTCGGAGGCAGAGGACGCTGTCGGGATGGATCCACCAGCCGGCGTTGTAGGTGGTGCCGGCGACCTTGAGGCGCCGTGAGCCCTTGGGGGTTATGGTGTGAAGGCGGCTCCAGCCGGCGGTCCAGAGTTCGACGGGGAGCGTCTCGCCGGGGATGACCGTGCCGTCGGCGCGGGTGAGTTTGGGTTCGACCCAGCAGGTGTGGTCTCCGCCGGTGCCGTCGCCGCCGCCGGTGGTCAGCAGCCAGACGTAGGTGAGACCCGTCACGTCCACGTCGAAGCGGGTGGGCGGGATGTGCTTGTCCACGGAGGGCGCCTCGGCCAGCGTGCGGCGGGCGTCGGGGCAGGCAGACAGCAGGGTCAGCGCCGCAGACATCTGTTCTGGCCAGGATTGGGCGGATGCTAGGGCGGTAAAGG
>CALZPA010000126.1 GCA_945827525.1 uncultured Lentisphaeria bacterium | reverse complement strand
AGGTCTTATAGGTCTTATAGGTCTTATAGGTCTTATAGGTCTTATAGGTCTTATTAGGTCTTATAGGTCTTATTAGGTCTTATAGGTCTTATAGGTCTTATAGGTCTTATTGCCCCAGGCTTCCTCCGCGGCGCCATCCAATCGGCCCGCCCGGTCGGCCGTCCTCCAGGCTATCCGGACGGGCCGGTCGCCGTCTGTCGCCGGAATTCTCTTGCGGACGCGATTGGCATAATGCGGAAAATGGATTATATTTGTTAGATTGAGTGAGGCGGACGCCTCGGCGGGCCGAGGCCTGGAACACTGGGTGCGCCGCCGTGTCAGTTATGTCCTGGTCTGTCTTTGTCTGTCCTGAGCGTCGGCTGCCTGTTTGAGCGCGCGGGGAGTTATTTTAGTCACGAGGGAGCAAGTCCTGTGGAAACGTTCATGAGTGTTCTGGGCACGGTGGGCACGGTGCTGTTCATCGTCTTCTTCTTTGGCTTCTGCATCTTCATCCACGAGTTTGGGCACCTGCTGGCGGCTGTCTGGCAGGGCCTTCACGTCGACAAGTTCTCGATTGGGTTTGGGCGTCGGCTGTGCGGGTTCCGGTACCGGGGCATTGATTTCGTGGTGAGTCTGCTGCCGCTGGGCGGGTATGTGTCGATACCGCAGCTGGATCCGGCCGACCAGCCAAAGGCTGCGGACGGGCGGGTGCTGCCGTTCGCGACGCCAAAGGCGCGCGCCATCACGGCGGTGGCCGGCCCGCTGTTCAACATCCTGTTCGGCTTTGCGCTGGCGGCGGTGCTTTGGGTGGCGGGCGTCTGGCAGACGCCGCCCACGTCGTCGTGCGTGGTGACGGATGTGCCGGTGGTCGTGCCGGTGGTGGGCTCGGAGGGCATCCGGCCCGGCGAGCGCATCGTGGCCGTCAACGGCGTCGACGTGACGGGCCTGAAGCTGTCGGCCGGGACCTACGAGGGCGGCCTGTACGACCTCTGCGTGTTCTGGGGCGAATTCCCCGCCGAGTGCGGCCTGGCCGGCCTGAAGGACGGCGACCGTCTGCCCCTGACGGTGAAGGACGCCGAGGGCCAGCGGCGCGCCGTCGAGTATCCCGTCGCGCTCAACCGCGAGCACGAGGCGGGTCTGCGCGTCGGCGACCGCATCGTCGCGTTCAATGGCTCCGGCTTCCGCAAGGGCGTGAACGGGCTGTTCGAGGCCCATGCCTACAACGAGGGGCCGACGGTCACGCTGACCGTCCGGCGCGAGGGGCGCGCGGAGCCCCTCGACATCACCTTCGAGCAGCTCCCCAACTCGCGCGTCGAGGACCTGAAGGTCCCCTTCTTCCAGGCGCGTGACCCCATCACCGTCAGCGACGTCCTGCCGGACTCGCCCGCTGCGGCCGCCGGCGTCCGTCGCGGCGACCAGCTGCTGGCGGTCGGCGACCGTCCGCCCCTCTCCGTCGGCGCCCTGCTGGCCGACCTCCGCGCCCGCCCCGGCGCCACCGTGCCGCTCCTCGTCGCCCGCGACGGCCAGGAACGGACGCTCGACCTCGCCGTTCCAGCCGCCGCCGGCGACCGGCCCCTGAGCCTCCGGCAGCTCGGACTCGCGTTCGCCGTCACCGTCAAGACCGTCTTCGCCGGCTCGCCAGCGGACTTGGCCGGACTCCGGCCCTATGACCGGCTCTACGCCATCGACGGACAGGAGGTCACCGACGGACGCGCCTTCTCCGAGGCCATCAGGGCCCTCCAGGGACGTCCCTTCACCCTCACCGTCATCCGCGACGGCAAGGAGCTCGACCTCCCAGGCCTGAAGGCCGTCGTCATGGACGCGCAGGGACGGCCCGCCTACCTGCTCGGCATCCAGATGGACGACGAGACGCCCAAGGTCCTCGCCCACCCGAACCCCTGGGAGCAGTTCGAGGACGTCTTCAACAAGACGGCCCGCACCCTCTGGCTCCTCTTCCAGCCCATCACCAACTTCGTCACCGGACGCGACGGCGTGTCGGCCGTGAAGCTCAAGCACATGAGCAGCTTCGTGGGCATCACGGCCATGCTCTGGTACACCGTGCGCACCGAGGGCCTGCGCGGCGGCCTGGCGTTCATCGTGCTCATCACCTTCGGCCTGGCGTTCGCCAACCTGCTCCCGTTCCCCATCCTCGACGGCGGCCACGTGATGTTCGCCGGCATCGAGTTCCTCATCCGCCGCCGCCTGCCGCCCAAGTTCATGAACTATCTCTCCAATGCGTTCGCGGCCCTGCTGATTCTGCTGATGGTCTACATCACGTTCAACGACATCCGCCGCCTCCCGCGCATCAACCGCGCCTACTCCAGCGAGAAGCCCAAGCTGGAGCTCAAGGCCGCGCCCGCCACCGAACCCGCCACGACGACCGCGCCGTGAGGACAGACCGCAACCGCCCCACCATCCCACAGGAACTCGCCAGACCATGAGAATGCAGATCGCCATCGACGGCCCCGCCGCCTCCGGCAAGAGCACCGCCGCACGGGGACTCGCCGCCCGGCTCGGCGGACTCTACGTCAACACCGGCGACATGTACCGGACCGTCGCCTGGGCCGCCCTCCAGGCCGGAGCCGAACCCGTCCACCACCCCGAGACCGTCCCCCCGCTCCTGCCCAACTGGGATCTCCGCTACCGCCAGACTCCCGACGGACAGCTCCGCCTCGTCCTCAACGGCCAGCCCGTCCGACAGGATGACATCCGCGCCCCCGAGGTCGCCGCCGTCGTCTCCTACGTCGCCCGCATCCCCGAAGTCCGCGCCTGGATGACCTCGCGCCAGCGCGACTGCGCCGCCCTCGACGCCCCCATCGTCATGGAGGGACGCGACATCGGCACCGTCATCCTCCCTGACGCCACCCACAAGTTCTTCGTCACCGCGACTCCCCTGGAGCGCGCCCGCCGGCGGCTCGCCCAAAGCGGCGAGGTCGCCTCCGGCGCCACCCTCGAGCAGGTCGCCGCCGACATCGCCGAGCGCGACCGCATCGACTCCACCCGCGCCGTCGCGCCCCTCAAGGCCGCCCCAGATGCCGTCACCGTCGTCACCGACGGCATGACCCCCGAGGCCGTCGTCGAACACCTCCTCGCCCTCATCCCCGAGGCCAGCCAGCACTGAGGAGCCAACGGATATGCTGCGCAAAGTCTCCGAGTACCGCGTCGCCTACGCCGACACCGACAAGATGGGCTTCGTCTACTACGGCAACTACCTCGCCCTCTTCGAGCGCGCCCGCACCGAGCTCATGCGCCAGCACGGCCTCACCTACCGCGAGCTGGAGGCGACCGGAACCGCCATGCCCGTCATCGAGGCCAACCTCCGCTACCATTCGCCCGCCCACTACGACGACGTCCTCGACCTCTGCGCCGCCGTCCGCGAATTCCGCGGACTGCGCATCACCATCGCCTGCGAAGTCCGCCGGAACGGCGACCTCCTCGCCGACGGAACCACCACGCTCACCTTCATGGACGCCGCCACCGGACGTCCCAGACGCATCCCCGACGAGCTGCGGCGACTCATCGAGGCGGCCATCGCCGCCGAGGAGGGCCGCGCCGAATGACCTGGCCCATCCTCAGCCTCCTGGCGTTCCTGGCCACCGCGCTGCTCTCCGCCGCGCTGACGTGGCGCTGCCATGTCTGGGCCCCGCGCTGGGGCTTCCTCGACCGCCCGCTCTCCGAGGCGCACAAGGCGCA
Source organism: uncultured Lentisphaeria bacterium (assembly GCA_945827525.1). Taxonomy (GTDB): domain Bacteria; phylum Verrucomicrobiota; class Lentisphaeria; order Oligosphaerales; family Oligosphaeraceae; genus CAAGGB01. Next base: position 6,889 of record CALZPA010000126.1, on the reverse strand, counting down.
CCGCAAGGCGACGCCCGTCCTGGGCGGCCTGGCCATGTCCTGTGCCTGGCTGGCCGTGACGCTGGGCGGCCTGGCGCTGCTGTCCTGGGCGCCGGCGCTGCTGTGCGAGGAGGCGCGCGGGCTGCTGCCGGGGCTGGAGGCGGTGCGCGGACGCCTCCTGACGGTCGCCCTGGGCGCCGTCTGCATGACGGCGCTGGGCATGCGGGACGACCGTCACGCCATGCCGGCCGGCCGCAAGTTCCTGCTGCAGTTCCTGGTGGCGGCGCTCGTCGCCCTCGACGTCCGCATCTCGCTCTTCCACAGCCTGCCCGGCCTGGACGGGACGCTCCCCTGGCTGGCCCCCGCGCTCAACTGGCTCGTCACCAGCCTCTGGATCATGACCGTCGTCAACGCCCTCAACTTCTTCGACAACATGGACGGCCTTGCCGGCGGCACCGCCATGATTGCCGCCGCGTTCTTCCTCCTCATCGCGCTGCTGCGCGGACAGGCGTTCGTCGCGCTGCTGTCGGCGGCCACCTGCGGCGCCGCCGCCGGCTTCCTCGTCTTCAACCGCCCGCCCGCCTCCATCTTCATGGGCGACGGCGGCAGCCACTTCCTGGGCTACTGCCTGGCCCTGTCCGGCATCCTGACGACGTTCTTCCAGCATGGCGAGAGCCCGACGGCGACGCCGCTGCTCATCCCGCTGCTGGTCCTGAGCCTGCCGCTGTTCGACGCGGTGGCGGTCGTCTGCATCCGCCTGCGCGAGCACCGTCCCATCTACATCGGCGACACGCGCCACATCTCGCACCGCTTTGCCCAGCTGGGCCTCACCCGCGCCCAGTCCGTCTACATCATCTGGCTGCTGTGCGTCATCCAGGGCACCGGCGCCCTGACGCTCGTCTGGCTCCCCTTCCATGGCGCCTGCCTGGTCTTCCTCCAGGCCATCGCCATGTTCCTTGTCATCACCATCATCCAGTTCTTTGTCCCGGAGAAGCAATCATGACGACAGGCCATCTCGACCCGAACACCTTGAAGAGCATTGTCCATCTGGCGCTGACGGAGGACATCGGCTCCGGCGACGCGACCACCCTCGCCGTCGTCCCCGCCGAGCTGCGGACGACGGCGCACTTCGTCGCCCGCAAGGCCTGCGTCTGCTCCGGGCTGCCCGTCGTCCAGGCCGTCTTCGCCGAACTCGACCCCTCCCTCACCTTCACCGCCCATGTCGCCGACGGCGACACCTGCCCCGCCGGCACCGACCTCGCCACCATCGCCGGCAACGCCCGCGCCATCCTCACCGGCGAGCGCGTCGCACTCAACTTCATCCAGCGCATGTCCGGCATCGCCACCATGACCCACCGCTACGTCGAGGCCCTCGGCCCCTCCAAGACCGTCCTCCTCGACACACGCAAGACCACACCCGGACTCCGGATGCTCGAGAAGTACTCCGTCCTCATGGGCGGCGCCCAGAACCACCGCATCGGACTCTACGACCGCATCATGATCAAGGACAACCACCGCGAGATGGCCAAGCTCACCGGCCCCGACTCCATCGCCAGAGCCGTCGCCGCCTGCCGCAAGGCCTACCCCAACCTCGAAATCGAGGTCGAGGCCGACTGCCTCGAGGAGGTCGCCCAGGCCGCCGACGCTGGCGTCGAGTACATCCTCCTCGACAACATGGACAACGACACCATGGTCGAGGCCGTCCGCCTCGTCCATGGCCGCGCCAAGACCGAGGCCAGCGGCAACATCACCCTCGAACGACTCCCCTCGCTCGCCAACCTCGGACTCGACTACATCTCCTCCGGCGCACTCACCCACAGCGCACCCTCCATCGACATCGGACTCGACATCCTCTGCTGAAATGAAACCCTAGCCTGCCACCTGAACCGAGGAGACACCACCATGACCCCAAGACGCCGCCACGGACTCGCCGCCACCTGCCTCCTGCTCCTCGCCCTCGTCGCCGTCTCCTGCTCCTCCACCGTGTTCACCTACGGCGACGCCGCCGGCGAACGCGACGCCTTCGTCGACGCCTACGCCACCTGGAAGACGGGCGTCACCACCTTCGACGACATGAAGGCCGCCTACGGCGAGCCCAACGACCGCACGGACGTCCAGGGCGGCTTCGCCGCACGATGGCTCCGGACGCGGCGCGTCGCCACCGCCGGAGCCCCCGCGTTCAACGCCACCAACCCCGTCTCGCGCTTCGAGGCCGACATCGAGCGCCCTCGCTACCACACCACCATCCACTCCTCCCTCGAGGCCTTCTTCTCCGACAAGGGCGTCCTCTCCTCCTTCCGCATCCAGACCGACAAGTAATATCGTAAAGCAAGGCACCGCAAGACGCGCCCGCGTCCGTTCCCATCCTCTCACCCACGTCGCCCAAACCACAAGGACTTCACCGACCATGACCACCAACCTGGACCCGACCAAGCTCGCCGACTGGCAGATCGCCGAGGCAGCCGAGGAGAACATGCTTTCCGTCCAGCAGCTCGCCGAACGACTCGGCCTGCAGCCCGACGAACTCATCCCCTGGGGACGCCAGCTCGCCAAAATCGACCAGAAGCGAGTCCTCAAGCGACTCGAGAACGCCCCCAGAGGCAAGTACATCGACGTCACCGCCATCACCCCGACGCCCCTCGGCGAGGGCAAGACGACCACCACCATCGGACTCATCCAAGGACTCGGAAAGCTCGGACAGCGCGTCTGCGGCGCCATCCGCCAGCCCTCCGGCGGCCCCACCTTCAACATCAAGGGCTCCGCCGCCGGCGGCGGACTCGCCCAGTGCATCCCCCTCACGCCCTTCTCACTCGGACTCACCGGCGACATCGACCGCATCGTCAACGCCCACAACCTCTCCATGGTCGCCCTCACCGCACGGATGCAGCATGAGCGCAACTACGACGACGCGCAGCTCGCCAAGCGCCATCTCCGCCGGCTCGACATCGACCCCGCCCGCGTCCAGACCCGCTGGGTCATGGACTTCTGCGCCCAGGCCCTCCGCAACATCACCATCGGCAAGGGCGGCAAGATGGACGGCTACGAGATGGACTCCGGCTTCGCCATCGCCGTCTCCTCCGAACTCATGGCCATCCTCGCCGTCGCCAAGGACCTCGCCGACATGCGCCAGCGCATCGGACGCATCGTCATGGCCTACTCCCGCGACGGCAAGCCCATCACCACCGCCGACCTCGAGGTCGACGGCGCCATGACCGCCTGGATGGTCGAGGCCCTCAACCCAACCCTCACCCAGACGCTCGAGGGACAGCCCATCCTCGTCCACGCCGGCCCCTTCGCCAACATCGCCATCGGGCAGAGCTCCGTCATCGCCGACCGTATCGGCACCGCTCTCGCCGACTACCACGTCACCGAGAGCGGCTTCGCCGCCGACATCGGCTTCGAGAAGTTCTGGAACCTCAAGTGCCGCTACTCCGGCCTCAAGCCCGACGCCGTCGTCCTCGTCGCCACCGTCCGAGCCCTCAAGATGCACGGCGGCGGCCCCGAGGTCAAGCCCGGACTCAAGCTCGACGAGGCCTACACCAAGGAGAACCTCGGACTCCTCGAGAAGGGCTGCGAGAACCTCATCGCCCATATCGAGACCATCCGCAAGGCCGGCGTCCGCCCCGTCGTCTGCATCAACAGCTTCTACACCGACACCCCCGCCGAAATCGCCCTCATCCGGCGCATCGCCGAGGCCAACGGCGCCTACTGCGCCCTCTCCGAACACTGGCTCAAGGGCGGCGACGGCGCCATCGAACTCGCCGAGACCGTCATGAAGGCCGCCAGCGAACCCAACGACTTCCACTTCCTCTACGAGCTCGACACGCCCCTCCACGAGCGCGTCGAGCGCATCGCCAAGGAGGTCTACGGCGCCGCCGGCGTCGAATTCCTCCCCGAGGCCCAGGCGAAGCTGGCCCTCTACGAGAACGACCCCGAGGTCAAGGCGATGGGCACCTGCATGGTTAAGACGCACCTGTCGCTGTCCCATGACCCGACGCTCAAGGGCCGCCCGACCGGCTTCACCCTCCCTGTCCGCGACATCCTCCTCTACCGAGGCGCCGGCTTCGTCGTCCCCGTCGCCGGCGACATCAAGCTGATGCCCGGCACCGGCTCCGACCCCGGCTTCCGCCGCATCGACGTCGACACCGAGACCGGCAAGGTCAAGGGCCTGTTCTGAGGAGCAGCCGACGCCACATGGCGTCGGCCACCCCCATCCCATCCCATCACACGCATCCGTTCCCTGTTGATGAGTCCGCGCGCGCCGGCTGGAGGCGCCCGGCGCGCGCCCATACCCCCGGAGGAGAGAGAAAACCATGATGACCGCCAAGCACATCGAGCGCGTGACCTGGTTCCGCCAGTGTCTCAAGGAGTTCCACCGTTCCCGAGGCGAGGAGATCGCCAACTTCATCACCCATCTGGTGGGCGTCGTGTTCGGCATCGTGGCCCTGACGATGATGTGCGTCTTCTCCGCCCAGAACCGCACGGCCCTCTACACCACGAGCTGCGCCGTCTTCGGCGCCACGCTCATCATCCTCTACACCGCCTCCATGCTCTATCACCTGGTCTCGGACATCCGCCTGAAGAGCCGTCTCCAACTGTTCGACCACAGCTCCATCTACCTGCTCATCGCCGGCTCCTACATGCCCTTCGTCCTCCTCACCATCTCCTCCACCAAGGCCTGGACGGTCTTCGGCATCGAGTGGCTCCTCGCCATCGCCGGCATCACCATGGAGATGCTCTGCACGCGACGCCTCGCCAACATCATCTCCCTGCCCATCTTCATCGCCATGGGCTGGCTCGTCGTCTTCGTCTTCCGCGACATCTGCGCCTCCCTCAGCCCCCCAGCCCTCTGGCTCCTCATCTCCGGCGGACTCTCCTACACCGTCGGCATCATCTTCTTCCTCATGGACCGCGTGCCCTACATGCACACCGTCTGGCACGTCTTCGTCCTCGGCGGCTCCATCTGCCACTGGGTCGCCATCACCTTCTTCCTCCTCCTCGACTGACGGACGCACCATGCTCTCCGAACGCGAACAGCGACTCATCGCCTCACTCGCCGACCGGCATCAGCGGCGCAAGCAGCCCTACTTCGTCGCCGACGGTCTCCGCGTCTGCCGCGAGGCCGTCACGCGACGCCCCGAATGGGCGCGGCTCCTTGTCCTGACCGAGGCGTTCGCCGACAGCCCGCAGGGCAGGGCGTTCCTTGAGTTGCCGCCAGTCGGACGCCTGCGCCGGGAAGTGGTCCCGTCTGCGGTGTTCGCTCGCCTCGTCGAGACGGAGAACCCCCAGGGCGTGGCCTGCCTGCTGGAGCGACCCGCCCCCCGTGAGGCAACCGAGCTGCCGCAGCCCTTTACGCTGATACTGGACCGCGTGGCCGAACCCGGCAACCTCGGCACCATCCTCCGCTCCGCCTGGGCCGTCGGACTGCGACGGCTCTGGCTCGTCCGCGGCGGCGCCGACCCCTTCGCACCCAAGGTCGTCCGCGCCGGCATGGGCGCACAGTTCGCACTCGACTTCGCCTGGTTCAACTCCCTCGCCGACGCCCGCGAACGGCTCCTCCATCTCGGCGGACAGCGGCTCTGGTGCACCGAGGAGACCGCCGACATCAGCGTCTTCGACGAACGGCGCTTCGACCTCCGGAACGCCGGACTCGTCATCGGCAACGAGGCCAACGGCATCAGCGACACCACCCTCGGCACTCCCGTCACCATCCCCATGCCCGGACACGCCGAGTCCCTCAATGTCGCCCAGGCCACCACCGTCTTCCTCTTCGAGGCCGTCCGACGTGGACTCCTCTGAACACGGACCGCGACGCCGCGCCGCACGCCCCCCGACGACGCAACAACCATGGAGCATCAGCAGACACCGACGACACCCATGCAGCAGCAGGACAGACCCTTTCTCGAAGTCAGCGACGTGCGCGTCTGGTTCCCCATCCGCAAGGGCGTCCTCAACCGCGTCGTCGCCCATGTCCGCGCCGTCGACGGCGTCTCCTTCACGCTCCGACAGGGCGAGACGCTCGGACTCGTCGGCGAGTCCGGATGCGGCAAGACCACCCTCGGACGCGCCATCCTCGGACTCGAGCCCGTGCGCTCCGGACACGTCCTCTTCGATGGCGAGGACTTCACCGCACTCCCCGAACGCCGCCGGCGGCATCTGCGCCGACGCTGCCAGATGGTCTTCCAGGACCCCCAGGCCTCCCTCAATCCGCGCCTGACCGTCCTCGAACTCCTCACCGAGGGACTCCGCTACCACCGACTCCTCCACGGCGAGACGCCCGAGCAGGCCGCCGGACGGCTCCTCGCCGACGTCGGCATGGACACCGACGCGCTCTACCGCTATCCCCACGAATTCTCCGGCGGACAGCGGCAGCGCCTCTCCATCGCCCGTGCCCTCTCGCTCAAGCCGCAGTTGCTCGTCTGCGACGAGCCGGTCAGCGCCCTCGACGTCTCCGTCCAGGCACAGGTCATCAATCTGCTGCTCGACCTGCGGGACAAGTACCATCTCTCGTACATCTTCATCTCGCATGACCTGAGCGTCGTCCGCATCATCTCGCAGCAGGTGGCGGTGATGTATCTGGGGCACATGGTCGAGATGGGACCGGTCGAGGCGGTCATGGAGTCGCCACGCCATCCGTACACTCAGGCGCTGCTGTCGGCCGTGCCTGTCCCCGGACGCCCCGCCGGACAGCGCATCATCCTGAAGGGCGAGATGCCGTCGCCGGCGGCCCCCCCGCCCGGCTGCCCCTTCCATCCGCGCTGTCCGCACGCCACCGAGGCCTGCGCACACGGCGATGTCCCGCCGCTTCGATCCCTTCCCGACCAGCCAGGCCATCTTGTCGCCTGCAGGCTCCTCAACTGACCGCGCCGCAGAGCATGGCGTGAAACTAGTCCACAAAAGACACAAAAGG
>CALZPA010000125.1 GCA_945827525.1 uncultured Lentisphaeria bacterium | reverse complement strand
AGGGTGTTCATGCCGTATTTGGCGCCGGTCTGGATGTCGGAGGTGATGCGGAAGGTCTTTCCGTCTCGGATGAGCGAGGCGATGGAGGGAGTGTTGACCATGATTTCGAAGGCGGCGACGCGTCCCTTCTTGTCGATGCGCTTGAGGAGGACCTGTGAGATGACGCAGACGAGACAGGCGGAGAGCTGGGTGCGGACCTGCGCCTGCTGGGTGGTTGGGAAGGCGTCGATGATACGGTCGATGGTTTCGGCGGCGCCAGTGGTATGGAGGGTTCCGAAGACGAGGTGTCCGGTTTCGGCGGCGGTGATGGCGGCGCCGATGGTCTCGAGGTCTCGCATTTCACCGACGAGGATGGAGTCGGGGTCCTGTCGGAGTGCGCGACGGATGGCCTCGGCGAAGGAGGGGACGTCGGTATGGACTTCGCGTTGGGTGACGACGCTGTTCTTGTGTTTGTGGTAGAATTCGATGGGGTCTTCGATGGTGATGATGTGGTCTCGCTTCTCGATGTTGATGAGGTCGATCATGGAGGCGAGGGTGGTGGACTTTCCGGAGCCGGTGGGTCCGGTGACGAGGATGAGTCCGCGTGGTTTGAAGAGGACGTCCTTGACGGAGGGAGGGAGTCCGAGCTGCTCCATGGAGAGGAGTGTGTTGGGGATGGTTCGGAGGACCATGCCGATGGTGCCCTTGGCCTTGAAGACGGAGACGCGGAAGCGGGCTCGGTCTCCGAAGGCGAAGCCGAAGTCGACGCTGCCTTCGGCGGCGAGCTTCTGCTGATTGGACTCGGAGGTGATGGACTTCATGAGGTACTCGGTGTCCTCGGGTCCCATGGGTTCGACGTCGAGGGGAGTCATTTCGCCGTGGAGTCGGAGGACGGGAGGTGAGTAGCATGGGATGTGAAGGTCGCTGGCCCCTTCCTCAAGGACGAGGTCGAGCAGGTCGCCCATTTCCAGTCTTGCCATAGGTAGCTAGTCTCCTTGTGAGCCTTCAGATGGTGTATTGGAGCACCTCGGAGGAGGTGGTAATGCCTTGCAGGATTTGGTTGATGCCGTCCTGTCGCATGGTGGTCATGCCCTGGCTGGTGGCGACATCCTTGATTTCCTGGGTGGTGGCGCGCTTGTTGATGAGCGCCTGGATTTCGGAGGAGACGTGGAGGAGCTCGAAGATGCCGACGCGTCGTTTGTAGCCGGTGTTGTTGCAGAGTTCGCATCCGCGTCCGCGGTAGAAGGGTCTTCCGGCGAGGAATTCGCGGGTGATGCCGAGGAGTCGGAGTTCGTCGTCGGAGGGTTCGTAGGCCTCCATGCAGTTTTTGCAGACTCTGCGGATGAGTCGCTGTGCGAGGACGCCTGCGAGTGTGGAGGAGATGAGGAAGGGTTCGATGCCCATGTCGATGAGTCGTGTGACGGCGCCGGCGGCGTCGTTGGTGTGGAGGGTAGAGAGGACCATGTGTCCGGTGAGGGAGGCCTGGATGGCCATGCCGGCGGTTTCGGCGTCACGGATTTCGCCGACCATGATGCGGTCGGGGTCCTGACGGAGGAAGGCTCGGAGTGCGGCGGCGAAGGTCATGCCGACGGACTCCTTGACGGGGACCTGCATGATGCCCTCGATGTCGTACTCGACGGGGTCTTCGGCGGTGAGGAGCTTGTCCTCGATGGTGTTGATTTCCTTGAGTCCGGAGTAGAGTGTGGTGGTTTTTCCGGAGCCGGTGGGTCCGGTGACGAGGAAGATGCCGTTGGGTCGGCTGATCATGGAGCGGATGTCGTTGACCATTTGTGGCGTCATGCCGAGGCAGTCGAGGTCGAGGTTGACGACGCTGCGGTCGAGGACACGGAGGACGACGCTTTCGCCGTAGCGTGTGGGGAGGCTGGAGACGCGGAGGTCGATGGGCTTTTTGTTGACGCGGAGTTCGATACGTCCGTCCTGTGGGACGCGGCGTTCGGCGATGTTGAGTCCGCTCATGACCTTGATGCGTGAGATGACGGGGATGGCGAGGTGCTTGGGTGGCGGAGCCATTTCGAAGAGGGCGCCGTCGATGCGGTAGCGGATACGGAATTCGTCGGCGAAGGGTTCGAAGTGGATGTCGCTGGCCTTGTCCTTGATGGCCTGCTGCATGATGAGGTTGACGAAGCGGACGATGGGGGCCTCGTTGGCGGCCTCCTCGAGGGCCTTGGCGTCGGCGTTGGCGAGGTCGAGGACGGAGGAGCGTGTGGCGGAGATTTCCTCGACGATGGAGTTGAGTGACTCGGTGTTTTCGGGGTAGCACTTGTCGAGCATCTCGTCGATTTCGTCGGGGTATCCGATGACGGGATGGACTTCGCAGTTGAGGGCGAAGGGCAGTTCGTCCATGAGTGCGGGGTTGAGTGGGTCACGGACGGCGACGGTGAGGACTCCGCTGTTGGGGTCATTGGCGACGGGGATGATGCCGTAGAAGCGCGCGGTGTCTGGGGGGACGAGTGCGAGGATGTCCTCGTCGGGTTCGGTCCGGTTGAAGGAGTAGACCTCGGTGCCCATGTCGTCGGCGATGAGCTGGAGGAGTTCGTCTTCCTTGATGATGTCCCAGTTGTAGACGGTCTTGACGAAGGGGCGGTTCATCATCTGGCTTTCCTCGAGGGCGTCCTCGAGCTGGCTTTCGGTGGCCTTTCCCTTGTCCAGCAGCAGATGCCAGACGACGCTGACGTCGGCGTCGAGTTCCTGTCTGTTCTCTTCTTCCATGGGGTATGCGTTCCTGGTGCGGTGTGTGTGGGGGGGGGAGGGATGGGAGGGACTAGGCGTCGACGGTGAGTCGGAGGACTTCCTTGATGGTGGTGAGTCCGCAGGCGGCCTTTCGGATGCCGTCGTCGCGGAGGGAGCGCATACCGATTTCGGCGGCGCGCTTGCGGATGGTTGCGGCGTCGGCGCGGTCGTAGATGAGGCGTTCGATGCTCTGGTCGAGGATGAAGATTTCGTAGATGCCAACGCGTCCGCGGTATCCCTTCTTGCATTCGGGGCATCCGGTGCCCATCTTGAATTCGGCGTCCTTGACGTCGTCGCGTGAGAGTCCGAGTCGTCCGAGTTCGCTGTCGGAGGGCTCATAGGGCTGAGCGCAGTGTTTGCAGGTACGTCTCATGAGTCGCTGAGCCATGATGGCGCGGACGGAGGAGGCGACGAGGAATGGCTTGATGCCCATGTCGCTGAGTCGGGTGATGGCGGAGGGGGCGTCGTTGGTGTGGAGGGTGCTGAAGACGAGGTGTCCGGTGAGTGCGGCGTTGATGGCGATTTCGCCGGTTTCGGAGTCACGGATTTCACCGACCATGATGATGTTGGGTGCCTGACGGAGCATGGCTCGGAGTGCGGCGGCGAAGGTGAGTCCGATTTCGGAGGCGATTTGGACTTGGTTGATGCCGGAGAGTTCGTATTCGACGGGGTCTTCGGCGGTGATGATTTTGCGAGTGGGCTGGTTGAGTGCGTGGAGGAAGGAGTAGAGGGAGGTGGTCTTACCGGAGCCGGTGGGTCCGGTGACGAGGAAGATGCCGTCTGGGAAGTGGATGATGCGGTCGATGAGTTCCTCGTCGTCCTTGAAGAAGCCGAGTTCGGAGATGCCGAGCATGACGCCGGACTTGTCGAGGATACGCATGACGATGGACTCGCCGCAGGTGGTTGGGATGTCGGAGACGCGGAGGTCGAGTTCACGTCCGAGTGCGGTGATGCGGATGCGTCCGTCCTGTGGGATGCGGTGTTCGGAGAGGTCCATGCCGGCCTGGATCTTGAGACGTGAGATGATCTGGTTCTGGAGGTATTTGGGTGGGCTCTGGACTTCGTTGAGGACGCCGTCGATGCGGTAGCGGAGTCGGAAGCGCTTTTCGAGCGGCTCGACATGGATATCGGAGGTTCGTGTGCGGAAGGCCTCGAGGATGAGGAGTGAGACGAGTCGGATGATGGGGGCCTGGTCGTCCTCCTGGCTTTCCTTTCCGGCCATGTCGACGGTGGCCTGGTCCTGGGTGGTTCCCATGGTGACGTCGGTGGTGGCCTCGGTCATGTCCTCGAGGAATTCGGCGACGCCGCCGTCGGAGCCGCTGTAGTAGTTGGAGAGTGCGGCCTCGATTTGTCGTTTGGAGGCGACGACGGGGTCGATTTCGAGCTTGAGGAGGTATCGGACGGAGTCGATGGACTCGATGTCGGTGGGGTCGGCGATGGCGACGCGGAGGATGCCGTTGGTGAGTGAGATGGGGACCATACGGTAGCGGATGGCGACGTCGCGCGGCATCTGCTGGATGATTTCGGGGGGGATTTTGGTTCTGGCCTGGTCGAAGTCGTAGGTGTCCATGCCGTATTCGGAGCCGAGGAGCTGGACGACCTCCTGTTCGGAGATGGCCTGGATCTCATAGAGTCCGTCGAGTACGGAGGAGTCCTCGCTGTCCTTGACGCGTTCCCGCGCGGCCTCTACCTGCGCGTCTGTCACCATGCCCTGGCTCTGCAGAAGCTCCACAATAAAATCGTCAGCTGAAATCACGAGACTGCTCCGCGGTTGAAGAAGAAGGGGGAAGGGGTGTAGGCCAGTGGCCTAGGGGTCAGTTCTGCACAAGGCTGCGTCGCGGTTTCGTGGGAGGAAACAGGGGCGCAAGAGGAGAATGTCGGCACAAGATACAGCGTCTTTGCCTGCTGTCAAACGTTGTCCTGGGAGGGGCGGCACATTTATTTGCACTAATGCCGCAGGGCGAGGAGTCCGATGGCGAGGAGGAGGGTTTCGGCCGTCCAGCGGATAAGTTGGCGTCTGGTCTGCGGAGGGAGTCGGCGGAGGGCGTCGAGTCGGGCCGGGAGGAGGGCGACGAGTGCGGCGGCGGCGAGGGCGAGGAGTGCGGCGGTGAGTGCGGCGGCAGTCGTCAGGGAGAGGGAGAGTCGTGCGAGCGCGGGCCAGAGGACGAGTGCGGCGACGGTGGGGACGAGCCAGTTGCGCCAGTTGGCGAGGGGTGCGGCGGCGAGCGCCTCGTCGGCGGCCCAGCCGCTGAGGGCGCAGGCGGGGACAAGCCAGGCGGCGCGTCCTGTCCAGCAGAGCGCGGCGAGGATGGCGGGTCGGAGGGCGACGAGTGCGAGGTAGAGTGCGAGGTTGCGCTGGCTGTCGTAGGTGGGGTCTCCGGAGCCGCGGAGGAGCGTTTGGGAGAGGAGGTACTCGCCGCGTCTGGCGAAGGCGCCGAGCCATTCGAGGGCGGCGAGCGCGAGGGCGCCTCCGAGGAGTGCGCCGAGGGCACCGAGGAGCCACTGGAGGAGGAGACAGAGGAGGGCGGCGGCGAGGCCGTAGGCGAGCCGCATGGCGGCGAGCCAGGCGAGTGGGTGGTCAGGCTGTGGCGGCAGTGGCTGTGGCGGCGTCTGTCCGACGGCGCGGAGGGCGCGGGCTCGGAGGGCTTGGGCGGCCCAGCCGAGTCCGTGCTTCAGATCCTCCAAGAGGCGGAACGGGGCGTTCTCTTCCATGCGGTCTCTCTCCTCCCGGTCGTGGATGGGTGGGTGGTGGTTACTTCAGCAGGCCGCAGCGCTTCATGGAGGCGATGAGCTTGGCGCGGTTGGCGGGTTCCATCTCGCACATGGGGAGCCGGTATTCCTCGCGGAGCATCTTGAGCTCGGCCATGGCGGCCTTGATGGGGATGGGGTTGGACTCGACGAAGAGGTCGCGGAAGAGGGGATAGAACTGGCGGTGGATGGCGTAGGCTCCGGCGAGGTCGCCCTGGAGCATGCGGCTCACCATGAGAGACACGTCCTTGGGGATGATGTTCGAGGCGACGCTGATGACGCCGCTGGCTCCGACGGCCATCATGGGGAGGGTGAGGCTGTCGTCGCCGCTGAGGATGGGGAGGTCGCAGCGGTCGCGGATGGCGTTGACGCGCTCGACGCTGCCGGCGGCCTCCTTGATGGCGCCGATGAGGGGGTGTGCGGCGAGGCGCTGGACGACGTCGAGGGGGATTTCGCGTCCGGTGCGTCCGGGGACGTTGTAGAGGACGGCGGGGATGCCGGAGAATTCGGCGACCTCGGAGAAGTGTCGGTAGAGTCCCTCTGGGGTGGGCTTGTTGTAGTAGGGCGTGACCTGGAGGGTGGCGTCGGCGCCGACGTCGGCGGCATGGCGGCTGAGGGTGCGGGCCTCCTCGGTCGAGTTGGCGCCGGTGCCGGCGATGACCTGGATGCGGTGGTCGACCTTGCGCACCACGAACTCGATGACGGCGTCATGCTCGCGATAGGTGAGCGTGGGCGACTCGCCCGTCGTGCCGACCGGCAGCACGCCGGCCACGCCGGCCGCAATCTGCTCCTCGACCAAACGCTCCAGCGCCGCGTAGTCGACGACGCCATCGCGGAATGGCGTCACCAGCGCCGTGTAGCACCCTTGGAAAATCATAGTTGACTGCCTCCTTGAAAAGTCATGTCACGTGGATGGTCTGATGGTTCCTGCTGAATTTACATACCATAATGCGACAACGGCTCCTTCGCAACTGGAACGGGGGCTCCGCCGCCCCTTTCGCAGGCCAGTGGACAGGGCAAAAAAAAGCCACCGGCGCTATGCGCGGTGGTCGTTCGGCTGGTTTCTTCCTCACTGGTGGGGGAGGAGAAAAAAGCCCTGGCGTTCAGTTGGGGGAGGAGAGGGAGGTGGGAAGGAGATTGAACGCCAGGGCTAAACTTTCTTGCACGCTGATTAAGATAACACTTTCCGAGAACTTGTCAACTCGCCAGGAGGATTTTTTTGGAATTTTTACAGAAAAACTAAAAACGAAACGAATTAGGCTTCATTAGTTTCAGTAAAATGCAAACATTGTGAGGTTTCAGAAGAAGATGGAGAAGGCGGTTGGGTTGTCGGTGAGGGCATTGGCGGCGGTTCCGTAGTCGCAGACGGTGGTGGACCAGCGGTGTGGAGGGTCGGAGAAGGTGGCGGTGAAGCGTGCGGCGTGTGGCGGTTCGGCGGGGAGGGGTGTGAGGGAGCAGGAGGCGTGGTGTCCGGCGAGGGAGTGTGGGCCGAACATCTCGTCGTGTGAGTTGCCGAGTTCGTGTGAGCGGGCGAGGAGGATGGGGCCGGCGGTGAGGGTGCAGCGTGGCTGCTTGAGCATGATGTCGTAGGGTGCGGAGGCGTCGCTGGCGGCGCAGCACCAGCGGAGGGCGCGCCAGTCGTCGGGGGGGACGGGGCGGAAGGGTGCGTTGAGCTCATGGAGGTGCGGCGTCATGTCGAGCTGGAGCTCGATGAGGGTCTCTTGGAGGGGGAGTGCGGTGACGTCGCAGTAGGTGGCGCACGGCGGCGTGGAGGTTATGCCTCGGCAGGTGACGGTGGTGTGTGCGGACCAGGCGGGGATGCGCAGGGAGACGGGGACGGGGTGTGGGGCGTCGGAGACGATGCGGAGCTGGAGTCTGCCGCTGGGGAGGAGTCCGTCGCCGATGGTCACGTGGAAGTTTCCGAAGGGTGTTCGGAGGTGAGCGAGGAGGGGGGAGTAGAGGTTGACGGCGAGGCCATGGTCGCTGTAGGTGACGGCGAGCTGGGCGGCGTTGAGGTACCCGCGCGGGAGGTTGTTGACGCAGCAGTGGTTGTGCTTCATGCCGGCCTGCTCGTGGACGCTGAAGTGTCGTCCGTGGGAGCGGACGCCGCGTGCGCCCCAGCGTCCGTCGCGGAAGACGGCGGCCTGGAAGGCGTTGAGGTAGCAGGCCTCGAAGTCGTCGACGTAGGCGAGGTTTCCGGTGAGGAGGTAGAGTTCGTGGCAGAGCCTCATCCAGTGGACGTGGTCGCAGGGTTCGGAGATGGCGTCGGCGGTGGCGGCGGCGTGGGCGAAGATGTCGTTGTAGCCGACGGAGCCGAGGAGGTTACGCTCGTGGGTTCGGAGGAGGTTGTGGATGGTCTGGGCGGTGTCGAGGTAGGTGCGGTCTCCGGTGTGGCGGTAGAGTTCGCAGAAGCCGTCGAGGACGGACATCATCTCGTAGGCCTTGGCCCAGCGTTGGGAGTTGGGGTACCAGTCGTGGATGGGGCGTCCGGTGCGGGCGTTGGCGATGAGGTTGGGGCAGCGTCCGGAGGGGTCGTCGAAGGCCTGGGCGCAGGTGATGGCGAACTGGAGGTAGTCGTGGTTGCCGGTGGCGTCGTGGAGGAGGAGCATGGGCTTGATGATGGAGCAGGAGGGGAGTCCGCCGAAGGTGCCGGTGTCCTGGATGCGGATGTGGTTCTCGGCGAGCTGCCGGAGCAGGTGGTCGGCGAGGCGGACGGCCGCGTCGAGCAGGGGACGGTCGCCGAGGACGCGGTAGGCCTCCAGCAGCCCCCACAGCGTGTACTTGCGGCACCACACATTCCAGTTCCAGTCGCACGCCCAGCCCATCACTCGGCGCGACGCCTCCAGGTCGGTCGGCGAGAACATCCGCAGCGAGTCGCGGTAGGTGCCCAGATAGCCGTCCGGCTCCTGCAGCGTGATGAACCGCAGCGTCTCGCGGCGCAGACGCTCCTTCAGCGCCTCGTGGCCGCTGTACTCGGCGTAGCGGCAGGCGCTGATGACCAGCTTGCCCCAGAACTCCCCCTGCCAGAGGCCGACCACCCCGCTCGCGTCGTCCAGCTTCCGCTCAAACGCCTCCGCCGCCTCACGGTACACCACGTCCCACGCCGCCTCGGACTCCATCCGCTCATACGCAAACCGAGCCAGCGTCTCACCAGGCAGACCCAGCAGACGGACGTCACTCAAAGACGGTACGTGAAAGCAGTTCTCGATGCGCATGGTCGGTTTCCTCCTTTTTACTCGATTGAGTCGGTGTCGCCCGACGGCAGGGGCACCGCCGGTTCTTCGCCCGACGGCTCCCTATTCTAGCTCCAGTCGGACAAAACGCAACCTAAAGGAATTTTACTGAATTTAAATTTGCAATAAGCGATAGCAAGTGTATGCTATAAGAAAATCCGAAAGACAGGTGCAAGTATCAGATTATCGTATGGAGTTTAAGGGAGATGCGCATACGTCTGGTGAGTCAGGTAGGTCGGGGGAAGGTCAAGTCGGAGCGTGGCGGAGGTCGGGCGCTGCGTGTGAGGCGGAAGGGTGCGTTGCGGCTGCGCGTGGCGTCTGGGGTGAGGCGAGCTGGTGTGGGTGGGGGCGGGTCGCGTCTGGGGCTGGGCGGGGTGCTGGTGTCGCTGGCGTTTCATGTGGTGGCGGTGCTGGTGTGCTTCTGGCTGTATCGTCCGGAGGCACCGCGGGCGGTGGTTTCGTCGGTGGAGGTTAAGGTAGGGGAGCCGGTGGAGGAGGAGCCGGTGATGGAGGAGCCGGTGATGGAGGAGCCGCCGCCGGAGGAGCCGCTGCAGGCGCTGGAGGCGTCGTGTCCGGTGACGGCGGTGTCGTCGTCGGTGTCGTCGGTGGAGGTTTCGGGGATGGTGGAGCCGGCGATGGGCGAGCTGGAGTTGCCGGTGATGGCGGAGGCGCAGGCGGACTTCACGGAGGTGCGTCGGATGCGGCTGGCGCGGACGTCGTGTGAGGTGGCGTCGCTGTATGCGGGTCGGAGTGGCCGTGGGCGTCGTGAGCTGGGGCGTCGGTATGGCGGCGGGAAGTCGGCGGAGGCGGAGCGGTGTGTGGAGCGGGCGTTGGCGTGGCTGTGTCGGACGCAGGCGTCGGATGGCGGGTGGGGGCCGACGCAGCGTCCGGCGATGACGGCGCTGGGGCTGCTGGCGTTTCTGGCGCATGGGGAGCATGAGCCGACGTCGCGGTATGGCGAGGTGGTGATGCGGGCGATGCGGTTTCTGTGCGAGGAGACGGAGCGTTGCGGGGGCGTTTTTGGGCGTGAGGAGACGGAGCCGTATGTGAATGGCCTGGTCGCGTATGCGCTGTCGGAGGCGTATGGGATGACTCGGCTGCCGAGTCTGCGAGGTGCGATGGAGCGGACGCTGGGTCGGATTGTGGCCGGTCAGCAGCGCGGCGGCGGGTTCGACTATGGGTATCGTCAGGGGACGCGCTGGGACTTGTCGCTGTCGGCGTGGCAGTATCAGGCGCTGAAGGCGGGGCATGTGGCGGGTGCGGAGGTTCCGGGGCTGTGGGAGGCGCTGGGGAAGGGTGTCCGGTTCATCCGGGAGACGACGTTCAAGGCGGGGCGTCAGGCGGGGCAGGGCAAGTTCGGCTACACGAAGGCGGGGCGCGGCAGCGACGGGATGCAGGGGGCTGGGACGCTCTGTCTGCAGTTGCTGGGAGCGGGCGACTGTCCGGAGGTCCAGGCGGGCATTCGCCATATCCGGGAGGTGGTGGTGGATGTCGAGGACCCGAAGTCGGGGCGGCTGCGATGGGACGACTCCTGGTCGCTCAGGGACGGCACCTCGAGTCCCGTCTACGGCTGGTACTACTGCGCCCAGGCGGCGTTCCATGCGGGCGGACGCCTCTGGCAGGAATGGCAGCGGCGCTTTGTGGCGATGGCGTCGGCCTCGCAGCGTCCGGACGGCAGTTGGACGGCGCCAGGTCGGGTCGTCCGCAGCGGTGGTTGGCAGAGCTACGACCCGTGGTACACCACGTCGCTCATGGTGCTCAGTCTGCAGGTCTACTGCCGCTATCTGCCGACCTATCGCCTGACCCCGCCCCAGAAGCGCCCCGAGGGGGAATTCGCCCGCCTTGACCGGATGATTGGCATCGATTGAGTCGATTTAATCGACCGAATTCCGCCGAGCGAAGCGAGGAATGGCTGGCACTCGCGGCTAGGGTCGCCCCTTCGGGGCTCAAATCCTTATTCGTGCCATCCGGGGGTTCGCGCCGCTTCGCGGCTAGTACTTAATTGATTTAATTCGTTTACATAGAAGCATGCTTGATTGAACCAAA
>CALZPA010000124.1 GCA_945827525.1 uncultured Lentisphaeria bacterium | reverse complement strand
TCGACTCAATCGACTCAATCGACTCAATCGACTCAATCGAGAAAAACCGCGCCGCCACAGCGGCGCCTGTCCCGACGGCGCCCCCGCCGTCGGGCGAAAATCGACTCAATCGAGAAAAACGCGCGTCGCCCCCCCTGGCCTCAGACCGGGGGGGCGACGCGCGTTCTGTTCTTTCTGTCGGGGTGGTGCGTCAGTCGGCGGACATGACGCCATAGCGTCCGCGCTGGCGGGCGATGAGTTCGCCATAGCGCTTGGACTTGTTCCAGTTCTGGATCTTGGAGAAGTACCCGACGACGCGGGTTTCGCCGACGACGTTGGAGGAGCCGCACTGCTGGCAGGTGTTCTGGAGTCCGCGTGACTGGTGTCCGCAGTCCTGGCAGTAGGTGAATTCGGGCGAGAGGGTGACCTGTGCGGACTGAGTGCGCTCGAAGACCTCTCGCATCAGGGCGGCGATGGCGTCGCGGGAGGGCTTCTCCTCGCCGATGAAGGCGTGGGTGATGGCGCCGCTCTCGATGATGCTGTGGAACATGGCCTGCTTCTCGATGCGCTCGACGAGGCAGACGGGCGCCTCGGCGGCCAGGTGGATGGAGTTGGAGTAGTAGGCGACGTCCTCGTTGTCGCCCTTGACGATGCCCTCGGCCTCGGGGCGGAAGAAGACGAGGTCGGTCTTGGCGAGGCGGCGGGCGGCGGACTCGGCGGGGCTCTCCTCGAGGGTGAACTTGAGGCCGAGGCGCTTGGTGTACTCCTTGGCGCGGACGTACATGTGGGAGACGATGCGCAGTCCCATGCGGAATGCGTCGTCGTCCTCATGGAGTTCCTTGCCGGTGAGGAACTTGACGGCGTCGTTGACGCCGATCATGCCGATGATGTAGGTGGCCTTGTCGAGTTCGACGTAGGGGCGTCCGTCGCAGGCCTTGCGTCCGATCTGCCAGAGGGGGCGTCCGGGGCCGGAGAGCATCTCGGCGATCTTGGCCTTCTTCTGGAGGTGGGCCTCGACGGCGATGTCCATGGTGGCGTCGATTTCGCGGAGGAGTCCGTCGAGGGACTTCTCGCCCTTGCGGGCGGCGCGGTAGGCGGCCTGCGGGATGTTGACGGTGACGTTCTGGAAGCCGCAGAAGCGCATGCACTCGGGGTGCTTGAGCATGCGGTTGTCGTCGATGGTGGTGCGGAGTCGGCAGCAGGCGGAGAGGGTGACCTCATCGCGGTCGAAGATGAAGTAGGTGGAGCCGTTGCGGGAGGCGAGCTCGCAGGCCTCCAGGTAGATGGCGTACTGCTTGGGGTCGGAGAAGGTCTCCTTGGAGATGTGGAAGTCGCACTTGGGGAATTCGAAGACGCGTCCGTTGCGGTCGCCCTCGCCCCAGACCTTGAGCAGGGCGGAGGTGAAGCGGCAGGCCTCCTCGGTGTAGTCGCCGTAGACCATGATGTGCTCGCCGCGGGCCTCGAGGTCCTGCTGGAGTTGCTCGTCGTAGTGGAAGCCCTTGCGGTCGTCGTAGAGCTCGCGCAGGACGACGCGGCGGGAGCCGTCGGGGTCGGTGACGAGGAGCTCCATGAGGCGGTTGCCGGCGTTGTCGGTGGTGTCGAGGAGGACGTCGTCGAGGTAGGCGATGGAGCCGTCGGCGCGGCGGAGCATGTAGTGTCCGCCCGGGCCGATGGCGGGGACGGTCATCATGTACTTGGGGACGCCGGTGTGGATGTTGAAGTCGAGGAAGAGGGTCTGTCCGCCACGGCTGAAGGCGTTCTGGGAGCCATTGAAGATGAGTTCCTGGGCGATCTGGTGGTACTGGCGCTCGTTGAGGCCGACCAGATACGGGGCGTAGAAGATGTTGATGTAGGCGATGCCGAGGGCGCCGGCGTAGTTGGCCTGCATGGAGGCGAGGAAGGTGTTGAGGTGTCCGGTGAGGACGGAAGCGCTGCGGGCCGGGCTGGACTCGGTGTTGAGGTTGGAGAGGTCGCGCAGGCCGTACTTCTTGATGTACTCGATGGAGTGGGACGAGCAGTAGACGCGGTGCGGGTACCCGAGGTCATGCAGATGAACGGCGCCCGTGTCGTGCGCCTCCTTGACGGCGGGGCTGAAGATGGTGTCGAGCGCCCACTGCTTGAGCACGAGCTCCGCCAGCGACAGGTTGACGGCCTCGGGGTTGTTCGACACGATGTTGCTGTTCTCCGTCGGCTTCGTGAACATCAAGTTCTCGATGAACTCGCGCGGAATGTGGTACAGCGAGAGATCCTCCAGGCGGCCGCGGTACCCGCGCTCCACCAGGATGTTGTTCACCAGCTCGCGGATGAGCTCCGTCCCGACCGAGTGGATGTTGCTCCCGATGATCTGGTTCTCGACCTCCTTCGCGATGTCGTTCGCCGTCTCCTCCTCCATCCCCAGCTTCTCGATCAGCTTCTTCGCGATGCGCGTGCGGTCCCACGGCAGCAGATTGTCGCCCGAAACCGACTTCACCAGCAGCAGGCTCTGGTCGGTCAGGTCGTTCTTGCCCTTGCCCTCCCCCTTCGAACGCACATAGATGGCCGCGCGCGCACGCTCACGGCTCTTCCGGTAGCGCTTGAACGACGACACCACCGGCGCCAGATGGCTCTCCGCCAGCGTCACCTCAACCATGTCCTGGACATCCTCCAGATCCGGTATCCGGCGACCCTCCTCGTCCGGGGCCACAAAGTACTCGCACAGCGGATTGTCCAGCTGGCTGATGGCGCGCGCCGCGATGTCCTCCGCCTGCTCGTGGCTGAACTCCAGGCCATCGTCCTGACGCATCGCCGCCTCGCCCGCCTTCCAGATCGCGCACGCAATCTTGTCCGGACGGAACGGCACCAGTAGTCCGTCGCGCTTGCGGAAGTACTGAAACGGAGTCTCAATGTGCATCGTCATGGCGTCACCTGTTCCTGCTAATGGATAGATGTATGTTTTCCTAATCCTCATTTGGCGCGAAAAAGAGCGTCGCGACGGGAGAGACCTCCGGTCAGCACGTCTTCATTTTTCTGCTCTTGGTCAATGCACACACTATATATGGTGGATTTGGATATTGCAAACACTACCTGTGACGATTTTGAGCCCCTTGACGGGGCAGGCTTCATAGTCTCGTGTAATATCAATGCCTTGTGTCCGGGAAGAAAAAACTTCACCGGATTGGCTTGACAAACGGGGGTTTCCGGCCTATATGGAGACATGCGCCGGCGACTGGTTGTCCGGCCGCTGGAGCAGCCCCCGAGAAGCGAGGAGAGCAGGAGTGACGGAGCGAGTGCGTCGGATGTGGTGTGTGGCCGCCGTGTGCGCGGTGGCCGTGGTATCGTTGGCGTCGGGATGCCGTCGAGGCTCGCCGGAGCTGGAGGAGCTGTCGCCGGAGCAGGAGAACCGCTATGACGCGGAGATACGCCGCCAGGCATCGGCTCAGGGTCTGCCGCCGGAGCTGCTGAAGGCGGTGATCTGGAAGGAGTCGCGGTTCAGGGCGGAGCAGATTGGGTCGAAGGGGGAGCTGGGCCTGATGCAGCTGATGGGGCCGGCGATCGAGGACTGGGCGCGCACGCTGCGCCGTCCGGTGCCGCCGAAGCGCGAGATGATGCGTCCGGAGCTGAACATCGAGGTGGGCGCCTGGTATCTGGCCTGGTGCGGACGGCGTTTCCCCGCGCACCGCAAGGCCTCGGGCCTCGTCCTGCAACTGGCCGTCTACAACGCCGGCTTCGGGCGCGCCCGCCAGTGGCTCCCCAAGAATCCCGACCAGGTTTTGACCCTCGAGGACATTAGCTTTCCGACAACACGCGATTACATTAGACAAATTCTGACGCGCATGTCCTACTATCGGGAGCGCGGCGACTTCTAGGGGCGCGTCCCCCCTCGGTCGCGCCCTCCCGAACGCGCCACCCAGCCATCACCTTCCCATCCCATTCATCCGGACGCCCGCTCCCGTCTCCATCCCCGCCCACCGCCATGCCCATAGACCCAGCCAACGAAGCGTTTATCCTGAAGCTGCTTGAGGACTCGGACAGCCAGGCCGTGACCCAAGTTCTGGCGTCGCTCCTGGAGGACCGCGAAGAGGCCCAGAGCTTCATCAGCCGCCACCAGGACGACGACTCGCCCCTCGTCCGACGCCACCTCCAGGTCCTCAGCAGCATCCTCCGCATGGAGGAGCGGCGCAACGACTTCATCAGCGCCGCCCAGAACGGCCACTCCCCCCTCTGGGACAACCTCCTGCGCCTCAGCCTCACCCTCGACCCCGCCTGGAGCCTCGACTACCTCAACGCCCTCTACGCCAGCTACCGCGACGAGTTCCTCGCGGGCATCTCCGCCGACGAGACGCTGACGACGAGCCGGATCGTCCAGCAGCTCCGGCAGTCGAAGATCGAGCCCGCCAGCCTCGGCAACAGCTTCCACGTCGAAAGCCATCTGCTGCCCTTTGTCCTCGACCACACCAGCGAGCCGCAGCAACTGCTCCAGTGCGCCCTGCTCCAGCATCTGGGGCTGGAGCGCGGCTGGCGCAGCTCCATCGTCGTCGGCAACGGCTGCTGCCTGCTGCTGGCCGGCGAGGGCGTCGGCCTCGTCCCCACCGAGAACTGGGTCATCATGCCGCCGCACCAGATGCCGCAGGTGCGCCGCTGCACCGACCGCGAGCTGACCGCCCTCTTCTTGTCCCAGCTGTACACGGCCTCCGTCGTCGAGCACCATCTGGAGTCCATCTACGTCACGTCCCATCTGCTGGCGCAGTGGCACCACTGCAACGTCCAGGAATTCGCGTTCCCCATCGGCGACATCCGTTCCTAGCCCCCAGGAGGAAAGACATCCCATGACCCCCAGCATCAAGAGACTGCTTGTCCTGCAGCAGGCGCATCTGCGCCTGGCCCAGCTGCACCGGCAACTGATGGCCATGCCGGCCGAGCGCGAACGCCTCCAGAAGGGTGCCCAGGAGGCACAGGCCGCCGAGGACGACGCCCGTGCGCGCCTCCGCCAAGCCGAGGCCGACCTCCGACGCCTCGAGATGGACACCGAAACCCTCCGCCAGCGCAAGCGCGACTTCCAGACCAAGACCGCCATCATCCGCAACAACGACGAGTACCGCGCCGCCCTCGACCAGATCGCCCAGTGCGACCGTGGCCTCGACGACCTCGAGAACCGGCAGCTCGCCACCATGGAGCGGCTCGACCAGCTCCGCCAGGAGCTCGAACGGCAGACACAGCTCACCCAGGAGGCCCAACGCGGCGCACAGGCCGCCATCGACCAGCTCGCCGCTCAGGAGGCCGACCTCGCCGAGCGCATCGCCGCCCAGAAGGCGCGCCTCCCCGAACTCAAGCAGGGCATCGACCCCGACTTCCTCCGCGAGTACCTGCGGCTCCGCACCTCGCCCGCCACTCCCCAGACGCGACCTGTCCTCGTCCCCATCGTCGGCGAAGCCTGCGGCGCCTGCCACCTCAATGTCACCGCGCAACTGTGCGCCAACGCCAGGGCCGGACGCTCCATCGTCTGCTGCCCCTCCTGCCACCTCATGCTCTACTGGGACGGAGACTGACCGCCCACGCAGACCTCACCACCAGCCCCCCTCCATATCAGCCCCACCCCCACACACCGAAGAAAGACGTCCGCCATGGCCAACTACTTCCACGACTACGCCAAAGACCGCCTCCTCGACGAAGCCCGCATCAAGGAGCTGCTCCGCCTCCGCGAGCCCGAGGGAACCGACCTCGACGCACTCTACCGCGACTGCCTCGCGCGCCTCGAGCAGGTCGGACAGCTCGCCGCCGAGCGCGTCGAGCCCCGCGCCGCCGCCGTAGACGACGACGGAGCCCAGTTCCACGACGGCTCCGTCTCCTACGCGCACGGAACCGACGAGAACCTCCGCGACCTCAAGGAGGCCGGACTCATGGGCGTCATGCTCCCGCGTGAATACGGCGGACTCCACCTCCCCGTCACCGTCTACTCCCTCATGACCCAGATGCTCTCCCGCGCCGACGCCTCGCTCCAAAACCTCTTCGGACTCCAGGACATCGCCCAGACCATCCGACTCTTCGGCAGCGACGACCAGAAGCAGCGCTTCCTCCCGCGCTTCGCCACCGGCGAATTCGACGGCGCCATGGCCCTCACCGAACCCGACGCCGGCAGCGACCTCCAGTCCGTCCAGACCAGCGCCACCCTCGGAGAGGACGGCATCTGGCGCATCCGAGGACTCAAGCACTTCATCACCAACGGCTGCGCCAAGGTCCTCCTCGTCCTCGCGCGCTCCGAGGCCGGCACCCGCGACGCCCGCGGACTCTCACTCTTCATCGTCCAGGCCGGCCCCGCTGTCGTCATCAACCGCATCGAGGACAAGCTCGGCATCCACGGCTCCCCCACCTGCGAAGTCCAGTTCAACGACGCACCCGCCGAACTCCTCGGACAGCGCCGCTTCGGACTCATCAAGTACGTCATGTCGCTCATGAACGGCGCCCGACTCGCCATCTCCTCACAGGCCGCCGGCCTCGCCGAGGCCGCACAGACACTCGCCCACGCCTACACCGCCCAGCGCTCCCAGTTCGGACACACCCTCGACGCCATCCCCCCCGTCGCCGACATGCTCGAGCGCATCGACGCCATCGCCGAGGCCGAACGCGCACTCCTCCTCGAGACCTGCCACTACGTCGACCTCCGAGACGCCTACGAGCTGCGCGCCAACGCCAACCGCGCCGACGCCGACGCCCGCGACAAGGCCAAGCTCTACACCAAGGTCGCCGCTCTCATGACCCCCCTCACCAAATTCTTCAACACCGAGGGCGCCAACGCCGTCGCCTACGACACCATCCAGTGCATGGGCGGCAAGGGCTACATGCACGAGCGCATCGCCGAACGCTACTACCGCGACGCGCGCATCATGAACATCTACGAGGGAACCTCTCAGATGCAGGTCGTCGCCGCCACCGGCGGACTCATGACCCACGTCATCGACCCCATCGTCGCCGACCTCTTCGCCAGCGTCGCCGACGTCCCCGGCGCCGAGGCCACCGTCGCCCGCCTCCGCGACGCCCAGACCCTCACCGACGAGACGCTCGCCCTCCTCGCCCAGCAGCCCTCCGCCCTCCTGGAGCGCCTCGCCAGACACCTCCTCCGGATGCAGACCATCGTCTATGTCGGACTCCTCCTCGTCCGCAACGCCCGCCGCGACGGCGACCGCCTCGCCCTCGCCAAGGCCTTCGTCCGCCACCACCTCCCCGACCTCCACGCCGCACGACAGGCCGTCCTCCTCGCCTGCGAGGACCTCGCCTGACAGCCTCGGCGAACCACAGCACCACCATGACCCAGCAGCAGCCACAGCGCAGAACCATCCTCGTCACCGGCGCCGCCAGACGCATCGGACGCCATCTCGCGCTCGCCTTCGCCCGGGAGGGCTACTCCATCATCATCCACTACCACACCTCCGGCGGCGAGGCCGAGTCCCTCCTGGACGAGGTGCGCTCCCTCAACCCGGACGGACACCACAGCCTCAAGTGCTGCGACCTCACGGACGCCATCGCCGTGCTCGGCATGTTCCGCGACCTCTCCACCGCCGACAGCCTGCCCTCCGTCGTCGTCAACAACGCCTCCTGCTACCGCCGCCGACCCCTCTGCGGGGAAAGCCCCACGGAACTCCTGAACGACCTGTCGGTGAACTTCCTGGGGCCCTTCGAGGTGATGCGTCAGTACCACGAGTTCAGCGGGAGCGGACACATCATCAACCTGCTGGACTACCGCGTGGGACTCGCGGACCCCGCGTCCGGCGGCTACGGGCTGGCGAAGAAGTCGCTGCGCGACGCGACCGAGGCGTGCGCGCTGGAGTGGGCGCCGTCGTTCCGCGTGAACGCGATCGCGCCCGGGCTGGTGCTGTCGCCGCCCGGCGTGCCGCCGGAGCGCCTGGAGCGGCTCGTCGGGCGCATTCCGCTGGGCTGCCGGACGACCGAGGCGGATCTCTGCGAGGCGGCCCTGTTTCTGGAGCGCACCTCGGGCGTCACGGGCCTGACGCTGTATGTCGATGGCGGCCTGCATCTGCTGGGGGCCGGCCATACGGGCGAACGGACAGCCACCAGCAGATGACCGAAGGGAGGGACACCAAGGGTGACGATTGTAGTCGATCATGAGGCGCGCCGCACGGAAATCATGCGCAAGACGCTGAAGCTCATCGGCGAGCGAGGCTATGGCGAAGTGACCTACCAGCAGATCTCCGAAGCCTGCGGACTCTCCAGAACCACGCTCTACAAGTACTTCCGCAACAAGCAGGAAATCTTCGACCGCGCCATCTACGAGCTCGTCAACAGCATCGGACGAAACTTCGAGGCCGCCGTCAGGGCCGACCCCGGCTGCACCGTCGTCGGCAAGATCCGCCTGCTCTGCGCCGACGTCATCGACACCATGGCCACCAACCCGCCACTCATCCAGGCCATCATCGAGTACCTCATCGGCCTGCGGCGGCGCGGCGACCCCGTCACCCACCGCGTCCGCATGCACACCATCGGCCTCCACCGACTCCTCTCGCGACTCGTCCGCGAGGGCATCCGCAACGGCGAGCTCCGACCCATGGACACCCTCCGCGCCTCCGAGACCATGTACGCCCTCCTCGAGTCCGCCACCGTCCGCCTCACCCTCCTCGAGGACTTCGACCGACAGCACTACATCAACCTCTTCGACGAAATCATCGCCGGCTGGAGGAGACCATGACCCACTGCCATACCACCCCCCACGCGGGAACAGGGGACGACGAGCGCCACATGGCTCTGGCGCTCGACCTCGCCAGCCGCGCCTGGGGCATGACCTCCCCCAACCCCATGGTCGGCGCCGTCGTCGTCGCGCCCGACGGCACCATCGTCGGCCGCGGGTACCACCACGGCCCCGGACTCCCCCACGCCGAGCCCAACGCCCTCCGCGACGCCGCCGGACACACCCGGGGCGCCACCCTCTACGTCACCCTCGAGCCCTGCTGCACCTACGGACGCACCCCGCCCTGCACCCAGGCCATCCTCAACGCCGGCATCGCCCGCGTCGTCGTCGGCTGCCTCGACCCCAACCCCCGCCACGCCGGACGCGGCATCGACCTCCTCCGACAGGCCGGCGTCACCGTCGACTGCGGCGTCCTCGAACGCCCCTGCCGAGACCTCAACCGCGCGTTCTTCCACTGGATCACCACCGGACGACCCTACGTCCTCCTCAAGATGGCCATGACCCTCGACGGACGCATCGCCACCCGGACAGGCGACTCCCAGTGGATCACCGGCCCCGAGGCCCGCGCACACGTCCAGCGACTCCGCCAGGCCGCCGACGCCATCATGGTCGGCGGCGAGACCGCACGCCTCGACCGCCCCTCCCTCCTCGTCCGCGAACCCCACGACTGGCCACGGCAGCCGCAGCGACTCGTCTGGACGTCCCGCCCCATCCCCCCCGACGCGCCCATGCTCCACGACGGCGGCCCGAGACCGCGACGCGCCAAGCCCGTCTCCGCCCCCGAATGGCGCGCCTTCCTCAACCAGCTCGGCGCCGACGGCATCATGACGCTCCTGCTCGAGGGCGGCGGCGAACTCGCCGGCGTCGCCCTCCGCGCCCACGCCGTCGACGAGGTCGCCTTCTTCATCGCGCCGAAGCTGCTCACTGGCCGCGACAGCCGCCCCGTCGTCGGCGGCGACAGCCCCCTGACCCTCGCGGAGGCGCTCGACCTCCACGACGTCGAACTCCGTCCCTTCGGCCCCGACATCCTCTACTCGGCCAAGCTCGGCGCCCCGCCCCAGCCTGGCCCACCCACCCTCCGCCCCTGACGCCCTCCCCTCTCCCATCAAACAGATTCGTTTGCGTCTTTTGTGTCTTTTGTGGACTCCCACAGTTTTTTTGAGCCTTTTGTGTCTTTTGTGGACTCCTACCGCCCCTGACGACGACCGTCCCCTCCCATCCCTCCCCCATCAGCAAGCACCGACACCTCAGCACCATGTTCACTGGACTCGTTGAAACGGTTGGCGTCCTGCGCGGACTGACCGTCCACGGCGCCGCCGGCACCGTCAGCGTCACCGCCGCCTTCCCCACGCCCGACCTCGCCATCGGCGACAGCGTCGCCGTCAATGGCGCCTGCCTCACCGTCACCGCCTTCGGCAACGGCACCATCCACTTCCACGCCCTCGCCGAGACGCTCCGGCGCACCAACCTCGGACACGCCGCGCCCGGCGACCCGCTCAACCTCGAACGCGCCCTCCGCCTCGGAGACCGACTCGGCGGACACATCGTCGCTGGACACGTCGACGGAACCGCCCGCGTCCTCGCCATCGGACGCGCACACGACGACCTCGAGCTCCGCGTCGCCCTCGACCCGCAGCTCGCACCCGAAATCATCATGAAGGGCAGCATCGCCATCAACGGCGTCTCGCTCACCATCTCGCACCTCGATGACGCCTCCTTCGGCGTCAGCATCATCCCCCACACCTGGTCACACACCAATCTACACGCCCTCCAGCCTGGCGCCCTCGTCAACCTCGAGACCGACGTCCTCGGCAAGTACGTCCGACGTCTCCAGGACCTCCGCGACGGCGACAGCCGCACCTCCCACGACTCCGCCATCACCATGGACACGCTCGCCCAGGCCGGCTTCCTCTAGGCCAACACCAACACCAACACCTCCCCCTCCCCGCAAGGTCGCCGGACGCCATCCCTCCCCTCGCGCCACGCGCACGGAGAGAAACGACGTCCGGCGACCGTCACGCACCTACGCCTCGCCGTCTTCCTCCTCCTCCTCGACATCCTCCACGCTGAACCATTCGCCTGACGCCCCGCCGTCTTCCTCCTCCTCGACATCCTCCACGCTGAACCATTCGCCTGACGTCACGCCTG
>CALZPA010000123.1 GCA_945827525.1 uncultured Lentisphaeria bacterium | reverse complement strand
CGAGAAGGCCGAGCAGATCTCCTGCGTCTCCAACAAGCGCCAGATCGGCGTCGCCATGCAGATGTACACCGGCGACAACCGCAACTGGCTCCCCTACGTCCCCGTCTGCAAGAACGGCGCGGACTGGGGCAGCTACAAGGACCAGAACAAGCCGCCGCAGGTCCTCCTCTACTCCTATGTCGGCGAGGAGCCCAAGGTCTTCCTCTGCGACGCCGACCCCTCACCCAACGACTATGACTTCACCAGCGCCCTGAACTTCACCGGCACCTCCGGGCTCCAGAGCGGCGCCAGCACCATGTTCAGCGGCAAGATCAGCGTCCTCGCGCCCTGCAAGATCACCGCCGTCAAGAAGCCCACCATCGTCCCTTTCTGCACCGACGGACGTTTCCTCTCCCACTGGACCTGGCGCACCATCGACTCCGTCTACTACGAGGGCCCCGGCTCCCGCGTCGACTGGGACCACGGCGGACAGGCCAACGTCCTCTTCGTCGACGGCCACTGCGAGTCCCTCAACCGCAACGGCATCTGCCTCCACCTCGCCGTCCTCCCCACCGACACCACCCTCCCCTCCGCACCGCCCGCCTACAAATGACGCCAACGACCTCCCCAACGTCCACAGACTCTGTGTGACTCCTCCCCCTTCTGCCTCCATCCATACAGCCATCTGCACTGCAAACCCAACCTACCCCCACACACCACTCATGAACATCGGCGTCATCAAGGCCATCGGCCCCAACAGCAAGGACGGCATCTTCGACCTCATGGCCGAACTCGGCCTCACCACCTGCCAGCTCAACATCTGGGACACCTCCCTCTACACGGACGAGCTCGCCGCCTCCATCCTCCGCCAGTCCCAGGCCACCGGCGTCAAGCCCTGCGCCCTCTGGGCCGGCTACTGCGAGCCGCGCGTCTGGAACTACACCGAAGGCCCCACCACCCTAGGACTCGTCCCGCCCCAATACCGCGCACGGCGCGTCGAGGAACTCAAGCGCGGCGGCGACTTCGCCCGGAAGCTCGGTCTCCCCGCCATCGTCACCCACTGCGGCTTCATCCCCGAAAACCTCACCGACCCCGAGTACCGCCCCGTCGTCGACGCCATCGGCGAGGTCGCCTCGCACTGCCGCGACCTCGGCGTCGGCTTCTGGTTCGAGACCGGACAGGAGACGCCCATCGTCCTCCTCCGGGTCATCCAGGACCTCGGACTCGACAACCTCGGCATCAACCTCGACCCCGCCAACCTGCTCCTCTACGGCAAGGGAAACCCCATCGACGCCCTCGACGTCTTCGGCCCCTATGTCCGCAACGTCCACGTCAAGGATGGCCTCCAGCCCACCGACGGCCACAGCCTCGGACGCGAAGTCCAGGTCGGCAAGGGACAGGTCAACTTCCCCGCCTTCATCCGCAAGCTCAAGAACTCCGGCTTTGACGGCGAGCTCGTCATCGAGCGCGAAATCCCAGCCGGACCCGAACAGCGCCGCGACATCATCGAGACCATCGACAACCTCAAGCTCTGGTGGAACGCCTGACCGCGCACTGACCACCCTCCTCTCCCCCCGCCTCCCCCACTCGGGAGACGAGGGGAGCGCCGCCCCGCCCCAAACCCTCATCTGCCCCCGCACCGCCTATCGACCCATCCCATTCCCCACGTTCCAGCCCCACAGACAACCAAGGAGAGAGCCATGCGTCGTCTTGCCTGCCGCCTGCTGTCCTTCACGCTGATTGAGCTGCTTGTGGTCATCGCCATCATCGCCATCCTGGCGGCCATGCTGCTCCCCGCTCTCTCCAAGGCCCGCGAGAAGGCGCGCTCCATCTCCTGCGTCTCCAACCTCAAGCAGATCGGACTGGCCATCAACCTCTACGCCGACGAGCACGACGACCAGATACCGCCCGGCTCACAGCGCCGGAACGCCGGCGGCTCCGACAGCTTCATCAACCACTTCGACGTCATGCACGCACGCTGCAACCTCCTCGGCGACAAGAACGTGGCCTACTGCCCCTCCATCACCACCAAGACCGCCAACCTCCACGAGGGCGGCTACGGCGCCAACATCTGGCACACCATGCCCGACTGCAACTGGTCCAACAACACCCTCGTCCGCTCCAAAGTCACCAGACCCTCCGCCGTCATCGCCATGGCCGAGTCCGGCAACGACGCCAACGGCTCCAAAGGCTGGACCTACTTCTTCTGCACCCACTCCAGCCACACCTACCCCACCTGGGCCGCACAGAGCGCCGAGCCGCAGTTCGCCCTCTCCACCCGCCACGGCCAGCGCAACAACTGCGTCTACATCGACGGACACGTCGCCTCCAACACCTACACACAGCTCCGAAACAACGCCCTCGACGACTGCTTCGGACACACCACCAAATGACCACGCGCCCCACGCGCGCCCCCACGCCTCCCGACCTCCCCGATGCCCCTACCCCAATTCCTCTCCCTGAACCCCGTCGCCCGCAAGCGCCTCCGCCGCTTCAGGCAACTGCGCCGCGCCTGGCTCTCGCTCTGGCTCCTGGCCGGACTCTACGCCGTCAGCCTCTGCGCCGAACTCGTCGCCAATGACGTCCCGCTCCTGGTGCGAACCGGCGATGGCCGCCTCCTCCTCCCCGTCTTCGCCCACTACTCCTCCGACGAGCTGACGGGCGACGGCTCCCCACTCGCCCCCGACTACCGCGCCCTCGACGCCAGCCCCGCCTTCGCCGCCGCCGGCGGCTGGATGCTCTGGCCCCCCTTCCGCAGCGGCCCCAACAGCCAGGTCCCCAGCGAGGAGCTCGCCCCCTACCGGCGCGCCCAGGTCCGCCTGACGCCCGTGCCCGGCGTCGCCACCGCCGCCATCGACGACCACCTCGCCATCCTCTCCCTCGACGGCGGAGACTCCCTCATGACTCCGCCCCCCCACGGCTGGACCGCACACCGCCTCGACGACCTCTGGTCACTCCCCGACGACCTCCGCCAGGCCGTCGCCACGCGACTCGACAACCAACCCGCCCCCGAGGCCGAATTCGCCTGCGCCGGCCGCGACGGTGCCCCCGATGTCACCATCCGCCTCCTCGCCTTCCGCCCACGCCGACGCCCCCCCAGCCGCGTCATCCTGAAGCTCCTGGAGGCCGACGCCACCCGCAGCGCCCGCGTCCTCGCCTGGCGCTTCCGACGAGGCGAAGACACACCCGAACACGGCGCCGACACCCTCGCCGCCCTACCCCCACCCGTCCGCGACCAGGTGCTCGCCGCCGTCCGCGACACCTTCGCCGACAGCCAGTCCGCCGCCGAGGAGACCGTCGCCGGCAGCCGACGCTACGGCGGCTCCGCCGAGCAGCCGGCCCACGGCGCCACGACCCTCGAGATCGCCGGACGTCCCCACACCCTCTCCTGCGAGCTGGAGCGCGTCGAGCATCCCTTCCGCCCCGTCCCCGGACACCGCCTCGGCCTGGACGACGCGGGACGCGACGTCCTCGCGCGCATCCTCTACGGCCTCCGCACCAGCCTGACCTTCGGACTGGTCCTCGTCATCAGCTCCATGATGTTCGGCACACTGTTCGGCTGCCTCCAGGGCTACCTGGGTGGCTGCGTGGATCTGCTCGGGCAACGCGCCATCGAAATCTGGAGCGCCCTGCCGTTCCTCTACATCGTCATCCTGATGGGCTCCCTCTTCGGCACGGGCTTCTGGCTGCTGCTGGTCTGCTACGCGCTGTTCAACTGGATTGGCGTGAGCTACTACATGCGCGCAGAGATGCTCCGCCTGCGCCGCCAGCCCTTCGTCGAGGCCGCGCGCTGCCTCGGACTGCCCTGGTGGCTCATCGTCCTCCGCCACATCCTCCCGAACGCGCTCGTGCCGCTCGTCACCTTCGTCCCCTTCTCCCTGGTCGGAGCCATCGGCTCCCTCGCCGGACTCGACTACCTCGGCTTCGGACTGCCGCCGCCAACCCCCAGCCTGGGACAGCTCCTCCAGCAGGCACAGGTGCAGCGCGAGGCCTGGTGGCTCATCGCCTACCCCTCCGGCGCCCTCTTCGTCGTCATGCTCCTCTGTGTCTTCATCGGCGAGGGCGTCCGCGAGGCCTTCGACCCCAGACGGCAAAGCCGCATCCGCTAAGCACTCCTCCCACCCAACCAACCACCCAACCCCACCCCAGCACATCAACCAGCCATGAGGATCCCAGCCATGCCCAGTCTGATTGCTTCCGCCCTGCTGGCGGGAGTCGTTTGCGCCGCCGGAACCAAGCTCAGCCACGAGGGACGACTCCTCTTCGAGGCGCACGAGAACGTCAGCTACGGCGCCGCCTACACCGAACGCGCCGTCCGAGCCACCGTCAACGGCGACAAGCCCACCCACATCGCCATCTTCGCCGGACAGCGCCCACGGCGCGTCTTCCTCAACGCCGAGCCCCTCCCCGACACCCAGTGGAGCTACGACGACCAGACCAAGACCGTCCAGCTCAACCTCCCCGCCGGCGCCAGCAGCCTCCAGCTGCGCTTCGATGACCTCGCCTCCCTCAAGCCCGTCCCCGTCGAATTCCCCATCGCCATCGACGGCGCCACCGCAGCCGCCCCACAGCCCCTCCGCGGACGCTGCGTCGACGAAATGGCCACTGCGCAACTGGAGTGGAACGGCGAGCCCGGACTCTACCGCCTCGACGTCGCCGGCGCGCCCGAGGCCACCCTCCAGGTCTCCGGCGGCACCCGCCTCGACCTCGACGGCAGGCGCCTCGACTACCTGGGCAGCGGCTCGAACCTCCAACTGACCGTGCCCGCCCCCGGCGGCGTCTGCCCCAAACTCCACGTCCGACTCGAACGACTCGGCGGCACCGCCGCCCTCAAGCCCGTCGACCGCCCCGCGCTCCTCGCGCGCGCCAACGCGATCTTCGCCGAAGGCGAGGCGTTCCGCGTCGTCACCGGCGAAGCGCCCTCCATCAGCACCTCCCACCTCAACACCCACCAGGGCGGCTGCATCTACAACTGGGGCTTCCGAGGCGGATGCCTCGAATGGACGATCCAGGCGCCCGCCGACGGCAGCTACCACCTCGCGTTCGTCACCGCCTGCGCCGAACCCATCGCCCTCCGACTCCTCGAGGTCAACGGCACCAGCCAGGCCTTGCTCGAATTCCCAGGCACCGGCGGCTGGGGACGCGGCCCCGCCTCCCAGTGGCAGGCGCTCGTCCCGCAGGCCAACGGCCAGCACGCACGCTACAGCCTCCGCAAAGGACCCAACGTCATCCGCCTGGCCAACCCCCTCGGACAGCACCTCAATCTCGACTGCATCATCGCCTTCCCCGCCGACTGACCGCACACACGAAATTTCGTCCGACCGCCCGTTTGCCTTTAGCCCCTTTTGGATTATGTTTTAGGTGATTGTGTGTCTCCGGCGACGGCCCTGCAGGGGCCGCCGTCCTCCGGGCGCAGGACAAGATGGCCCTGCGCCCGCGCCATCTGTCATCCATCTCTGCCAAGCTATCCCCGCACGTCAGGTTCCCCCGGCGGGATGGCGGCAGACCCGGCGCGCGCCCGCGCCGGTCTCCCAACCACCAGGGGAATCGAGTCCTATTCGTCGCCGGCCATGCCTGTCCCCCCACACGGACGCGCCTGGCCATCGTGTCGCAGCCGAACGGGCGGACGGCTCCGCCCGCCACGGCCGCATCAGCAGTCATCTTGCGAAGCTGTCACAGCTTGAGGAGTGTGTCTCTTGGACAACAACAGATTGGGTAACTTGGGCGATTTGTTCCCCGGAAAGGACATGAAGTGCCGTATCCGCGGATGCCAGAATGTCATTCATGTGTCAGGTGCCGAGGTCATCCAGAACCTGGCGCGCGGCAAGTCCTCCCATTCCTCGAAGATGTGCGACGAGTGCTACGCCAGGCTCCAGGAGCTCTCCGACAAGGAGGTGCCTTGCTCAACCCCCGGCTGCGAGGGCACCTTCGTCTGGGACCGCTTCCAGCAGCTCGAGGCCGAACGACGCGCCAAGCCCGGCGAGGAGCCCAAGCCCCCGCACGGCTTCTGCGACAAGTGCAAGGAGAACATGGGCGAATTCCATGACCAGGAACGCCCCTGCAGACTCCGCGGCTGCAAGAACACCTGGACCTGGACCGCCCGCGAGCAGATGGCCAGCGGCGGCAAGCCCCCAGCCCCCAGACTCTG
Source organism: uncultured Lentisphaeria bacterium (assembly GCA_945827525.1). Taxonomy (GTDB): domain Bacteria; phylum Verrucomicrobiota; class Lentisphaeria; order Oligosphaerales; family Oligosphaeraceae; genus CAAGGB01. Next base: position 4,779 of record CALZPA010000123.1, on the reverse strand, counting down.
CAACGACTGCTTCAAGATCTACCGCGAACTCAAGGACGACTACCTCCCCTGCCGAGTCAAGGGCTGCAACAACTCCGTCCTCTGGACCAAGCACCAGCAACTCGAGCACCTCCGCGCCGGCAAGTCCCTCGACGCGCCGCCCGCCCGCATGTGCGAGGACTGCTTCAAGAAATTCCAGGAGCTCAAGCCCATCGAGATGCCCTGCAAGATCCATGGCTGCAAGAACACCTGGACCCTCTCCACCTACGAGCAGCTCGAGGCCATCCGCAACACCCCCGAGGGACAGGAGCCCGTCATGCCCTCGCGCATGTGCAAGGACTGCTTCCACTTCTTCTCCACCGCCAAGGACATCGAGGTCCCATGCCGCAACAAGGCCTGCAAGAACACCTGGGTCTGGAACCGCAGCATGCAGCTCGCCGCGCATGTCCACGGCAACTCCAGACCCATGGTCAAGCTCTGCGACGAATGCGTCAAGAACCTCAGCCAGCTCAAGGACGAGGAGAGACCCTGCTGCACCCAGGGGTGCAACGGAACCTGGACCTACCGCGCCGAGGAGCAGCTCCGCGACAAGTGCGCCATGCGCGACGAGCCCAAGCGCCGCTGCCCAACCTGCCTCGCCTTCTTCCAGACACACACACCCGAACAGCTCGTCTGCGCCTCCTGCGGCAACACCTTCAACTGGTCCGTCCAGGAACAGCTCGCCTGCCAGCTCGGCGTCTTCGTCAAGCCCGAAAAGTGCCCCGACTGCGTCCGGGCAGAAATCGCCGGCATCCGCGAGCCCGACGTCTCCAAGCTCATCGTCAGCAGACCGCAGTTCATCATCCCCACCGCCGGCGAATGGAACGCCGACAGCGCCATCTGCGACTGGCCCCCTCGCATGAACCAGGCCACCGTCGCCCGCCTCACGGACAGCGCCGTCCGCGTCGTCTGCATCGGTGACGAGGCCACCCTCAGCCTCGAGCCCGCCGAACAGTCCTGGCCCGCCCTCCTCGAGGCCAAGCTCCGCGAACGCTTCGCCGACAACGGCACCCTCGCCGTCCTCAACACCGGCATCCGCCATTGCCGAACCTCCCAGGGACTCAAGCGACTCCTCCGCGACGTCACCCCCTTCCGCCCACAGCTCGTCATCGCCTCCTTCGTCTTCGGCGACGCCATCCTCTCACAGCGCGAGGCCGCCGACGCCGACGCCCTCGCCCTCCGACTCGCTCAGCTCTCCGACGACCTCGACGCCTTCATCGCCAAAGTCCAGGAGACCGGCAGCCGACTCCTCTTCTGGCTCCCCAACCCCGTCTACCCGCAGCTCAACGAGGACGTCGGCTACGACCCCGACGCCTTCAGACTCTGGACCGAACGCCAGACGCAGTTCTACGACCAGGTCGTGAACGCCACCCGACGCTGCTGCGAAAAGCACCAGATCCCCGTCGTCGACGCGCGCTCGCTCTTCGAGGTCAACGGACTCCACAGCGCCCAGAAGTGGATGAACGGCTGGGCCATGCACAACGAGCAGGGCGCCGCCGTCATCGCCAACTGGATCGCCGAGAGAATCATCTCCGCACGACTCCTCACCCCCGAGGACTTCATCCAGCCCGACGAGCCCGAAAAGCCCGCCGACGAGCCCGCTGCCGCGACGCTCGCCGCCGCCGCCGTCATCGCCGAGCCCGCCGCAGAGCCTGTCGCCGAGCCGGTCGCGGAGCCCGCTGCCGAAACGGCAGAGCCCGTTGCGGAGCCCGCCGCCGAGCCTGCTGCGGAACCCGCCGCTGAGCCTGTTGCCGAAACGGCCGAGCCTGTAGCCGAGCCTGTCGTTGAACCCGCCGCTGAGCCTGTTGCCGAAACGGCCGAGCCCGTAGCCGAGCCTGTCGTTGAACCCGCCGCGGAGCCTGTTGCGGAACCCGTCGCCGAAACGGCGGAACCCGCCGCCACGACGGAAGCGCCTGAAGCCGCCGAGTCCGGAGAGCAGCCGGAGAAATAAGAAGGTCACCCCAGAGCGCCTCTCGTCTGGGAAGGGCCCAGACGAGAGGTTGGGAGAGGTATGAGGAAATAAGAGAACATGCGCAGACTTTTGACGATGACTTGGATGCTGGCCATAGTGCTGATGGTCGGCTTTGGCTGTGGCAAGGGAAGCAAGGTGAACCTGACGGGGCTGACCGAAAACGCCCCCGGCTCCATGTCCGAGGACGGCACCAAGGGCGCCACCCCCTCCGTGAACGTCCTCGGCGACGAGGATCCCGGACTGGTACCCCTCGCCAACGCCGCCACCGCAGACGGCGCCGGCTCCGCCGCCGGTGCCCTCAATGGCTCCGCCGCCGACGGCCTCGCCGGCATCGACCCCAACCAGCCCGCCGCCGGCGCCTGGCAGGACACCCGCGACGCCCTCAGCGGCGCCGCACTCAACGGACAGGACTTCGTGAAGAACGGCAACTACTGGAACGAGAAGGTCTACTTCGACTTCAACCGCTATGAGGTCCGCCCCTCCGAACGCGTCAAGCTCGACGGACTCGCCGAACACCTCCGCGCCAACCCCACCTTCCGCGTCGTCATCGAAGGACACTGCGACGAACGTGGCAGCGACGAGTACAACCGCTCCCTCTCCGAGCGCCGCAGCCTCTCCGTCCAGAACTACCTCCAGAACCTCGGCATCGACCCCGCCAGAATGCAGACCGTCAGCTATGGCGAGGATCATCCCGCCGTCCCCAACGCCAAGTCCGAGCAGGAGCATCAGATGAACCGCAGAGCCGAATTCCTCGTCGGACTGCCCCAGTGACGACGCCACTCCACGCACCTGACCTCTTCGCCTGACGCCGCCTCGCCCGTCAGTCAGACATCCCGCCATCGGACGGCCTCATCGTCTTGCCGCGATGAGGCCGTCCTGTTTCTGCCGCCTCCACCCCTCGCCCGTCCAGCCGCATCGCCCCCCCTTGCCCCATCCGCCCGCCGTCACTCCTCGCCCGCCGTCACTCCTCGCCCAATCTTTCCCCCCGCACACACCCATGGCTCATTCTGCTGACACCTGCATCGAGGTCTGCGCCGCCATCGCCTTCTTCGGACACAAGCTGCTGCTCGCGACGCGGCGCCCCGGAGGCTCCCTCGCCGGCAAATGGGAATTCCCCGGCGGCAAATGCGCCCCCGGCGAAACCCTCCAGGCGTGCATCGCCCGCGAGCTGCGCGAGGAGCTCGCGGCCACCGTCACCGCCGCCGTCGAGCTCGCCTCACTCGTCCATGTCTACCCCGACAAGACCGTCCGGCTTCACTTCATGCTCTGCCGCCTCGCCGCCGTCACGTCCATGACTCCCCAGGAGGGGCAGACCTTCGCCTGGTTCGAGGCCAACGACATCCCCGACCTCGACCTCGCACCCGCCGACCGCGACTTCATCGCCACCGTCGCCGAACGAGGCGTTGCTGCACAGCCGCCTGCCCCCACCGACCACGACGCCATCCGCGCCGTCGCCACGCCGCAGCCTCTTGTCCCCGTCAGCCGACAGCTCCTTGACGAACTCGGAGCCTGGTTCAGAGGCGAACGCCAGACCGGCCTCCAGCCAAGCTCACACAAGCCCGACTGGCTCCGCGTCCCCTATGTCGGCGCCGCCGAACGCCTCGAGATGCGCCGAATGCTCGCCAAGGCCTGCCTCCACACCGTCTGCGAAAGCGCCCAGTGCCCCAACCGCAGCGACTGCTGGAAACGACGCACCGCCACCTTCATGGCCCTCGGCGACACCTGCACCCGCAACTGCCGCTTCTGCGCCGTCGCCCACGGACGACCTCTCCCCCCCGACCAGGACGAGCCCGCACACATCGCCGCCAGTGTCCAGACCCTCCAGTTGCGCCACGTCGTCGTCACCATGGTCACCCGCGACGACCTCCCCGACGGCGGCGCCGACCATCTCGCCGCCATCGTCCGAGCCATCCGCCAGACCTGCCCAGACACCTCCGTCGAACTCCTCGTCTCCGACTTCCATGGCCGCCTCGCCTCCGTCGACACCATCCTCGAAACCGGACTCCGCGTCTTCGGACACAACGTCGAGACCGTCCGCCGCCTGACGCCCCAACTGCGCTCCGTCGCCAGCTTCGACACCAGCCTCGCCGTCCTCCGCCATGCCGCCGCCCATCGCCGCCCCGGCACCCTCGTCAAGTCCGGACTCATGCTCGGAGTCGGCGAGACCGAGGACGAAATTCGCCAGACGCTCCGAGACCTGCGCGACGCCGGCGTGGACATCGTCACGCTGGGCCAGTATCTTCAGCCGACGCTGGAGCACTGGCCCGTCGCCCGCATGGTGACGCCCGAGGAGTTTGACGCCTGGCGTCGCTTTGCCGAGGACGAGCTGCATTTCCGCCGTGCCGTCAGCGGCCCGCTGGTCCGCAGCTCCTACCTGGCCGAGGAGGCCCTGCATCCCTAGCGTCATGTGTCATTAAAATCTTCAGATATCTTGACATGGGCCTTTCCCCGGCCTCCCCGGTTGTGACGTGCGCCTGCCTCCAAAGAGCTATTCCTATTCCTCGTCATCACAGCCAAAGGCAGGAGTTCTCATATTTTTCATCTGTGTCCTGAACTGGCTTGGGGAATATCCTGTTTTTGCCCGGAAAAACTTGCAGAAATAGAATTGATCCGGAAATCCCATCTGTTCGGAAATTTCCGTAACTCTCAAGTCGGAATAGACTAGAAGGTGATTTGCATGGAATATCAGGATATTATCCCGGTATTGAATCGGTGTGCAACCGTAGAATTCATGGAGATGATATATTCCTCAATGCACATGTACGCGGCTCCTTTTTAATGTCTTGCGT
>CALZPA010000122.1 GCA_945827525.1 uncultured Lentisphaeria bacterium | reverse complement strand
GCTGCTGGACGACGGGCTGCTGACCGGCAACCGCAGGCTGCTGACCGGCCACGGGCTGCTGGATGGCGGTCGCCACCTGCTGGATGCCGGTGGCCACCTGCGTGGCGACGGGCTGCTGGAAGGGGATAACGACATACTTGCCCTCGATGCGGCTGCCGACGGGCAGCGTCTCGGGCAGCTTGAAGTCCTTGGCGAACACATAGTCCTGGGCGCCGCCGACCTTGCGGATGAGCGTCTCATTGAGCGTGAACGCGCCCAGCTTGGCGTTCGAGCAGTACTGCGTCTCGTCCTCGATGGGAAGGCTGCCCACATTGGCGTTGCGGGTCGGGGCCTGCGGGTCCTTGAACGTGGACGAGTCCACCGGCTGGGAAACCCACTCCTTCTTGTAGGTGTAGGTGGTGATCTTCTCCTTGCTGCCGCCCAGCTTCTTCTCCTCACGGGTGTGGGAGTCCTCGACCCACTGGTAGATCTCGACCTTGCGCTCCAGACGGAACGCCACCTCGCTGAGGCCCACATTCGCGTCGCTCAGCACATCCTGCGTCTCGGCCTTGCCCGACGTGTGGATCAACTTGCCCTCGTTCGACATGTCAATCTTGTCGCTCGACACCGACACGCACGACGACTTGCCCTCCTCCAGCGCCCGCGCCTGACGCACCGCGCATCCCTCGTTCTTGAACAGAACCACAAACGACACCAAAAACAGGATCACACCCGTGATCACGCCCTTGATCGAACCGCCCAGACGCGAACCCCAGGACTCCGTCTCCGTCACTGTGTAGCCTGAATTCCCTTCCGACATGATGACCTCTCTCCTTTCTTCCTTGTGCTTTCGTTCTTCTCTTGTACGTTCGTTATCGTGGCTTTGCTTGACCCAAGCAAAACAAACACATTCGCGCCCTCGCCCCAGACAGGAAAGAAGCCTGCGCCGCGACGAGACCCATGCCTACGTCATCCCAAGCTTGGCCAGACCATAAAAAGACAGCAGAAGGACTCACTTCACCGTCAGTCCACAGAAGAGCGTCCGCAACCACCTGAAGGCGCATAACATGACGCCGCCAGGCCGCAGCCCGCGCACCCTCCCTGCCCTCTTCTCTCCTCAAGCCCAGGCACAAGAATGACTTGCGCCATAAGGTAATCATCTCACTCGCAAATTTCAAAGCGAACACCCATACTTTTTTTCAGTTGCGTTTTGGACACTTACGCATTACATTACAGTCATGTCCATTTCTGTCCGGAAATTGCACATCATCTAGACAAGGAAACGCACACTATGGAACCGTCCAAGGTCTATTTCAGCGACCTCCGCACCAAGGCATTCGGCGCCGGTCTCGCCGGCAAGCTGGTCGCGCTCATCCGCGCCGCCGGCCTGGAGCACATCGACTTCAACGGCAAGTTCACCGCCATCAAGATCCACTTCGGCGAGCTGGGGAACCTCTCCTTCCTCCGCCCCAACTACGCCCGCGCCGTCGTCGACGAGGTCAAGCGCCTCGGCGGCAAGCCGTTCCTCACCGACTGCAACACCCTCTACGTTGGCCACCGCAAGGACGCCCTCGACCACATCGAGACCGCCTACATCAACGGCTTCACCCCCTACACCACCGGCTGCCACATCCTCATCGGCGACGGCCTCCGCGGCACCGACGACATCGCCGTCCCCGTCCGCAACGGCGAACTCGTCAAGGAGGCCCGCATCGGACGCGCCATCATGGACGCCGACATCTTCATCTCCCTCAACCACTTCAAGGGACACGAGATGACCGGCTTCGGTGGCGCCATCAAGAACATCGGCATGGGCTGCGGCTCACGCGCCGGCAAGATGGAGCAGCACTGCGACGCCAAGCCACAGGTCAACCAGGCCAAGTGCGTCGGCTGCCGGCGCTGCGCCAAGGTCTGCGCCCACAACGCCCCCGTCTTCGAGAACGGCAAGGCACACCTCGACCACAGCCGCTGCGTCGGCTGCGGACAGTGCATCGGCATCTGCCCCAAGGACGCCATCGAGCCCTCCTTCGAGTCCAAGCCCGGCTCCCTCGACCGCAAGATGGCCGAATACGCCATGGCCGTCCTCGACGGCAGACCCCACTTCCACATCAGCCTCGTCGTCGACGTCTCGCCCAACTGCGACTGCCACCCCGAAAACGACGCCGGCATCGTCCCCAACATCGGCATGTTCGCCTCCTTCGACCCCGTCGCCCTCGACCAGGCCTGCGTCGATGCCGTCAACAACGCCCCCGCCGTTGCCCACAGCAAGCTAGGCGACTGCCACGCCGCCGACCAGCACGACCACTTCTCGCACGTCTCGCCCGGCACCGACTGGCGCATCCAGCTCGCACACGCCGAAAAGCTCGGCATCGGCACCCGCGCCTACGAGCTCGTCACCATCTGACGCGCCCCATGCGCACCCACTGCGACTGCCTGACCTGCCTGACCCGACACTCGGGCCAGCTCCTCAACGCCTGGAACGCAACCGAGGAACAGCGCCTCCTTGCGCTCCAGGACGTCCTCGCCCTCCTCGCCAAGGCCGACCCCAGACGCTCCCCACCGGACATCACCAGCGACCTCTACGACGCCATGGCGCAGGCAGCCGGCGACCCCGACTTCGACCCCTACCGCCCTCTCAAGGACAACGCCACCCAGTTCGCCTGGCAGCTCCGGCGCCATCTCGACCGGCTCCCAGGCTGGAACCCCGACTCCTTCGAGGCCAGAGTCCGACTCGCCATCGCCGGCAACATCCTCGACTTCAGCGTCTACGGCGACCTCAACCTCGACGACGCGCTCGCCGTCGTCCGGCACGCCTTCGACCAGCCCATCGACACAGACGCCCTCCAGCAGCTCCAGCGGCGCATCGCCGACGCCCACTCCATCCTCTATCTCCTCGACAACTGCGGCGAGGCCGTCCTCGACGGCCTCCTCATCGACCTCCTCCGCGACAAGGTCACCCTCGCCGTCCGAGGCCGCCCCACCTCCAACGACGTCACCCGCCGCGAACTCGCCGCCTCCGGACTCGACGGACTCCCCGTCGTCGACAACGGCCTCCGTCTCCCCGGAGTCGTCCCCTCCCGCGCCACCCCAGAGCTCCGCCGGCACCTCGAAAGCGCCGACCTCATCATCGCCAAGGGGCAGGGCAACTTCGAATGCCTCAACGACAGCCACCTCCCCTGCGTCTTCCTCTTCATGGCCAAGTGCCCCGTCGTCTGCCGCGAAATCAACGCTCCCACTCGCTCGCTCCAAATCCGCTTCGCTTAATTTCTTGCGTCTTTTGCGGACTCGTTTCTGCGTCTTTTGCGTCTTTTGCGGACTTAATCGACGTCAGCGTGGAATGAACCTGCAGGCAGCCCGGCGCTGTTGGCGAGGTTGGCGTCGGGGTTGGTGGCCCAGGCGTAGCGGACGTGCCGCGGCTCGGGGACGGACGGCGCCGAGATGGTGACGGCGCGTCCGTCCGGCGTGACCGTCGCCTGCGCCCAGACGAAGCGCCTGTCGGCGCCGGCGATGGCGAAGCCCCGGAGCGCCTGGCCATCGCTGGCCCTGAGTCCACCATAGACGTGGCTGAACTCCAGTCGGATGGCCGCGCCCTCGCGCCGTGCCGAGGCGAAGAGCGGCCCGCAGACGGGCAGATCCCGCACGCCGTAGACATCGCGCAGGGCCCACAGCGCGAGCCGCCGCCCGCACTCCTGCTTGTTGCGCGGGTGGACGTTGTTCGGCTCGCCGATGCCCAGCGTCACGGCCATGCCGGTATGGGGCACGCGCTCCAGCGTGTCCTGCTGGGCGAAGCGGAATTCGGCCCAGCCGCCGCCGTCGTTGGGGTTGTCGCTGCGCTTCTGGTAGTCGGGCAACTGGACGAAGTAGAAGGGGAGCGTGTCGTCGCCCCAGGCCTGCCGCCAGGACTGGATGAGGAGCGGGAAGAGCGTGCGGTGTTCGGCGGCGCGTCCGGCGTTCGTCTCGCCCTGATACCAGATGAAGCCACGGATGGGCGTGCGGGTGTAGGCGTGGGTCATGCCGTTGTAGAGGACGGAGGCCAGCCGGTACCCGTTCGGCAGGTCACGCCCCGGCTTCCGCGCGGGACGCGTCGCCTCCGCCCGGAACCGCCACCGCTCCGGCAGCGGCACCGACTTGCCCGGCACGCTGATGTTGCGGCGATGCGGATACGGCGGATAGAACCCGCCAGGCCCCATCTCCACCACAATCCGCACCGCGACCGAATTCCTGCCTGCCTTCAGCACATTCTTCGGAATGGTGTAGCGGTGTCCGAACCATTCGCGGCCATCGCACTCGATGTGCCCCAGCCGACGCCCGTTCACAAACGCCACCGAGCGGTGGTAGATGAACGACAGGTCAAGCTGCGCCGTCCTGCCCACCATGTCCTCGGGGATGTCCACCTCGCAGCGGAACCAGAACGCGCCGTCCACCTTGCCCAGGCCGTAGCCCTTCACATCCGCGGGTATCGGCACCAGCCCCCACGAGCTGTCGTCAAACTCCGGACGCGACCAGGACTCCGCCTCCTTCGAGATGCCCGCGTCAGGATAGCTGTCCAGTTCGCGCTGACGCCTGCGGACCGCATCGTAGGTCGCCCAGTCCACATACTCCTCCGGACTCATGTTCGACGGCGGCTGAGGCATCCCGGGCGTCCGGCGCAGCGCCTCGCCCGGAACCCAGCACTCCGCGCCCGACGACCCCACCGAGCTGTTGATGATGCCGATCGGAACCCCCACGCGCCGCGTGATCTCACGCGCGAAGAAGTACGCCGCCGCCGAGAACCGCCCCGCCGTCTTCGGCGTGCACGTCTCCCACACTCCCTGCGGCTCCGACTGCGGCACCGACGACAGCTCGCGCCTCACCGTGTAGAACCGTATCAGCTCATGACGCGCGTCCGCCACCTCCTGCTCCGCGTTGAACACCTCGCGCAGCCTCATCTCCATGTTCGACTGGCCCGACGCAAACCACACGTCGCCCACCAGCACATTGTGCAGCGACACCTCGCTGTCCCGCCCGCTCACCTTCAGGTCACGCGGCCTCGCCGACAGCTCCAGCGGACGCAGCGTCACGCTCCAGCGCCCCGACGCATCCGCCGTCCCCGTCACCCGCTGACCCGCGAACGCCACCGTCACCGGCTCGCCCGGCGACGCCATGCCGTACACGGGGATGGCCTTGCCCCGCTGCAGCACCATCCCGCTCGCAAACACCGGCGGCAACGTCACCGCCGCCGAACCCACCGAACACGCCGCCAGCAGCAGCGCCATCATGCCATGTCGCATCTTCTTCATCCTCCGTAGATTTTCCCTGACAGTCAAACGTTCTCATATCCGGCCCACGATGGCAAAGCCATGCGCAGGCAGCGACACCACGCCGCCTGCCAGCTCCACGCCAGCCGACGACAGCACCAGACGCCCCCCGCTCTGCGCCTCCGGCAGCGACACCGCGCCCGCGCGCCCCGTCACATTCACCGCCAGCGTCAGCCATCCCTCCGGCAACGGACGCGTGAACGCCAGCGTCGCCGACGGCTCCGACGTCTCCTGCCACACCACCGGCGCGTCAAACAGACCCGGATGCGCATGGCGCAGCGCCGTCAGCCGACGCACCAGCTCCAGCCGCGACCGCCCCAACGGCGTCACCGCCCGGGCCCAGTTGACCGACAGCCGGCCATGCTCGCGGTTCGCGAAGATGGAGTGCGGCGCGTCGTCGGCCACCTCCTGACCATTGTAGAGCATCGGCATCCCGTTCAGCATGAAGATGACGGCCAGCATCGCCGCACAGGCGTCCGGCCCCGCCGTCGCCTCGTAGCGCCCGCCCGCCATCGTCGTGTCCATCGCATAGTCGTGGTTGTCGAAGCAGCGCATCCAGTGGAAGCCCCGCGGATAGTCGATCAGCTCCTTCTCCTGCGCCCGGCGCAGCTCGCCCGCATCCGCCTTCCCACGCAGAATTTCCCTGATCGCCCACTGCGTGTAGAACCCATACGAGAGGTCGAACGCCTCGTGCTGGTCGTCGCCGCGAAGCCCCTCGCACATCATCACCGCGTCCGGCTTCAGCGCCGTCAGCCGCCGGTGCGCCTCCTCCCAGAAGTCGACCGGCAGCATGTCCCCGACGTCGCACCGGAAACCGTCCGCGCCAAACTCCCGCACCAGATACGCCATGTTCCCATACAGATACTCGCGCACCTCCGGATTCCCCAGATCCAGCTCCGGAAAGCGCCAGCTGCCAAGCTGAAACGAGCCGTCCGAACGACGACGCACATACTCCGGATGCTCACCCAGAAACACCGCCCCCGGCCCGCAGTGGAAATACACCAGGTCAAACAGCACCCGCATCCCCGCACCGTGCAGCGCTCCCACCAGCGACAGCAGCTCCTCACGGCTCCCATACTCCGGATCCACCGCGAAAAAGTCCTTCTGACGATACGGATTGCGCGAATTCCCCAAGCCGCTCGCCACCTGACGCGCACTCCAGTACGACTCGTCACCGTCGTCGTCCGCCAGCGTGAACGGACACAGATACACCATGTCCACACCCATCTCCGCCAGATGCGGAACCAGCTCCTCCGCCGCCCTAAACGTACCAGCCTGCGTCAGCATCCGCAGAAACATCTGGTACATCACGCCCCCACGCAGATGACTCGGCACCTCACGAGCCACGTCCTCCGACGCCAGACGAACCGACGCAAACGTCGGATGATACTCACGCGCCATCGCTCTCAACTCCCTGCTTGCTTGACTCTTGACCACTCCCCAAACTCCCCCCCCACCCGCACTCCCCCTACTATAATCCATCCTCCACGACTCGCCCCACTCCCCACACCCAAAATGTCTCCCCCCCACACACACTCCCCCTCAACTATTAGCCTGGACTAAAAATATTTTTATTTTATATCTAATTGTAATTCATTTTGTTATAACATTTCATTAGACAAATCGAAAAAGAATTCTCCCTGACGTAGCTTGAAAATTAGACAAGGCTAATTTACAGTATGGGCACTGACAGAACAGAGTTGGACCTTGAACGGAAACATGAAAACACAGGAGCACACAGTCATGAGCAGAGCAGGAAGCAGTCTGAAGGTTGGGATGTTCACGCTGGCGGCGGCGGCGCTGCTGACGGCGCTGGCGGCGCGCGGCGAGGAGTCGGCGGCGGTGGAGGCGGAGGAGGCGGTGTCCTGGCGTCCGACGGTGACGTACTCGCAGACCTGGAGCAGCCGGAACATGGGCGAGGGCGTCGTCACGAACCCGCGTTCGATCACGGAGTCGGCTCTGGCGCTGGAGTGGCAGGGCTTCTCGGTGGGCGTCACGGGCATCTATGACTTCACGGACGACGCGGGCTACGACAACGACTTTGAGGAGTGGGACTACATCCTGGGCTACTCGCGCACCTTCGAGGACCTCGGCCCGCTGGGTTCCGTGACAGCCGGACTGGTCTGGACATACTACGACATTCCCCACGCCAGCCAGGACGACTACCAGGAGCTGACCCTCGCCCTCTCGCTTGACGACATCCCCCTCACGCCCTCCCTGGAAATCAACTGGGACTACGAGAACGGCACCTGGTGGTTCAAGGGCGCCATCGCCCACTCGCTCGAACTCATCCCCGAGCGACTCTCCTGGGAGTCTACCCTCGAGCTCCACTACGGCAACAGCCGCTGGACCGGCATCGACAAGGCCGCCTTCACCACCGCCGTCCTCACCACCGGCCCATCCCTCACCCTCACCGACAACATCTCACTCGACGCCAACGTCGCCCTCGCCCACGGCATCGACTCCGCCATGCGACAGGCGCTGCGAGACGACGAGGCCAACAACGCCACCAACGTCGTCTTCTCCGTCGCCCTCAACCTCGAATTCTGATCGTCCGAACCACTCTGTTGACAACCTGTTGACAACCTGTCGGCAGACTGTTGACAGCCATTCAGAGCCCATTGAGACCCAACATATTGTATTAGAATCATAGGAGACCTCACCATGTCGAAATGCAGTTGTGGCTGCTGCTCAACGCCGCAGGGAAAGTCGTGGCAGACCACGGAGACAGAGCCGCTGACGCTGGACAAGCTGGCGCCCGGCGACTGCGCGCGCATCACCGCCATCCGTCCGGAACTCCGCGGACGCCGCAAGCTGGCGGACATCGGACTCATCGAGGGTGCCCTAGTGCGCCTGGAGGGCTTCGCGCCCTTCGGCGGACTGCTGCGCGTCAAATTCCTCGGCACCTGCATGTCCCTGCACCGGGACGAGGCCAGCAACATCATCATGTCGCGGGAGGCATGAACATCCATGGAAACCAAGAGCAGACTCAGAATCCTCCTTGCCGGCAACCCCAACTGCGGCAAGACCTGCATCTTCAACCAGCTCACCGGCGCACGACAGCACGTCGGCAACTACCCCGGCGTCACCGTCGAGAGCAAGTCCGGCACCCTCACCCTGGACGGCACGGACATCGAGCTCATCGACCTCCCCGGCGTCTACAGCATGTCGTCCCTCTCGCCCGAGGAGAAGGTCGCCCTGGACGAGTGCCTCGCGCCCGGCGTCGACGCCATCATCAACGTCGTCGACGCCACCATCCTCCAGCGCTCCCTCTACTACACCGCACAGCTCGCCGAACTCCATGTCCCCATGCTCGTCGCCCTCAACATGAGCGACGAGGCCGACCGCAAGGGCATCAACATCGACCTCGAACGCCTCAGCAAGACCTTCGGCATCCAGGCCGTCCGCACCGTCGGCACCAGCCAGAGCGGCATCGCCGACCTCCTCCAGGCACTCTCACGGCTCATCCGCAAGCCCGAGGAGCACGGACACATCCGGCTCGACTACGGCAACGACCTCAACGACGCCATCGACACCATCACCCTCGCCATCGACCGCGCACACCCCACTCACCTCACCCACCTCCCCGCGCGCTTCTTCGCCATCAAGCTCCTCGAGCAGGACGCCGACATCTCCTCACGCCCCGAATTCGCCTCCCTCCTCCCCCTCGTCCAGGAGCAGCTCGAGCACCTCACCCGCCAGCACCGCATCCAGGCCGACACCTTCATCGCCGACCAGCGGCACGCCATGGTCGCCAGAGTCCTCAGCGGAACCGTCCGCGGCGACCTCGAGCAGCGCACCCGCTCCGACCGCATCGACGCCATCCTCACCCACCGCTGGCTCGGACTCCCCATCTTCCTCGCCGTCATGTACCTCACCTTCTGGATCACCTTCACCTGCGGCGACCCACTCATGGGCTTCATCGAGGACTTCTTCGGCTGGCTCGGCTCCTGGATCGGAGACGCTTGGAACGAGGAGACCATGCCCTTCCTCCGCAGCCTCGTCATCGACGGCGTCATCAGCGGCGTCGGCGGCGTCATCGTCTTCCTCCCCAACATCCTCCTCATGTTCCTCGCCATCGCGTTCCTCGAGGACAGCGGCTACATGGCGCGCGCCGCGTTCGTCATGGACGGCGTGATGAGACGCTTCGGACTCCAGGGACGCAGCTTCGTCCCACTCGTCCTCGGCTTCGGCTGCTCCGTCCCCGCCATCATGGCCACACGCTGCATCGAGTCCGACCGCGACCGAAAGACCACCATCATGGTCCTCCCCCTCATGAGCTGCGGCGCACGACTCCCCATCTACTCGCTCCTCATCCCCGCCTTCTTCCCACTCGCCTACCAGCCCCTCATGATGTGGGTCATCTACCTCATCGGCGTCATCATCGCCCTCATCGCCGCACGACTCATGAAGGCAACCCTCTTCAAGGGCGACGGCGAGGTCTTCATCATGGAGATGCCGCCCTACCGGCTCCCCACCCTCCGCAGCGTCATGCTCCACATGTGGGACCGCGGACGCATGTACCTCCACAAGGCCGGCACCATCATCCTCGCCACCTCCATCATCCTCTATCTCTGCAACACCTTCCCCGAACGCCCCGACGACGCCTACTCCAAGGACTTCGACGCCGAAATCGCCAAGCTCAACACCTCCATGGCACTCTCCAACGACGCCCTCGCCCAGCTCGAGGCTCTCAACCTCCTCTCCGCTGACGCCATCCAGTCCCTCCGCGACGGCAACCCCCTCGCCCCAGAGGACGCCGACGCCCTCGCCGAAGACGAGGAGGCCGAAGCCTCCAGAACACCAGCCCAGCTCGCCGCCGTCAAGGCCGCCCTCGACTGGTCCGCCGCCGTCGCCGAACTCGAGAACGAACGGCTCGCCGAACAGCTCGAATACACCATCTCCGGACGCATCGGACACACCCTCGAGCCGCTCTTCCGTCCCCTCGGCTTCGACTGGCGCGTCTCCACCTCGCTCATCGGCGCCCTCGCCGCCAAGGAGGTCTTCGTCGCCCAGCTCGGCATCCTCTTCTCCGTCGGCGAGGCCGACGAGGAGTCCGCCGACCTCCGCGAACTCCTCGCCCGAACCTACTCGCCGCTCCAGGCCTTCTGCATGATGGTCTTCTGCCTCCTCTCCATCCCCTGCCTCGCCACTCTCGCCATCATCCGCCGCGAGCTCAACTCCACCCGCATGGCCGTCCTGGAGGGCGTCGGACTCTTCCTCCTCGCCTGGATCGCCACCTGCCTCGTCTACCAGATCGGCTCCGCCCTCAACCTCGGAACCGCCATCCTCTCCTGAGACAACAGACAACCTCCTCCCCCTTTAGGGGACGCCGCCCCGAGCGGCGCCCCCGCCACTCAGCAAAGCCAACCACAAACACAACCATCAGCAGCAGGAGACCTCGCCAGACAGCAAAACGCCCCGCCTGACGCGCCGCGGCAGCGGCGACGCTCCAGGCAGGGCAACTCCAGAAACAACCCAGACCGACCATCCCAGCCACGCCTCGCCTCCCTCTCTCCTTGTCTTGGGTACGGCGACGCCCCCGGCAGCCGCAGGCCACGCTCCTTTTTTTCTCCTTCTTCTTTTTGGGGAGCCACGCCCGGACCTCGCCGGACGGCTGGGATTTTCTTTTGTGCCTTT
>CALZPA010000121.1 GCA_945827525.1 uncultured Lentisphaeria bacterium | reverse complement strand
CTAGAAGCCCTAGAAGCCCTAGGAATTCCGAATTCCCGCCGGTTCCGGAAAAATTCCGTCGAAAACGGACAAAAAATTTCCCTTGTCGGTTTGACATTCGCGGAAGGTGGGGTATTGTAATGATGTGTCCGGAACGAAGGGCACACAAAACGACAGCAGGGCAGAGTTAAAGGGTGCCGCCTTGCCCAAGGTGGTCTAAGGCCTCGTCTGCTGTCAGTCCTGGATTTCAGGCTGCCCACGTAGCTCAGTTGGTAGAGCGCATCCTTGGTAAGGATGAGGTCATCGGTTCAAATCCGATCGTGGGCTCCATCTCGCTATTTACGGATGGCGGATTTGGCCTGGCGGCGGATTCTGTGTTGACTCACCATTCTTGATATAATGTCGTCGTCCTTTTGTGATTGTCTGGACGACAAGGTTTAACGGAGAAGGATTTAGGACAATGGCAAAAGAAACTTTCCAGCGCACGAAGCCCCACGTGAACATCGGCACGATCGGTCACGTTGACCACGGCAAAACCACGCTGACCGCCGCCATCACCATGCGCCAGGCCGCCCTGTTCGGTGGCGATGTCAAGAAGTACGACGAGATCGACAACGCCCCCGAAGAGAAGGAGCGCGGCATCACCATCAACACCGCCCACGTCGAGTACCAGACCGCCAAGCGCCACTACGCTCACGTTGACTGCCCCGGACACGCCGACTACGTCAAGAACATGATCACCGGCGCCGCCCAGATGGATGGTGCCATCCTCCTCGTCGCCGCCACCGACGGCCCCATGGCCCAGACCCGCGAGCACATCCTGCTCGCCCGCCAGGTCGGCGTCCCCGCCATGGTCGTCTTCGTCAACAAGACCGACATGGTCGATGACCCCGAGCTCATCGAGCTCGTCGACATGGAAGTCCGCGAGCTGCTCTCCAGCTACGAGTTCCCCGGCGACGAGATTCCGATCATCCACGGCTCCGCCCTCAAGGCCGGTGAGGCCATCGCCGCCGGCAAGGGCCCGGACTGCGAGGAGTGCAAGTGCATCGCCGAGCTGATGGACGCCGTTGACAGCTACATCCCCGACCCCGTCCGCCCCATGGATCAGCCCTTCCTGATGCCGATTGAGGACGTCTTCTCCATCGAAGGTCGTGGTACCGTCGTCACCGGCCGTGTCGAGCGCGGCAAAATCAAGGTCGGCGAGGAAGTCGAGATCGTCGGCATCAACGAGGAGACCGCCAAGACGACCGTCACCGGCGTCGAGATGTTCCGCAAGCTGCTTGACGAAGGCCAGGCCGGCGACAACATCGGCTGCCTGCTCCGCGGCACCAAGAAGGAAGACGTCGAGCGCGGTCAGGTTCTGGCCAAGCCCGGCACCATCACTCCCCACACCAAGTTCGCCGGCGAGGTCTACGTCCTCACCAAGGAAGAGGGTGGCCGTCACACCACGTTCAAGGATGGCTATCGTCCGCAGTTCTACTTCCGCACGACCGACGTGACCGGCGTCTGCCACCTCCCCGAGGGCGTCGCGATGGTCATGCCTGGCGACCACATCACCATGAACGTCGAGCTCATCTGCCCGATCGCCATGGAGAAGGGTCTCCGCTTCGCCATCCGTGAAGGCGGCCGCACCGTCGGCGCCGGCCGAGTCACCGAGATCTTCGAGTAAGGTGCCTTCCCAAAGCGGTTCCCCCTTCCAGCAGGGAGCGGGGAGCCGCAGGGGGCCGAATGATGGAGTCGTCATCCAATGCCTCGTGAAATTGTCATCCTGGCCTGCACCGAGTGCAAGAGCCGCAACTATACGACGACCAAGAACAAGCGCAACACTCCTGGCCGTCTGGAGAAGATTAAGTTCTGTCCGTTCGAGAAGAAGCGCACGCTGCATCGCGAGACCCGCTAGTCGCTGACTGGCATCCACGTTGCATCACATAGTCCCCGCGTCCCTAGGGCCGCAGGGCAAACCAAGCAGGTGAGTAGCTCAATTGGTAGAGCAGCGGTCTCCAAAACCGCAGGTCGCACGTTCGATCCGTGTCTCACCTGCCATTTTTTTGATTTGGGGTAGCCAGTTCCGGAGACGTTCCGGAACGGTGCGGACGCCCCGGCGGGGTGCGCATCGCGAGGCGCCGGCCGGGAGAGGTCGTCGCCATGGCTGCCGCCGTTGAATGACCCAGCGCGAGATTGCCGCGGCGCGCCCTCCATGGGGCCTGCGCGGGAGTGCGTCGACTTGGGGGGAAAGCACATCAGCGATGAGGGACTAGGAAAGATGAGGAATCCCATCGAAGCCATCAAGGAACTGTACAGCGACACAGTCGCCGACCTGAAGAAATGCTCCTGGCCCACCCGCCGCGAGCTGAAGGGCGAGACGATTGCCTGCGTCAGCTTCTTCATCCTGATGGCCGCCTTCCTGTTTGTGGCTGACCAGTTCTTCATGATGGCCATCAAGATGATCTGCATGTGAAGCGCGATGCCCCTGCGGAAACTGGTCCAGATAAGAGTTTGAGGGCACGAGCATGTCAGAGAAGATTGGAGTGAAGCGCTGGTACACCGTCCAGGTGATGTCCGGACAGGAGAACCGCGTCGTCGAGAGCCTGACCAACCGCCACCAGCGCAACCTGGACAACGGCGTCGATGACGGCATGGAGGAGCTTCTCCTCCCCACCAAGAAGGTCATCGAGCGGAAGGACAAGAAGGAGTACGTCCGCCAGCAGAAGTCCTTCCCTGGCTATGTCTTCGTCTGCGCCCGCATCTACGACGAGACCGGTCGCGTCATCCCCGAGTTCTGGCAGTTCATCAAGGACACCAAGGGTGTCATCAACTTCATGGGCGGCGAGTCGCCCATTCCCCTCTCCGACGATGAGGTCTCCCACCTTCTCCAGGTCGAGGAGGACTCCGACAAGCCCATGCCCACCAAGAACTGGAAGGTCGGGGATGTCGTCGTCGTCAAGGATGGGGCGTTCGAGAGTCTGGAGGGTGTCGTTGACAGTGTGGATGAGGAGCGTCATCGCCTGAAGGTCAGCCTCACCATCTTTGGTCGCAGCACCATCTGCGACGTGGATTTTTGGCAGGTCGAGGCCTCGGAAGAACCACGGGGCTAATCGGAAAGACAAACAATTAGCATCATTATCCTGGGAGGATGCCTGCCAGTCCTGACCAGGGTAATGGAAAGGTAGAAGGTAGTTATGGCAAAGAAAGTCGTTGGTACTGTTCGTTTGCAGATTCCTGCCGGCGCCGCCAACCCAGCTCCTCCCGTCGGACCGAGCCTGGGCCAGGCCGGTGTCAACATCATGGAATTCTGCAAGCAGTTCAACGCTGCGACTCAGGCGAGTTCCGGGTTGATCATCCCGGTCGTCATCACCGTTTACCAGGACAAGTCGTTCACGTTCATCTGCAAGTCGCCACCCGCGTCCGTTCTGCTGAAGAAGGCCGCGAACATCGCCTCCGGCGCCCACACGGCGGGTCGCGAGGTGGTGGCCAAGGTCACCCGGAAGGATCTCGAGGAGATCGCCAAAGTGAAGCAGAATGACCTGAATGCGCGTTCGATGGACGCAGCGGTGAAGATCATCGCCGGCACAGCACGTAGCATGGGAATCGAGGTGGTCGATGAAGAGAAGTAAACTTTATCGTTCCCGGATGGGTCTGGTTGACCGCACGGTCTTCTACTCGCTGAAAGACGCGATGGACGTGCTCAAGAAGATGCCCACCACCAAGTTCGACGAGACGGTTGAGATGAGCTTCCGTCTTGGCATTGACCCCCGTCAGTCCGACCAGATCGTCCGCGGCGCCATGGTTCTCCCCCAGGGAACCGGCAAGAAGCAGACGGTCGTGGTGATCGCGGAGGGCGAATTCGCCCAGCGCGCGAAGGACGCTGGCGCCGATGAAGTCGGCTACGAGGAGCTGCTTCAGCGCATCAAGGGCGGCTGGCTGGACTTCGATGTCCTGATTGCCACGCCGTCGGCGATGAAGGAAGTCCGCACGCTGGGCCGTGTCCTCGGTCCCCGCGGACTGATGCCTAACCCCAAGACTGGCACCGTCACGGAAGACACGGCCACGGCCGTCCGTGAGGCGAAGGCCGGCCGAGTCGAGTACCGCTGCGACCGCGCGGGCGTCGTCAACGTCCCGATCGGCAAGCTGTCCTTCACGGCCGAGGCGCTGATCGAGAATGGCGAGGCTGTCCTCGCCACGATCCTCCGCGCCCGCCCCTCCTCCGCGAAGGGCACCTATCTGCTGTCCTGGACGCTGAGTTCCACCATGAGTCCCGGCATCCGCCTGGACGCCAAAATTGCAGCGAAGGCGTAAGGAACCATGAGAAAGAAAGCGCTTAGACCGGAAAAGATTCAGATCGGCAACGCCGTCGAGGCCTTGCTGAAGGATCGTCCCGCGATTTTGATCTCCTACCAGGGATTGACTGCGAACGTCTTCAACGAGTTCCGTGGCAAGCTGGCGGCCGTGAACGCCGAGTGCCATGTGGTCCAGAACACGCTGGTCAAGAAGGCTGCCGCCAAGCTCGGCATCCAGGCTCTGGCCGACGCGCCGCTGGATCACGACACGGCGCTGGTCAGCGGCGACTGCGACGCGGTCGCCATGGCCAAGATCGTCCGTGAGTTCGCGAAGGGCAAGGACAATGTCAACGTGAAGTACGGCGTGCTGGACGGCGTTCTGCTGTCTCCGGCCGACGTGGACGCCGTGGCCGACCTGCCCTCCCGTGAGGTTCTGCTGGCCCAGTTGCTGGGTCTGCTGCAGGCTCCCGGCAGCCAGTTGGTCCGCGTTCTCAACGCGAAGATCGCGAGTATTGTTTATGTTCTGGATGCTGTCGCGAAGAAGAAAGAAGCGGTGGCATAATTTACGTGTAAATGGAGGATACCCACATGTCCGAGGAAAACAGTGTTGTTGATGCCAAAATGGAAGAGTTCATCTCTTACATCGAGGGTCTGACGGTTCTTGAAGTGTCGAAGCTGGTGAAGGCTCTGGAAGAGCGTCTTGGTGTGAGCGCGGCTGCTCCTGTCGCCGTCGCCGCCGCTGGCGCCGCCCCTGCCGCCGCCGCCGAAGCCGCTGAGGAGAAGACTGAGTTTGACGTGATCCTGGTTGAGGCCGGCGCGAACAAGATCGGCGTCATCAAGGAAGTCCGTGCCATCACCGGTCTCGGTCTGAAGGAAGCGAAGGACCTGGTCGAGGGTGCCCCGAAGCCCATCAAGGAAGCTGTCAGCAAGGATGAGGCCGCCGACCTGAAGGCGAAGCTCGAGGCTGCCGGCGCCAAGATCGAAGTCAAGTAACCTTGGCTTTCGCTGCCTAGAGCAGCTCCCGAATGGACGCCGGTCATGGCCGCACACTCTCCAGCGTGCGGTGAGGCCGGCGTTCCATTCCTCAGATTGGCGAATTTTCAGCGAGGGGCGTCCGGGTGGATTGGTTCCCGGACAGTGGGGCGGTGAGGTTGTACTAGAGTAGGAGAGGGGAGAAGGGGACGGCGGGCGCGTCCGCCATTCCGGTTCGTAGCTGGCCGGGACGGAGGCGACGTGACGGATGTCCGGCGGAGACGGTGCTCGACGGGGCCGAAGGGCCAGGCGACCGGGCGCGTGCCGGGGCATCTCGTGTGGCCGGACAGGCGCACGGGCAGGCTCCCGTTTCCGTTTTTGTTTTTGTTTTTGTTTTTCGTTTTGGTGATGGATGGCATGTCGAGAGTGCGTTGACGCGGAGACAGGCATGTCCCGGATGCGGAAGGCATTTGGGGCGGATGGTCGCGGGGTGAATTTGCCGGCGGCCAAGGCGTCCATGGCATCATCGGGTTGGGACGGCAGGAGGAGCTCTCCGGGAGTGGGGAGCCAGCAGTGAGGAAGAGTTGCGTATGCGCGGTGGCGGCCGCAGGGTGTTCCGGTGCAGCCGGAGGACGAGGACCAAGCCGCCACGCCGGTCTGAGGCGTCTTTGCGAATGCAAGCACGGATCATCAGCGGAACCTTAGAAGAGCAAAAGGCAGGATAGAGCATGGCTGAGCGCGTGAAAGTGGACAGGACGAAAGAGGGAAAGGGCAATGTGGAGGCGCTCTACGGCGCCGACTCCTATGCCGGCAAGCTGCAGGCGATTGCCGCGAAGAGCCCGAACAACCGGGTGAACTTCGGCAGTCTGAAGGAGGTCATTCCGATTTCCGACCTGATTGAGATACAGACGAAGTCCTACGCCGACTTCCTGCAGGCCGACGTCCGTCCGGACGAGCGTCTGGACCAGGGGCTCCAGGCCGCGTTCAAGGACATCTTCCCCGCCCAGACCACCGCCGCGCCCGATGGGCATCCGCAGCTGGAGTTCGTCCGCTACCGCCTGACCCCGCCCACGACATCGGAGGTCATCTGCCTCAAGGCCGGCGAGACGTACCAGGCCGGCCTGGAGGCCACGTTCCGCGTCCGCACCGCCAACGGCAAGGACACCAAGGAGGAGACCATCCCCCTGGGCGAGATCCCGCTCATGACCGACCGCGGCTCCTTCATCATCAACGGCGCCGAGCGCGTCATCGTCAGCCAGCTCCACCGCTCGCCCGGCGTCAGCTTCGAGATGATGCGCCATGCCAGCGGCAAGAAGCTCTACTCCTTCCGCATCATCTCCGACCACGGCAGCTGGATTGAGGTCCAGTTCGACGTCAACGACTACATGTACATCTACCTGGACCGCAAGCGCCGCCGCCGCAAGTTCCTGGTCAGCACGTTCCTCCGCGCGTTCGGCTACGACGGGAACCGCGACATCCTGGATGCGGTCCACGGCGTGCAGGAGCTGTCCGTCAAGGAGCTGCTCAAGCGCGAGACCATCACCAGCTGCTACACGGCCGAGCCGGTCATGGACCCCGCCAACCCCGAGGAGGAGCTCTTCCCCGAGCTCGAGCCGCTCTCCGAGGAGCAGGTCGAGAGCCTCCGCGACGCCGGCGTCAAGAAGATCGCCTTCGTCGACGTCTCCGACTCCGGCGAGTACTTCGTCCGCTGTCTCCAGAAGGATCCCGTCAAGCTGGCCGAGGAGGCGCAGAAGGAGATCTACAAGAAGATGCGTCCGCAGGACAACGCCTCCGCCGCCAACGCCAAGGCGCTCTTCCACCGGATGTTCGAGGATCCGCACAAGTACAACCTCGGCCTCGTCGGACGCTTCAAGATGAACCAGCGCCTCGGCATCAACGTCGACTCCAGGGTCTGCGTCCTCACCCGCGACGACATCGCCGCCTCCACCAGGATGCTCATGCGCCTCCGCAACGGCAAGGGCACCGTCGACGACATCGACCACCTGGGGCGCCGCCGCGTCCGCACCGTCGGCGAGCTCATCCAGAAGCAGTGCCTGGTCGGCCTGACCCGCATCGCCTCGCACCTCCGCGAGAAGCAGGACAGCGGCTCCATCGGCGACGACGTCAGCATCTCCAAGATGGTCTCCCCGAAGGCGCTGTCCAGCGTCATCCGCGACTTCTTCAGCCGCAACCAGCTCAGCCAGTTCATGGACCAGACCAACTGCCTCGCCGAGCTCACCAACAAGCGCCGTCTCAGCGCCCTCGGCCCCGGCGGCCTGACCCGCGAGCGCGCCGGCCTGGAGGTCCGCGACGTCCACTCCAGCCACTATGGCCGCGTCTGCCCGATCGAGACCCCTGAAGGGCCGAACATCGGTCTGATCTCCTCCCTGGCCCTCTACGCCAAGCTCAACGAGTACGGCTTCATCATGACCCCGTACCGCAAGGTCGTCAACGGCGTGGTCACCGACCAGGTCGTCTACCTCACCGCCGACGAGGAGGAGAACTACTACATCGCCCAGGCCAACGCCGTCCTCGACAAGCAGAACCACTTCCAGAACGAGTACGTCCTCTGCCGCTACCGCGGTGAGACCGGCGAATTCCAGCGCGAGTTCGTCAACTACATGGACGTCTCCCCGAAGCAGCTCATCAGCGCCGCCGCCGGCCTCATCCCCTTCCTCGAGCACGACGACGCCAACCGCGCCCTCATGGGCTCCAACATGCAGCGCCAGGCCGTGCCGCTGCTCCGCTGCCAGCGCCCGCTCATCGGCACCGGCCTGGAGGGCGAGGTCGCCTGCGGCTCACGCGCCGCCACCGTCGCCCGCGAGGACGGCATCGTCGCCGCCGTCGACGCCACGCGCATCATCGTCACCCCCGACGGCAAGATGCCCGAGGAGACGGCCGAGCCCGCCAAGGTCCAGCGCTATGACCTCTTCAAGTTCATGCGCACCAATGCGTCCACCTTCTTCAACCAGCGTCCCATCGTCCACAGCGGGCAGGCCGTCCGCAAGGGACAGGCCATCGCCGACGGCGCCTCCACCGACGGCGGCGAGCTCGCCCTCGGACGCAACGTCCTCGTCGCCTTCATGCCCTGGCATGGCTACAACTACGAGGACGCCATCATCATCAGCGAGCGCCTCGTCGCCAACGACACCTACTCCAGCGTCCACATCACGCTCGAGGAGGTCCAGGCGCGCGACACCAAGCTCGGCAAGGAGGAGATCACCCGCGACATCCCGAACGAGGGTGAGGAGGCCCTGCGCAACCTGGACACCGAGGGCGTCATCCGCATCGGCGCCGAGGTCAAGCCGGGCGACATCCTCGTCGGCAAGATCACCCCGAAGAACGAGCCTGACCTCGCCCCCGAGGAGCGCCTGCTGAAGGCCATCTTCGGCGAGAAGTCGTCCGAGGTCAAGAACTCGTCCCTCGTCGTCCCCGGCGGCACGAACGGCATCGTCATGGAGGTCCGTGTCCAGCGTGACGAGGAGCAGGTCAAGTCCAGCGGCAAGTCCGCCTCCAAGAAGGACAAGCAGAACAAGATCAAGGAGGTCGAGACCAAGTACCGCGCCGAGCGCGCCGGCATCATCGACGAGATGGTCAGCAAGATGAGCGAGGAGTTCCTCCAGAAGAAGCTCAGCTTCTCCGTCACGCGCATGGTCGCCGGCGAGCCCGAGGTCATCATCAGCGCCGACCGCAAGATTACCAAGAGCATGCTCACCCGCCTCGCCGAGAGCTACGATGCCTACGAGTTCGACCCGCCCACCGACCCCAAGGGCGACGCCAAGGCCGACGCCTGTCGCGCCAAGCTCGACGAGATCCTCAGCAGCAACCGCAGCCGTCTGCAGGGCGTCGAGCAGCGCAAGCAGGAGGACCTCAAGAAGGCCGAGAACGAGCTGCAGGGGCAGGGCAAGCCCCAGCGCGTCTGGGTCTACATCGCCAGCAAGAGGCGCATCTCCATCGGCGACAAGATGGCCGGACGCCACGGCAACAAGGGCATCGTCTCCAAGATCGTGCCCGTCGAGGACATGCCCTTCATGGCCGACGGCACGCCCGTCGACATCATCCTCAACCCGCTGGGCGTCCCGTCGCGCATGAACATCGGACAGGTCCTCGAGACCCACGCCGGCTACGCGGCCGACATCCTCGGCGTCACCTGCGCCACCCCCGTCTTCGACGGCATCCCCGAGGAGAAGATCTGGGAGATGCTCGGCGAGGCCAAGAAGATCAAGGTCGCCGAGCGCGGCTGGACGCTCGACGAGGCCACGGGGAAAGTGACGGACCAGTACGGCAACGACCGCACCGAGTGCTTCGTCGACACGGACGGCAAGACCCGCCTCTACGACGGCGTCACCGGCGAGCCCTTCGCCCAGCGCGTCATGGTCGGCCAGATCTACATGCTCAAGCTGGACCACCTGGTCGCCAACAAGATCCACGCCCGTGCCGTTGGCCCCTACTCGCTCGTCACCCAGCAGCCGCTCGGCGGCAAGGCGCAGCACGGCGGACAGCGCTTCGGCGAAATGGAGGTCTGGGCGCTCGAGGCCTACGGTGCGGCCTACACGCTGCAGGAGATGCTCACCGTCAAGAGCGATGACGTCGCCGGCCGCACCAAGATCTACGAGTCCATCATGAGTGGCGACGAGACCCTGAACGCCGGCATCCCCGAGTCGTTCAACGTGCTGATGAAGGAAATGCAGAGTTTGTGCCTGGACGTCCGCGTTCGTCGCGAGAATGGTTCGCAGGCGTGATCCCGGGGTGCCGCCGGCCGGAGCGCGGCCTGTCCGCACGGACGGGCGCCGGGCGCTCCGCCGCCGGCGGGGGATTGTGTACGACAGCTAGGACGTTTAGACAGACAGTATCTACAGCATATGGAGGGCTGTTATTTTGGACAGCACAAAGCAAAACGAACTTGAGGGCTTCGGCATGCTGGACGGCAGCAGGAGCGTTTCCATCGGCGTGGCCTCTCCCGACACCATTCTGAGCTGGAGCCACGGCGAGGTCAAGAATCCGGAGACCATCAACTACCGCTCGTTCAAGCCCGAGAAGGGCGGGCTTTTCTGCGAGCAGATCTTCGGCCCGTGCCACGACTACGAGTGCCAGTGCGGCAAGTACAAGCGCCAGAAGCACAAGGGCGTCGTCTGCGAGCGCTGCAAGGTCGAGGTGACCGTCGCCCGCGTCCGCCGCGAGCGCATGGGGCACCTCGTGCTGGCCGTGCCCGTCTCCCACATCTGGTTCTTCAAGTGCCTCCCCAGCCGGCTCGGCTCCATGCTCGACATCACGCCCAAGAAGCTCGAGTCCGTCCTCTACTACGAGAACTGGATCGTCCTCGACCCGGGCGACACGCCCTACGAGAAGAAGCAGATCCTCACCGACGAGCAGTACCGCGAGGCCAAGGAGGCCTACAAGGACAGCTTCAAGGCCGGCATGGGCGCCGAGGCCATCGAGACGCTCCTCGGCGAGCTCGACCTGGTCGCCATCAAGGAGACGCTCGAGCAGGACCTCATCAACAGCGAGAGCAAGCCCAACCGCAAGAAGATCGTCCAGCGTCTCCGCATGGTCGAGGGCTTCCTCGAGCACAACATGAACCCCTGCTGGATGATCCTCCGCATCCTCCCCGTCATCCCGCCGGACCTCCGCCCGCTCGTCCCCCTCGACGGCGGACGCTTCGCCACCAGCGACCTCAATGACCTCTACCGCCGCGTCATCAACCGCAACAACCGCCTCAAG
>CALZPA010000120.1 GCA_945827525.1 uncultured Lentisphaeria bacterium | reverse complement strand
CGGGCTTCGCGGGCTCGGGATGCGCGGAGGCAGGCTTCGCGGGGGCGGGCTTCGCGGGCGTGGCCGGGGCGTTGCCGAACAGCGTTTCCAGAGGCGGGGGAGCGACGTAGTTGAAGAGCTCCAGCGTCAGGCGGCGTGTGACGGAGGGGCGAGGATAGGCGGGCTCGATGCGCTCGTCGCGCCAATAGAGGTCGGCGTGGTCGGTGAGCGTCAGGCTCCTGCAGATATCGGCCAGGCCACGGCGCGTCCATAGGGTGGGATTGCGGAGGGGGAGGTCGGCGGGGATGACGAGGGTGCCGGGGGCGTCCGTGACGAGGGCGAGGTCGTACTCGCACATGGTCAGTGGGATGCCGATGGCGTTGTACAGCCAGCGCCAGTAGGTGCTGTCGTCATAGGGCTGGGAACGGTGGTTGCCCGCCTGGAGGAGCGTTACAGTGCGTCCATCCTCCTCCAGGCAATAGGTGGTCGCCTGCCCGTCGCGGATGACCAGGAGAAGCCTGATCTGCTCTTTGGTGAAGTTCGTGGCCATGATGGCGGTGTGACCTCCCTTGCTCACAGTCCATGCTGGCGGCGGTAGGCGTCGAGCCGCTGCTGACGCAGCGCATACTCGTTCAGCGTCTGCTGGCACTCGCCGAGGAGCGCACGCTCATCCACCAGAGGCGCCGGCTGGACGCGCTGCTGCAGGAATGCCGAATCCTCGGACAGGGGTGGTGTCTGACGGTACTTGCGGTGCAACCTTTCCATCTGCTGCTTGGCTGAATACTGATTGTCGGACATGGAGCTGTCTCCGTATAATGAGCCTCCGACAAAAGAGGCAATACTTGAAAATAATCCCGCCATGGTCGCCTCACCGTTCCTGGCTGGCGTTGGCCTGCGGACCCTGGGCGCCGAGCGACATGGCGTCGGCCTCGCGCCGTCCGGCCTCGGTGGCCTGGTTGATGTAGTCGCAGGCCTCCTGGGTGATGAAGCGGACGTTGTCGACGGTGACCGTATCCTTGGGAATCAGTTGCTGGATGTTGTCGCGGGCGTGTTCGTACTGGAAGTCGCAGGTCTGGTCGTAGAGGGCCATGCGGTCGTCCCAGTCGGGGAGGATGGCGGTGAGTTCGCGGACGGCGGCCGCGTCGCCATGGATGGCGGCCTGGAAGCTGTCGGGGCTCATGCCGGAGGCCTTCATCTGGCGGAGGGTGTCGAGCTGCTCTCCGGCGGTCAGGCCGCAGCGGGCCATGGAGGCGAAGGTGTCCATGGAGACATCGAGGTCGAGCTTCTCCTTGATGCCGGCGTACTGGATGCCGGCGCCGATGAAGCGCGCCTTGATCTTTTCGTCGGGCGACATGCTGCTGCGCCTCTGCTCGTCCTCGGGCGTCTTGGCGGCCTCGAGGGCCTCGAGGTAGTCGCTGACGCTGTCGTAGTCATTGGGACGGATTTCGGGGTGCATCATGGCGTCGGCGCCGAGCTCCTCCTGATCCTTCTTGCTGACGCCCAGCATCTGGGCGATGGTGTTGAGCGCCGACAGCACGCCCATCACGATGCCGACCAGCGGCCCCAGGCCGCCCAGGGTGGCCAGCACCGGCGCCGCCAGCGCCGCCAGACCCGAGCTGATGGCCGCGATGCCCGCGCCGATGGCGCCAGCCACACCCGAGACTACCGAGCAGACTGCGCCTACACAGGAACTGACGAAACCACCAATACAACTGCATAATGAGCTCAATAATCCCATCGTTCAGCAATCTCCTTCTGTTTTCAGCATATCCTGGGCGATGCCTCTCATGGCCGCCGCTCCCTTCAGCTCGCCTGTTTGGGCCAGATCGGCGAGGATGCCCCGCAGGGCGGTTTCGTAAGCTGCCGTCCGCTCATTCTGCTTGAGATAGAGGACGGAGAGGGCTCTGGCGGCGACGTCGGGACCGCCCACATCCAGGAGCCCCTCCAACTGCGGGCGGAATTTCGCCAGCTTTTCCGCGCCGGACGGGTGCATCACGGCGAGGCAGTCGTGGAAGTCCTCGCCGAGGACGGCGGCAATGTAGCGTTCGAGCTGTTCGGTGGAGGGCTTTTCGGGGAGCAGCTCCAGTCCGGGGAAGCAGCCACGGCGATAGGTGTCGCAATAGTATTCGAGGACGCGGCGGCGGAGCTGGTCATCGGGGACGAAGCTCTCCTCGGAGGTGTTGCAGGCCTGGTCGATGCGGGCATGGACGGCCTTGCTCCAGTTGCCGTTGAAGACGATGGCGTGGCCGATCTTCAGGTGGGAGAGGAAGCGTCTCTGGTCGTCGTCGAGGGCCATGGCGGCGCCGATGGCATCCTTGTCGTCCTGGGCGAAGAGGCGATGGACGATCTTGATGTTGGTGTTCTTCATGACCTCGGGAGTGAGCTTGTTGGGTATCTGGTCGGCGATGATGAGGGACTCGCCGTACTTGCGGACTTCGGCGAGCATGTCGGCGAAGGTCTCGACGGCGAGCTTCTTGTTGGGACTGTCGCCGGGGACGAATTTGCTCATGAGTCGGTGCGCCTCCTCGACGAGGGTGACATGGAGGTGCTTGCGGTTGCCGTCGTGCTGGAAGCGGCGCTTGATGGCGACCTGGAGATTGGTGAGGATGAAGCCGATGAAGAGGGCCTTCTCGGAGCCGGAGCGGATGTCCTCGAGCTCCAGGACGACCTTGCGGTCGAGGAGCTCGTCGAAGTTGATGGAGCGGCGGCAGTTGAGGACGAAGCCCTTGGCGCCGACGAGGAGTCCGTTCAGGTAGGCACGGATGCTGCCCAGATACTCATCGTGGAGGCGCTGATCGAACTGCTGTGCCCCGATGACCTCGGGCATGATGCCGACGACGTCGGCGAGGGTGGGGAAGGCGTAGACGCCGTCGGCGAACGCCTGGCTGTTGGGGTAGCGGGTGTTGCGGTTGGTGCGGATGTTCCAGCCGAAGTCGCGGTAGCATCTGTAGATGGCGGTCTCGATGAGCTGCGGGATGGCGGCCTCCATGCCGTCGAACGCGGCGTTGATGCAGGCCATGATCATGTCGACGCGCGCGGAGATGGACTCGCCCTCGGTGAATTCGAGGGGATTGAGGCGGAAGGGGGCGCCGGTCTCGCGGCCAAGGGTGAAGACGAGGACATCCTGGTTGTCCTTGACGAGGGTGCGGTACTCGGTCTTGGCGGGCTCGATGACGAGGAAGGGGCTGCCGGCGGCCTTCAGGAGGGAGAGGCAGGTGGTCGTCTTGCCGCTGCCGGTGACGCCGGTGACGAAGATGTGGCGGTCGAGCTCCGAGTGCTTCAGGCAGATGGGGGTGGGCGTGCGCTCGCTGACCTCGCCGTTCTGGACCAGGGCGCCCAGGCGCAGCGTCTCGGCATCCTCGGGCTCGGGGACGTTGAGTCCGAACTGGACTTCCTCGCGCAGCTTGAGTCCGGGCACCTCGCGGCGCGGCAGTCCGGCCAGCATGCTCAGCTCGGTGACGGACACCCAACTGCCGGCGTAGAACATCTCGGGCAGCCCCTGCGCGTCGCAACTGGTGAATTTGGAGCGGATGATGTAGCCGGCCATGGCCTCGCGATCCTGCCGCACATCGTCGGGGACCTCATAGACAGGCTGCTGGAGGGCGCGGAGTGCGGCGAGTCGGTTGGGGTCGTGGCCCGGGTCTGTGCCGAGCTCGACCTCGCGCAAGGGGGCGCGGTTGCCGGCGTCGCCGGAGAAGACGGCGCTCATGACGGTGGCCAGCTTGCGGCAGACGGCGCGCTCCTCCGCATAGAGCAGCACGGAGCAGATGAACTGCCCCTTGCCCCGGGCGTTGTCCAGGCGCGGATAGAGCACCTCGTCCAGATACTTCAGCCATTCCTGCAGCGTCTTCTCCTGGCAGTCATGCGTCTCGCCGCTGCTGGTGCCCCTCTGGGAGCCGCGCGACGTCTGGCTGGAGTCGCTGACGCTGACCGAGCTGTTGACGCCCTCGGTCGAGCTGACGCCGAAGTTGAGCGTCTGGCCGGAGTTGGTGGACTCGGAGTAGTTGGTGGAGGTGGATGAATTGGGCGAGTGGCCGCCGCCGCTGGGGCTGTAGCTGTTGCCTTCGCCGGCGGTTTCGCCGAGGTTGGCGGTATCGCCGCGTGACTCGCCTCGGCTGTCGTTGGTTCCTCGGGTGAGGGACTGTCCGCTCTGTCGGCTGGTGCCGCTGGAGACGCTGTGGCTTTCGTTCTGGCTGGCGTTCTCGCCCTGCTGGCGGCTGGCCTTGGCGTTCCAGGCCAGCTTGCGGTAGATGCTGTTGAGCTGTCGCTCCTGGCTGTTCTGCTCGTCGGGGTTGCGGATGGGCTTGGCCAGTATCAGCAGTCCGAAGCGGTCGCCCTGCATGACGTCGACGAGGCGATCCATGCTCTGGTACTCGCGCTTGTCCTGGTCACGGCAGACGCCGGGCACGCCCTCCAGCGTCGAGTAGCACAGCCGGTCGCCCCGGTTGCCGGTGAGTTCCGCGACGATGGCGTCCGCCTCCGGCGTGGCCATGTCGACGCGGCGGATGTCGCTGCCCCGGAAATTGCCGCGCAGGTTGGGGAGGAGGCTGTTGTCGGCGAGGTCGACGAGATCCTGTGGGGCGTCGTGGCCCTGGTAGGCGAGGTCGCGGGCGAGTCCGATGTAGAAGCGGACGCGCTGTCCCTCGCCTCGCAGGAGATAGACCAGGTTGATGCCGGGGATGGCCATGCCGGCGAGGACGTTCTCCATGGCCTCGGGGCGCGGGGCCTTGTCCTCGTAGGTGATCTCGTCGATGCGGAAGAGCTGGAGATTGGCCTTGAAGCAGGAGACGCCCTTGAGGGCGCGGCAGGGCGCGGTGATGCGGTAGCCGGGCTGCAGCCAGTCGGTGCCCCGCAATGTCAGGTCATTGGTTGTCTTGCTCATGGTCTCACTGCAGTTCGATATCGATGATGTCGTCCTCGTCGAGGCTGTCGAGGGACTTGGCGGCGACGAGCTGGATGGTGTTGGCGGCCGTCCAGCGGACGAAGAGGGGGCAGCCGATGGCGGAGGCCGGCAGGTTGACGCTGAGGATTGAGGCGCGGGACTCAGGGAGACTGCCCGTTCCCGCCTCGGGCTCCAGGCTGTAGAGGAGCTCGACCACGTCGTCATGGACGCGCTTGAGCATCTGCGTCCAGGCGTCCTTCTGCGTCTCGCAGGTGATGACCGGCTTGAAAAGCCCCTCGCGGGCGCGTCCGACATACCAGCGGAAGGAGATGGAGCCATCCTGATCCTGATCCTGGTCGATGACGCGGACGGCGGAGCTGCCCTTGCGGCTGATGACCAGTCCGAACGCGACGCCCGTCTTGCCGGTCGGGCAGCAGAGCTGCTGCTGGAAGTCGGCGGGCACGGCCTCGTCGCCCTTGCGCTCCCTGATCAGCGCAAACGCCTCGGCGGAGCCTAGCGGGGGGAACACCTGCAGCTCGATGGGGCAGTTGCCGTCCACCTCCTTCTCGATGTCCTTCTTGAACTCCTCGGCGTACTGGTTCATCAGCTCCTTGACGATGGGGCTCTTGCAGGAGTTGCCGGCCAGGAAGATGTTGATGCTCGTCAGATCCTTGGGGATGTCAGGCACCCGGAACGACTCCTTCATGCGAAGGAAGAACTGCTTGACGCCGTGTTCAATGCGCTCCTTCAGCTTCGTCTCCAGTCCCTCGACATCCACGTTGCCCAGTTGGACATCGGACTTGGCCTCGCCCTGCTTGTTGAAGAGCAGCGGCGTGATGCCATTATCGTAATTGGACTTCTCGGTGTCCTCGGCGGCGTTCTGCTCCCCGTCCTTGGCGGGTTCCTTCTCCCAGATGGGGCGAAGCTGCGTCATGAGGGCATTGAGGTTCAGGTGGGCTTCGGGGGAGTCGTCGACGAGATCCTCGTCTCCGGCGAAGCGTGTGTTCTCGCTGTCGTTGGGGAGGGCGATGGGGATATTGTTGTCGCGGAACGCCTTGAGGTTGTCGCGGAAGACCCTGAAGGCCATGAGCTGGAGGAGGTTCTCGCCTCCGAGGTAGCGGTCTCCGGAAGGTCGGAAATGCGTGAGGATGTAGTCGACGTCGTCGCCGTCCTGGTCTTCGTCGGCGTGGCGGTAGATGCCGTAGTCGAAGTCGGTGGTGCCGCCGCCGAAGTCGAAGACGCCGTAGTAGACGGTCTGGTCGCCCTGGGGACGGAAGCCGAATTCGCGGAGGGCGCAGATGGCGTAGGCGGCGGGTTCGCTGGCGGCGAGGTTGACGCGGAAGCCCTTCATGAGCTCGTCGTCGTCGAGGATGGACTTGGGGAGTGACTTTTTGAGTCCGCGCTCGAAGCTGGCCTGGAGGCGGTCGCGTGCCTCCTTGTCGTAGGTGACGGGATAGGAGAGCTCGTAGCAGAGGAAGATGCCGTTGCGCTGGTTGTTGATGGTGAGTCCGAGGTAGTAGGCATAGACCTCGATGGGGTCGAAGTCGTCCTCCTCGAGCTCGATGTAGGGCGGGAGCTCGAAGGTGTGGCCGCTCTGGTCACGGAAGCGGAGGGTGCGCTTGCCGACGTCGCCGGCCCACTGCTTGAGTTCGGTGAGGAAGGTGGAGAAGAGCTGGCTCTGGCGGCAGTTCTTCAAGACACCGGCGGCGGTGTGGGAGATGGTGAGGTGCTCCCATTTGGTGTGGGGGCGTCCGGGCCAGGCGTCGTAAGCGTTGCGGAAATCGTCGAGGCTGATAAACTGCATGACAGTGGGGTTCTCGTACTCGCTGGTGCTGGTGGGCTCCTTGGTGTAGTCGGTGACGCCGATGCGCAGGGGCATTTCCTGCTGTCGCTGGATTTTGCGGACGACGGTGGTGTTCTTGGTGCCGAAGTCGATGCCGATGACGCCGTTGCGCTGGACGTCCGCCTTGGGGTTGCGGGCGTAGACCTCGGTGCGGATGCGGACGGACTTTTCGCTGCTCTCCTGGGGGAGGTTGTCGGCCCAGAGATCCCAGAGTCCCTCGGTGGGGTTGGTGAGCTTGGTGGGGGGGAAGGCGGGGTTGATGTTGGCGCGGATGCCGTCGGCGTCGAGGAGCTGTCGGGTGGCGAAGGCGAAGAGTGCGCCGTCGTCGCCGGTGTTCTGGCGGTCGATGACGCTCTGGATGGCGTCGTCGAGGGTGGGCTCGTTGAA
This sequence comes from uncultured Lentisphaeria bacterium, assembly GCA_945827525.1. GTDB lineage: Bacteria > Verrucomicrobiota > Lentisphaeria > Oligosphaerales > Oligosphaeraceae > CAAGGB01. The sequence goes on along the minus strand of CALZPA010000120.1, from coordinate 3,876 downwards.
GAGCGACTCGCCGGCCTCGTAGCGTCTGACGTAGGCGTCGGCGTCGAAGAGGGTGCTGGAGTTGAGCTTGAAGAGCTTGGGTTCGGCGGCGTAGCTGGCGGCGAGCTGCTTCCAGTCCTTGAGCTGGGCTTCGTCGAGGACCTCGTAGACGCTGTCCTCGGGCATGTCGCTGAGGCTGGCGGGGGTGAGTCCGTACTGGAGCCAGCGGTGGAGGATTTGAGACGGTGCGAGCTGGCGGTAGGTCTCGGTGTCATGGAGTCGGGCGATGGGGATGACGGCGAGGAAGCGGTCTCGGACGCAGGTCTTGGTTCCCTGCCAGTCGGTGATGGGGCCGGAGCAGGGGCCCGAGGCGAAGGGGCAGGCGGTGTCCAGCTTGCCGCCGTTGATGTAGAAGTTGCCGCAGACCTTGCCGTCGGCGGTGACGCCGGCATAGCGGAGCTTGGCCTCGGGGGTGTCGCCGAGCGTGGTGCCGGGCTTGAGCTTGGCGATGTAGCTGCGCTCATAGGTGGCCTCCGGATAGGGCAGCAGCACGGCGTCGCCGGACAGAAGCTCGTCCAGCTCGCCGTAGCTGGGCACCTGCGCGGGCAGCTTCTGGCTGCCGACGGTCATCGTCTTCGGGAAATACGAGTAGGGGCGCTTCTCGTGGCCCTTGAGGAAGGCGTCGGAGGAGCTGTCGGCGGACTGCCAGTCCCAGGACTGGGGCGTACCGTTGGCGGGTGTCAGGGAGCCCAACTGGACATAACAGTTGCGGAACGTGACGTCCGAGGGCGCGGGCAGCACAGCGTCGAGCTTGGCGCAGTAGAAGGTGCCGTCGGCCAGCGGCAGCCAGCCGTCGTTGGACTCGAGCATCCGGCCGATCGCGTCCAGCAGTCCGCGGATGGCCTCGCAGCGGCGCGCGCCATCCTCGCCCATCCTCTTCACAAAATGGTCATGCAGGGAACGGCGGAAATCCTCGTTCACGGGGCATTCCAGGGAATGGAGGACGGTCGTATCGGACTTGATGAGGGAGAAGTCGGTCTTGCCGGTGCCCGACATGGGCAGGGTGATGTTCTGGGACTCTTGCTGTGCCATGGTGCTCGTATGCTTATGCTGTCGTTTTGACATGGAAGTACAGTTATGGTATTGCCTGACGGAAGGTGCGGGATACGTGTGCGTCGCGGCTCAGGGGCCGACCTGGACAACGGCCGGCTGCTTGAGCTTGCCGGAGGCCACAAACACGAGTCCGGGCAGCAGGATGCGGGTGATGTGTCCGCTGCTGCGGCTGCCGGGCGCGGCGGCGTGCTGGAGCGGGTCGAAGCGGTCGCCGACGCGAACCTCCTGGCGACCGAAGATGGGGCTGGCCGACAGCGCGTCGTTGATGGTGTCGAAGAAGTAGTCGAAAAGCTCGTTCATCGCCGCCACATCATTCTCACGCCCGCTCATGATGGCGGCGTTGCAGACCTCCAGGAAGCGCACCAGGTTGTCACGCTGGACGCCGTTGACCAGGAATGTCCAGAGGTCTCGTCCGTGAAAGACACCCTCCAGCGAGTTCCGGAACTGCGGAGAAAGCCCCAGATAGCAGTCGTAGACGCGCTGGCGTCCGCTCCACTCGTCGCGCATGGCCTTCAGCTCACGCTCGGCGGCCGACTGAGCGCTGCGGGCGCTGTCGCGCTCGTCCTGCACCGACTGGATGGTGCCCAGCATCTCGTTCTCCTTCAGCCGCAGCGTCTCCTCGCACTGGTGCCGCACCGTCTGCAGTTGCGTGTTGGCCTCCGCAAGCTGACGACGATAGCTGGCGACGGTGTCCTGCGCCTGGCGCTTGGCCTCGGACAGGTCGCGCTGAGCCTGACGCGCCTGCGCCTCGAAGTCGTCGGCACGGCGGTTGGCGTCGGACAGGTCGCGCTGAGCCTGACGCGCCTGCGCCTCGAGTTCGGAGACGCGACGCTTCAGCTGGCTCTTCTCCGCGTCGCCACCCCACCAGGTCCTTTTCTCTGGCTCCTTCGCTTCCTTCTCCGTCTCCTCCTCCTGCGGCTTCGGCAAGGTCGGGGCGGGCGCAGCGGTCTGCTGGGCCGTGCTCACGATGTGCTGCAGCTTCGCCTGAATGTCGGGGTCGTCGAGAAGGGCCTTGAACAGGGCCAGCAGATGCTCGTCCATAGCGTGTCGTCTCCGTATGGGGATGGATGGGTGCTTGTGGGATGATTGCGTCTTACATTTACTATATTCGTGAGAGAATCGATTTTTTGTCGCGAGGCGATGTTTTTTTTGGTGGAAAAAGGTCATTGACGGGTGTGGGAGGCGGGTCTATTGTAACGCGGTGGCGGCCAATGGGCCGTCCGGCCCCCTGAATGAGTCACACACGGAAGCACACTTTCACAAGGGAGAAGCAAGGATGAGGAAACTGGCTGGCTACATGATGATGCTGGGTATCTGCGGCGCCCTGGCGGCTGGCGTGGACAACCCGACGGCGCGCTACATTCAGCGTTCGATGAAGGCGATGGCGGAGTCGACGGCGGAGCGTCCGGCGACGCTGCGGGTGTTCTTCTACGGTCAGTCGATTGTGGCGCAGAACTGGACGCAGACGATTGAGAAGCAACTGAAGGAGACGTATCCGACGGTTCGGTTCGAGTTCTGCAAGCGGGCGATAGGCGGCTTCACGTCGGAGGCTCTCATCCGGACGGCGGAGCATGACCTCTACTCCTGGAACCCCGACCTGCTGTTCTTCCACGTCTATGGGTCGCTGAAGCAGTATGAGGGGATTGTCCGCAAGACGCGTGAGACGACGGCTGCCGAAATCATCCTGTGGTCGAGCCACCTCAGCCGCAACCAGGATCCGAAGGCCATGGCCGCCAAGCGCGACGACCGCTCCCTCGGCATCCAGGACATCGCCAAGCGCTACCACTGCATGTACATTGACCTCAACAAGAAGTGGTGCGACATGCTCAATGCCGAGGGCAAGCCCGCCGGCGACTACCTCACCGACGGCATCCACCTCAACCCCGAGGGCTGCCGCCGCTACGCCGCGTTCATCGGCGAGGAGCTCCTCCGCCGTCCCGAGCTCGGCGACGGCGACGCCGCCAGCGGCGCCATCCGCACCGTCCCCGCCAGCGCGTTCGTGGCCCAGCCCGACGGCTCGCATGAGCTCACGTTCGAGGGCACGCGGGTCGTCGCCATCTCGAATGGTCAGGGACAGGCCAACGCACAAGCGACCGTGCTGCTGGACGGCAAGCCCCTCGCCGGCCAGAAGGAGCTGTGGGCGCTGACGCGCACCTCGACCGGCCCCTACATCTGGATGCCCGCCATCAAGTGCGTCAGCTTCCGCGAGACGCCCGTCGCCGAGGACTGGAAGCTCGTCTGCCTCCCCGACTCCACCCCCGACGGCAAGAAGCTCCACTTCAAGGTCATCGGCAGCGTCACCGGCGAGGACGGCGAGGGCTGGAGCACCGAGGCCTTCGTCTCCAAGTCGGGGCGCGTCGCCATCGAGGCGCGCGACTGGCACGTCGCCTGGCCTATCCTCTACCGCAACCAGAACATCACCCGCCGCAACCAGGAGAAGAACGAGAACACCCCGCCGGCCTATCTGCCCAAGGACTTCACCGTCACCTGGAAGAGCTACCCCACCTTCACGGACCGCTACGCGCCCGCGCCCGCCGGCGCCCGCACGCTCCTCATCCAGGGCTCCAGCCCCAGACAGCGCCACACCCTGACCCTCCAGGGCGCCTCGCCCCAGCAGCTCGGCATCGAGAGCCTCCAGATCAACTGCCCCAACTGAACCTGATGCACCCCGGAATGGTCGGCCTCCGGACGCGGGCGACGGCCATTCCGGGGATTCGCGCCGCTGGCGGCCATTCCGGGGGTTCGCGCCGCTGTCGCGGCGCTTCACCCCCGGCTAATCAGGGG
>CALZPA010000119.1 GCA_945827525.1 uncultured Lentisphaeria bacterium | reverse complement strand
ATCAGCACATTCCTGTAATTTCAACTCTGGAAGATTTGGTGGAAGCAAAACAATGTATCCATTCTCGAAATCCATTTCTGACAATACAGCATGCTTATGCTTCCATTCAGAATATGGAATAAGAACAGTACTGTTTCTTCTAACTCTATTTTGATATATTACATCATCATCTGCACCCCGCGTCTGTCCTGTCTTATAAAGCTTAATCTGAAGATTATGTGGTAGTTTTGGAAGAGTCTTGTCGTTCATATTCAACCTCTGTTAACAGATATCGTGACAAATGTATAAGACTCAAGAAATACTATCATAAATACCAAACCATGATCGAGCATAGTTGAAAAGCCCCCGATACCACACCGTAGCTTCTGTCCCGACAGCGCCTCGACCTCAGGCTGAATTCCCTGGCGACTCAGGTCACACTCTGACCATGAATAACGTTCTCTGGCTAAAGTTGCATAACCAACTGTTCTTGTTGTTCGCTCTGGATTTGCCTAAGCATCTCAACCCTCTGATAGTTATCTGGGAATTTTTTATATGATGAAGAAGCTAAATTTTCAAATATCCGTTTTGATTGACCGAGCCACTTCTCATCCAATTCTATCGACACGGCCCGACGTCCGCATTTTAGAGATGCGATGGCACTTGAGCCAGAACCTGAAAAGCAATCAAGAACAATATCCCCCAAATAGGATGACGCCATCACAATCTGTTCTAGTAACGCTATCGGCTTCTCGGCTGGATGTTTTCCTCTATAAGGCCTGATATTGGGGAACGTCCAAATATCAGTAAACTCCGCATCCTTTGTTGTCTTAAAAGCACGAATGACATCACAATAATCAGGAAGATCAGAACACTTCCCTGTTTCTTCAAGTGCCACAACAAGCCGCTGATACTGTTCAACACTCGGTATATTTCTTCCCGCCTCCCAATTAGCGATGCTCCCTCCATGATTGACTCTACCGTATGCGCCAATTCTCTCTGCTAAGTCCTTCATCGACATACCAGCCTGGCGGCGCCATTGAGTAAGTAGCCCACCAAAATATGAATTGAATAAGTTACCTGGATATGAAGGCTCTGCAAATATAATTCGCTCAGAATGCGGATACCACTGGCGAAGTGCCTCCTTCTTCATTTTTTGTTTCCATCCATCGAAACCTGGATCATTAGGTTTTGTCCAAATAATATTAGACAAAATATTAAACTCCTTCATCAACAAAACTTCTATTCTAGCCGACATTGCAGGAGAACAAAAACAATAAAGCGAACCATTCGGTCTCAAAACACGCTTCCATTCATGAATATACGCTTCAAGCCAAGCCAGATATTCATGATCGTCCTTAAATTGGGTATCGCCAAGAATATTACTCTTCTGTGTCGTATGATAGGGAGGATCCGTAACTATCAAAGAAATGCTATGAGAAGGGAATCGCCTTAATAGCTTCAAAGAATCACCCGCAAGGAGAAGATTGCATTTATCCCTATAACGACTCTCCTCTGAAAAAGAAGAGCATATTCTAAAAAAATCTTCTGTACGATTCACCATAGTATCAGCTATTCCAACCACAACAAAGCATATTCTCACTTACAACATTCATTTCATTAGTTCAGTTGGTCAGTCTCATTTTCATCAAACCTGGTTTACGTACAAGCCTTTCAGTACACCCTATATGGTGCAGCAATCGACAAGATTGTCAGCTGACTAAGACGACAGTAGTTTCCCCGACGGTAAGCCCCATCAGGGCTGGCATCCTTTTGCATCGCTGCCAGACACAGACACATTTCCCACTCTCCCCACCGCATTAGTCTACCACCAGCACCCCAAAACATCAACAGGAAACGCGAAATTTTCTCGTTTCCTGAGATTGTCCAGTTCGTCTCACTCGAACAGCCTGATGGATGGTGTGGCGGCCTCGCGCGGGTTGCCGAACAGCCCCTGGCGCTTTCCCTCCTCGCAGATGCGGTTGGCCAGGACGTTGAACGGCAACGACTGCAGCCACACATGTCCCGTCCCCGTCAGCTTCGCCCAGAAGATCGACTTCGCGCCGAACATGTTGCTGAAGCTGTCGACCGTCTCGATGCCGTAGCCTATCGACTCCTCGAAGGCCACGATGCAGCCGGGACTGACGCGGAGACTCTGCTGCCGCAGGCTAATCTCGACAATCTTGCCGCAGGCATGGACGAACGCCATGCCGTCCCCGACCAGCCGCTGCAGGACGAAGCCCTCGCCACCCAGCAGTCCCGTGCCCAGACTCCGCGTGAAGGCCAGCTCGATGCCCGTGCCGAACGCCGCAGCCAGAAACGCACCGCGCTGACACAGTATCGGACTGCCGTAGGCCGACAGCCGCAATGGCACAATCTTCCCCGGATATGGCCCCGCAAACGCCACCTGCCCCGCCACCGCCGACATCCCCGAGAAATGCGTCAGAAACAGCGACTCACCGGACAGGGCGCGCTTGCCCGCGCTCCACAGGCTGCCCCAGAAGCCCACATTGGGATCCGAGCCGTCCGTCAGCCGCGTCTCCATACGCACGCTGTCGCTCATGAACATGACGGAGCCGGCCTCGGCGATGACCGTCTGTCCCTGCGTCAGTCCGACCGAGACGAACTGCAGATCCTCGCCGTGTATCTTGTATGAGATGTTGTGGCAGCGCATGGCACTCACCTATTTCAGCCTCTCCACCAGACTCTGACTGCCCGCCAAATAGATGGTGAAGAGCAGCACACTGAGGAACGCCGGCACGATGCCCAGCCCGCCCAGGGAGTTGTACAGCGCGTGCAGCGTCGCCGGCACCAGCAGCGCCAGCAGCCACAGGCCATGCCGATAGCTCGGGAACAGCGCCGCGAATGCGATGAAGTAGGAGGCGATGCCACACCAGGTCGCGTGCAGAAACGGCAGGGCCGTCAGGCGCAGCACGTTGTAGAAATACGCCTCGTCGATGTCGAGCATACGGTTGACTCCCTGCTGATAGAGGACGCCCTCGACGATGCCGAAGCCCAGTCCCGAGAACAGTCCGTACAGCACCAGCGTCCGCGGCGACAGCACACCGCGATGTCGCCGTGACAGCCAGAGGATGACCGCCATCTTGGCCAGCTCCTCCGGTAGCCCCGCCACCAGCAGCATACCCACGAACCGGATGGGCCACAGGGCACTGCCGGCCAACGCCATCGCCCAGTTCATCAGCCCCAGACTGTGAATGCACAGAAGCGCCGACACCGAAAGGACCGCCGTCCCCAGGTAGCACTGCACGCACCGCCCCAACTGAACCTGCTCCGTCCGAAAGATGACATGGAAGAACAGCCCCCACAGCAACGAGACGTACAGCCCTATGGCCACATACACCAGCGACGGCTCCGGCAACAGCGGGAACGTCAGCGGCAGCAGACCGATGGCCGACAGATACAGGAACCGCCGTTCGCCCGTCCAGCGCATCCCCCCAATCTCACGCCAAGGCAGGATGAACCCCAGACCGATGCGGCTCATGCCCGCCAGCGGGCTCGCGGCCTGCGGCATCGACCAGCCACAAAGGCGCATCGCCTCCTGGACTGTGTGCTCGCCCGCCTCGCCCTCAATGTATGCGATGTCATTCGGCACAACCTGGTTGCGGCTCAGATAGTAGAGCAACTGCGCCTCGCTGTACGGCCCAAAGGCACGCCCCTGACGGTGGATAATCAGCCGTGCGCCGCTCATGACACCCCCAGCTTTCGGCGAGCACGCTCGTCCGACGCGTTCTCCGCGAAGATCTTCTCCCAGATGGCACGCGCCTGGCGTGTCTTCCCCTGCTGCTCATAGATGTCCGCCTGCGCGTAGCGCACCGCCAGCAGCAGCTCCGCCGGACGCTCCGACTTCCGACGCACCAGCCCCGCCAGCACCGTCTGCGCCGCGTCGTGCAACGACAGCCGCGCCAGCGCCAGCGCACGATAGTACAGCAACGCCGTGTGCTGCCACGTCTCGTTCTCCACTCCGTCCGTCAGGTTCACGAGCGTCCTCAGCCAGGCGTCACCCGCCGAGGCGTTCCCCAGCACCAGCCCCGCCAGCGCCAGGCGCGTCAGCAACTCCGACGGCTCGCGGGGATGACACTCCAGCAGCAACGAGCAGGCCGCACCCGACTGCCCCGTCTCGCACAGCAGATGCGATTTCAGCAACGTCAGGTGAAGCGGCGTCGCCTCCAGCTCCACCCACACCAACTGCGTCACCGGCAACATCAGCCCCAGCTCAATCGCATACTTGCCAAACAAACGCCCCAGTTCCCCCACACGCGACTCCGCCTGCCCCAGCCAGTTCAGCGCCTTCCCATGCTCACCCGACTCCTGAAGGATGCCCGCAGCCGCAAACGCCGCGTCCGCCAGCGGCGATCGCGACAGCGCCGACAGCGCCCCCGGCGCATCGCCGTCCAGAAACAGCCGTATGCCCTCCAGAAAGGCCTTCTCCCCCTCGTCGCGAAACAGCCGCGTCAGCAGTCCCGGACACACTCGGTTCACCTCCGGCTCCGGCATGGGCGCGGCGGCAGGTGCGGCTTGCCGCCCGCCATTCCGTTTTCCCCCATAGGAGTCGTAGGTCGAGTAGCTCAGTCCTGTGCCTGGCAGCCCAAACGTCCGGCGAATCCCCTTCTGCCCGAACGTGACCCGCGCCCCGCGCGTCCCCACGGACAGCGAGGGACCCGACTTGCTCAGATTCAGCGTCACGCCCGGAAGCAGCCGAAAGCGTTTCTGAAAGCGGAAGCCCATGCCGTGATCTCACCCCAGACCGCCATTGAGCGAGTCGACGTTGCCGCCATAGTCGCCATACTCGCCGCACCAGGGACACTTCACATAGTCCATGTGCTCAGGATTGAGGCAAAGCCACTTGCCGCAACGGCAATGCCCCAGCATGGGATTGCCGCAGTAGGGGCAGTCGTCCAGGTCACAGGCGACCTCCTCGACGCTGACGCTCTTGTCGGAGCCACCCTCGGCGCTCAGCTCGAAATAGCCCTCGTCCACCATGAAGATGCCGTCGTACTCATACGTCCTTTTCCGCTTGCAGAAGCGGACGATGTAGGGTCTTCCCGTGTTCTGGCAGCGGACGGGCAGCACCAGGTAGTCGACGCGGTTGACGGTGGGCATCTCCGTGGCGAGGAGGTCGGCGTCCAGGTTGTCGCGCAGACGCTCCAGCTCCTCGGCGCCCGTCTGGCGTCCCTCGGCGCCGACTCTCGCGCTGGACATCTGCACGGAGCTGGACACCCACTTGAAGAACGCCCGGAACGCCTCGGGACTGGCCTCCTTGAAGACGGTCACGCTGCTGGTCAGCTGGCTCAGCGCAGTCGCGTCGGAATGCTCGCCCATCAGGACGCCCTGAACCGCGACCTTGGGGAAACGGTCCTTCCAGCGTTTCACCGCCGCCTGGTAACGGTCATTCGGCGCACCGTCCGTCAGGATGAACACCAGAGGGCGCCAGTCGCCCTTCGACTCCGGCGTGTTCCGCTTCACCTGCGTGTCTATCTCGTGCATGAGACAGTCGAGCGCTGCCGTCAGGCTTGTGCCGGCGCCAATCGACAGCCGTGGCGGCTGGAAGTCCAGAATGTACGTCAGCGGCGTCACCACCTTGGCCTTGCCCGCAAAGGCGATGACGGACAGATAGACCGTCTCCATCGCCATCGGGTCCGACAGCAGCGCCTGCTGCAGCATCGCCACGCCCCTGTTCAGCTCGTCCAGCGAGGCTCCCGCCATCGACTCGGACACATCCAGCACCAGAAATATCGGCAAGCGTCTCATCGCGTCTCTCCTGCTATTTTCCCGCCAACTGCACGAACACCAGCCTCCCGCCCTCCTCCGTCGACAGGAGAATGCGCGTTCCTTCGTTCAGCACCACATACTCGCCAGGCTTCTTCAGCACCTTGGAGCCGTCGGACATGACCTCATATAGGCTTGACATCCGCTCGTTCACCAGCAGCCAATGGCCCTGATGGAACCTGAAATACCCCTGACGCTTCGAGTCCTCCGCCGACAGGCGCTCATTCGGGAACACCCGCCGCGTCACATGCCACCGCATCAGCGACTGCCCGTCGAACACCATCAACTGATAGTTCTCCGGCTTGAAGCTCGTCTTCCCCGGCATGCACGAGTAGAACTCCAGCTTGGGCAGCAGCCCCCTGTACTCCGTGCCGCAGAAGGGACAGCGCGGATGGGTCGAATTATCGTACACATACCACTTGCCCGGACACTTCGGGTTGGAGCAGCGCTGCAGACGATCCGTCGTCTTCACAATCGCGCGCTCCCACTCGTCCGCCAGCGGACGCCTCATCGGGTTCTTCAGCCCCTCCGTGAACGCGCGCAGGAACAGCTCGGACAGGAACGGGCCGACGATGCGCTCCGCCGAGAAGCTGTCCAGGTCGACCCAGGGCATGCACTTCTGGAGGTCATCGCCATACTCGCGCTTCATGTTGCGGTTGGAGTGATCCTGCGGATGCTCGATGTAGAGCGGCTGCGAGCCCATGAGGAGCGTCTCCTCCTCGTCGGGATCGTCCGCGTCAGGGAAGAACCGCCCGCCCCGCAGCGGATGGCGGTGGAGCAGATACATGTAGATGAGGACGGCCAGCGCGTGCTTGTCCGTGCCCTGGCTCGGCAACTGCTTGTCGCACAGCACCTCGGGCGCGATGAAGTCCGGTGTGCCCAGCACATCCGGCGGGAACTTGCCGGGGACGACCAGGCCGTCGATGTCAATCAGGCAGGCATTGGCGCCATGCGGGTCAATCAGCACATTCTTGTAGGAGAGGTCGGAGTGGGCCAGTCCCGCCGCGTGCATTCGCCGCACGGCCCGCGCCAGCTTCAGACTGATGCGCAGATAGCTCAGGAAATCGCCGCGCTCCTCCTGATCCAGGTTCTTGATGAGCTTGGCCGAGGCGAACCACTTGCCCTCCTTCTCCTTGCCCTTCAGACGGCTGTCATACTGGAAGAAGAAGTGCTGCGCATACGTCGGCACCACAATCCCCGTCTTGCCCTCCCAGTCCACAATCCGCTCCGGCCAGCAGAAGAGGCTCCGCCAGTAGTCGCCGCCCGCCTGGCCGAAGATGTCCTGGCGGTAACGCCCCGTGATGCTCTCCAGACGCTCCATCGCCCGCGCGTCCTGCGGCTTCTTGAAGAAACCCACCACATAATCGCGCTGCGGCGAGAAGTACACCACCTTCATCGCGCCGCTCGGCGGATCCGACTTCACCACAAACTCGACCGGACTACCGTCCCGTGCCGTCACCTTCACCACTTTGTCTGCTGTCATGGCCTATCTCTCACACACCTGCCGCTTTGCTCAATAGACGATCGCAATCGTTCGGTCATCATGGTTGCCGACCGACCAGAAGTCCAGCCAGCCCAACAGCGCGCGCGACGTCTCCTCCGAACGCTCCTTCAGCGGCAGCCGGCACTCCAGCTCGCGCCACAGTTCGTCCCAACGCTCCCGTGTCCCCAGATTGCTGTCCGTCTCGAACCTCGGGTCGCTCACGCCATCCGTCATCGACATGATGAACCGGAAGTCGCGCGCACGGGCCGACTTCACCCGACGCTCCAGGCTCTTCGCCTCCCAGACCTCCGCCATCGTCACAAACCGCGTCTGACCCACATACTCGCCGCCATCCGGCTCCGACAGCAGCACCAGCTCGTCCTTGCCCTCCTCGGCGCAGCGGAACATCCCGATGATGCCATCGCCAATCCCGATGGACACCACCAGCCACTCCTCCCCAAAGCGCTTCATCACAAAGCCCAGGAACGTCGCCGCATACGTCTTGATGGGACGCCCCTTCGCCTGCGCCTCCGCCGAAATCGCCAGCGCGCCCTTCTGCGCCGCCCACGGGACCAGCTTCCGCAGACGCGGCTCCCAGGCGTCCGCCGTATCCGGCGCACCCTGCTCCCGCACCTTCGCCTCCGTGTCCGTCAGCGTCTTGCGCACCAGTTCGCAGAACGTCGAGCAGATGATGCGCGAACCCGCGCGAGAGAACTCGGCCGACCCCGCGCCGTCCGACACGGCCACGACATGCCAGCCCGTCTCGGACAGATAGTCCACCTTGAAGCTGTCGTCGCGGAAACTGCCCACATGCGCGTGCGAACGCCCGCGCTTGCTGGCCGCGATGATCGTCCGACCATCTGCCCCCACACACACGCTCTCCTCGTCCGGAGTCCAGTACTCCGCGGCCTTGTCCGTCGGCTTGTTCTGCCACAGATTACGCGGATTCGGCGTGATGCTCAGCACCGTCACCGCCGCCGTCCGACGCTCCCCAGACTCGCCTTGAACCTGGTAGACGCACGTCAGCGTCACGTCACGGGCCTCCTTCGGCCGCCCCGCATCCGTCCGCGCAAATCCCTCCAGCGCCAGCTCGCCGCGGTCAAAACGCACCTCCAGCGCCGAATCGCTCACCTCAAGCCTCCGCACCTCAAGATGCGGGGAGGAGCGCAGGAACTCCGGCAGCTCCTTCAGCGGCAGACGAACCTTCTTCTCCTCGTCGCTCATCACCCGCTTCGCCGGCAGCGACGCAAACGCCTTCAGGAACGCCTGCTCCTCCGCCTCCAGCTCCGCGGCCGTAGGCGACGACGGCTTCGCCTCCACGGTCGTCGACGTCGGCTCCGCCACCGTCACTTCCGACTCCGGCTGGGACGGTGACGCCGACGGCGCCGCATCCGTCACTTCCTGCTTGGGCTGGGACGGTGACGCCGTCGACGACTCCACCGTGGGAGTTGCGGCTGATGAAAGCCCAGTCGGCGCTTCCGCCCCCTGGAAACGCGCCGCCTCACACTGCCTCAGATCCTTATCAAGCTCTGATGGTATGGGCGGCGGCGGATTCAACTGCGGCTCCGGCCCCCTGGCCTGCGTCCTGGAACTGGACGGGTCATCACACATCTGCATCTATGGCACTCCTGATTTCTGGTTGCGGGTCAGAGCACGAGATTCATCTCCTGCGGCGGCGGCGGCAGGCTGTCCTGAATGCTGGCGCCGGACTCAATGCCCTGCGCAATGGAGCGGCTCACCCACTGGAAGAACTGCGTGAACGAGCCGCCGTCCATCGTCGCCAACGGATAGATGTCGTTGGTCAGCAGCCGTAGCTGCTCCATCCGTGCCTCCTGCCCGGCAACGCACACCACCATCGCGCCCAGCCTGTATGACTTGAGCCGCTCCGACATTTCACGGTATAGGGCGGTGTCGCTGGGCTTGCCGTCCGTCATGACGAACAGCAGCGGCTTCCAGTCGCCCTTCTCGGTGGCAGAGTTCCGGATGAGGTTTCGGTCCAGCTTCTCCATCAGCACCGCCAGCGCCTTCCCCAGCAGCGTCGGCCCCGACGACGGCGGCGTCAGTTGCGGAACCTCCACACGCGCCAGCGGCGTCAGCGGCATCACCTCGCTCACCTCACGGTCAAAGGTCAGCACGCTGAGGTGCACCGACTCCAGCGCAAACGGCTCCTGCCTCAGCGTGGCGATCAGCGACTGCAGACCATGGTTCACCGCCGCTATCGGCTCCCCATTCATCGAGCCCGAAGTATCTATCAGCAAATATACCGGAAGTCGTCTGCTCATGGTTCTCTCACGTGAGACTCACTATGGAGGGACATCGGCTGAACTGCGCCGGACGCCATTGTCAGATAAGCTGAATCTCCTCCGGTGGATCCGGCAACTGATCCAGGCTGTTCGGCTGCTTGTTCTGGGCACCAATGCTCTTCGAACTCGTCGAGACCGACGCCGAAACCCACTTGAAGAACGCCGCTATCGAGGCGCTGTCCGCCGTGTCCAGCTTCACTACCGCCTCGGTAATCTTCGACAGTTCGTTGGTGTCCGCGCCGCTGCCTGCCGCACAGGCCACAACAATCCCCCATTTCCGCGTCTTGAACCGCTGCAGACCACGGTTGATGTCGTCCGTCGCGCAGCCATCCGTCATGAGAAACACCAGCGGCTTCCAGTCGCCCTTCGCATCCGGAGTGTTCTTCACCACCTCACGCTCCGCGCAGTCCGTCACCAGAGCCAGCGCCTCGCCCAACGAAGTCATGCCCGACGCCTGAAGCTGCGGCGGCATAAACTGGTTCAGCTCCGTCAGCGGAACCACCTGCTGAGCCGAATTCGAGAACGTGATTACGCTCAAATACGCCGACTCCAGCGCCTGTGGATCACCGTTCAGCGCCGACACCAGCGTCTGAACACCATTCTGAACCGCCGTAATCGGCTCACCCATCATCGACCCCGACACATCCAGCAACAGATAAACAGGCAGTCTTCTTCCCATGTCTCGTTTGTCCTTTGTCTTCTTCCTTGCTCTGTCGACGACCAACGTCGCTCAGCAGTACTTGTCCACGATGCTCCGGAGACCCTGCGGATGGGGCAGCCCCGTCGCCTCGAAGCGCCAGACACCGTCCCGAACCTCCAGACGGCCAAACTCAATGGCCGTCTCCTCGGCAAAATCCTCGCTCAGCTCAAACCGGCAGATCTCCTCGCCGCTGTCCGTGTTACTGAGACGCACATATGAGCGCCGAGCCTGCGCAAAATGCTGCCCCAGCCTCGCCGCATTGTGTATCGAGACGGCCAGCACCAGCGACGTCACCCGAGCATCCAGTCTCGTCACGTCCACGCTCAGCGTCTCAACATCCTCGCCTTCCTTCGACGCACCAGTCCGACCATCCTCCGACAGTCGACAACTCCCATCCGGCGACTCCGGATTGTTATAGAACACGAAGAACTGCTCGCCCGGTATCCGACCGCCCTCCGACAGCAGGCATGCACTCAAATCCACATCCGGCTCAACACTCCCGCCCGGCATCGCCTGCCAGCCCAGCCCCACAGTCAGACGCCGCCCATCCCCCTGCACTTGACCTGCCTGCCGCACCTCGCTCGTCACCGCCTAAACCTCCTGGACTGATTGCAGATATTTCTAAATTATCAGATATAAATATATCACCCCTACAAACTATTACAAACGCAAAAAAACATATTTGCCTGAAGATATGATTTTTTAAATATTCGTTAAATATCATATATATAGCATTCGTATCATGCCCGGAGGCTGCGCCCCCGGCTAATCAAGGGTCGCCCCTCCGGGGCTTTCTTTCCGCCT
>CALZPA010000118.1 GCA_945827525.1 uncultured Lentisphaeria bacterium | reverse complement strand
GAGGTGACGGGTGTCTGGCGGAAGCGCGTCACCTGTTCCTGGATGACCTCCATGAGCTTCATGGCGGCGTCGAAGTCGCCCTTGTCGGTCATGTCGAGGACGGTGATGAACTCCTGCTTGAGGGACGTGAGGCCCTTGAGGGCGCCCTCGTTGAGCTCGGCCATTCGCTGGGCGACGCCGGCGTTAGCGGCGGCGGCGCCTGGTGCGCCGTCGTCGAGGAGCGGCGCGTCCTGCGCCTGAAGGACCAATGAACCGGGCATCGCCATGGCACATGCAAGCAACGCCAGTCTCAGAGAACGTGCCATCTCCGTACCACCCTTTTTCTGTTTTACCATAAGACTCGAAACTCCCTAGGCGTGCCGCAGGGGGTGCGCTTGACTCCGCCTGCGGCATATTTCACTCACACTATGTAATCAGTTGCTCTATAACCTAAAGACACTTCCCCAAATTTCAAACGTCTGGCGCATTTTAAGGCATACGGCGTCCGGGCGCGTTCATGCCGGGACCTGGGGCGCCCATCATCATGCCCTCTCCGCCGCCCATGCCCATGTTTCCGCCGCCGTCGTAGAAGAGGGGGAATTTCCGACCGTCGGGGAGGGTGAACTTCTCGTATTCGCTGAAGAGGGTGACGACGAAGGGCTTGGCCTCGTCGGGCTTGCCGGCGTCGGCCTTGTCCTTGTCCTTGGGCTTGTCGGCGGCGGTCTTGTCCGAGTCGTCGGTGACGGGGACGAGTTCGAGCGTCTTGGCGTCGCGGTTGAATTTGGCGACGATGAAGTCGAAGGTCTTGAGTTCGACCTCGACGGCGCCGGACATCATGCCGTTGCCTTCGGGGGCCATCATGTTGGGGTTGCCGTTCATGTTCATGTTCATGGCGTTGTCTCGGGCGAAGCGCTGCAAGGTGCGTCTCGTTCCGTTGGCCGGGTTGTCAGCGTTGTCGCGTGGCTTCTTGGTGATGGGGACGGTGAGGGTGAGCCGTTCGCCCTCGACGAGGCGGAAGCGCGTCTGGACTCGCTGCATTCTGGCGCCGTTCTGGACGGTGTAGTAGTTGTTGAAGCAGTTGATGAGCATAGAGGAGCTGCGCGAGACGAGGTAGACGAGCTGTGCGTACCACTGTTCCTTGAAGGCCTCGACGTTTGCGTAGAGGGTGTAGGAGGCGGGCGGTTCGGCGGCCTTGGCGTCCTGCTGGGGGGCGGCGTTGCGGCGTCCGCGGGCGGGGGCGACGAATTCGGTGACCTTGACGAAGGGTCTCTTCTCGCCGTCGGGCTCGACATCGATGTCGTTGACGATGTAGGTCTTGCCGTCCGGGGCCTCGAATTTGCCGTTGATGCGGACCTGTTCCCAGCGGTCCTCATTGGTCTCCCAGAATTCGCGTCCGCGGAATTTGCGGAGGAAGGCGAAGCGGGCGCGCCACTTGGTGGCCTTCTGCTCCTTGGGAGCGCGGCCGTCGTTGATGCCCATGAATTTGAATGGGACCTTGTCCTGGTCGAAGTCGACGAGTCGGACGAAGTTGGCGGGGTTGGGGAAGGAGGTCTCGTCGTCGATGTCGGTTCCGAAGCGGTATTCCTCGAGATTGGTGAAGGAGTCGCCGTCGAAGTCCTGGTTGGCGTCGGCGGGGTTGGTGGGGCTGAGGACGCCCTCCTGGGTCTGCTGTCCGGTCATGCCCATGCCCATCGGGGCGTCGGGGTTGGCGTTGGCGGTGGCGCCGGGTCTGAGGAAGCCGCGCTTTCTGGCGTGCTCGATTTCGAAGGCGTCGGGGAGTCCGTCGCCGTCGGTGTCGAGCCCGTCCATTTCGGCGGGGTTGACGACGGGCATTTCGGCGCCGCAGAAGGGGCATTTGGGCTGATTGGAGAGGAGGAGTGCGCCGCAGTCGCGGTTGGGGCAGCAGATGACCTCCTGGGGGTCGACGAGCGAGCCCTGGGCGGTGCAGAAGCGGGTGATGTAGCTGAGTCTCTTGTTGAGCTCCTCGATGTCCATCTCGGTGTTGGCGAGGAGGATCTGGAAGCCCTCGAGCTGGAGTCGGAGTTCTGCGAGTCGGGTATCGTCCTCGTTGTCACCGTTGTCTCGGATGCGTTTGGCGATGGCGTCCTGGAGTCTGGCGATGCTGTCCTGGAGGGAGGCGACGGTCTTACCGTTCTTGGCGAGGCGGTATTTGGCCTCGGCCTCCTCGATGGGCTTGCGGCTATGGCGAGTGAGGCTGGAGAAGTATCGGCGGTCCCAGAGCTGGGCGATGTTGTCGTCCTGGTCGGAGGTGTTGATGGAGAGGACTTCCTGCGTCTTGCCTTCCTTGATGCGCTGTATCCACTGCTCGCGGCTGACGAACTGCCTGGGGTCGAAGTCGGCGGCCATGTCGCCGGCGGTCTCGTTGATCTTGCCCTGGGCGACGCTCTTCTGTCGGGCGTCCTTGGCCTCGTTGATGGCGAGGGAGATGCGCCACAGGCCGAACATCATGACGAGCAGGCAGACGACCAGGATGAGCTTTTCGTAATGCTTATAGAAGATATCCACTGAGCACCTCGGTTTCTTCGTGTAGGGAGTGTGGTAAGTCAGTCAGTCCGTCCGCGCGGCGGGTCGACGCTGGCCGGGCGTTGAGTCCTGGTCTACTCCGCCAGGGGCTTGAATTCGACGAATTCGAAATTGAGGGTGACCTGGACCCGAGTGCCGAGTTCGGCGGTCTGTCCGGCGTCCTGCTGTCCTGTGGCCATCATGGCGTTGGCGTCCATGGCGGAGCGCTGGCCCTGCGTCTGGTCGTCCTTTCCGGCGAAGATGCGGAAGGCCTTACGGGTCTTGGGGATGAGATCCTGCTGCTGTGCGGCCATGCCGTCGGGGCCCATGCCCATGGCGGGTCCCATCATGCCGGGGGCGGGGTTGGCGGGCATCTGCGGGCGCATGGCGCCCTGGCCGTCGGCGCCGCGGCGTCTTCTGCCGCCGCCCATGGCGGCGGCGTCGGGGGAGGCGCCGCCGGCGCCGGTGGTGCCCTTGGCGGCGGCCTGGCTGGCGAGGAAGGTCTCGAGCTTGGCGCTGCCGGGCTCCTGGGAGGCGTTGAACATGAGGGCGGTGTCGGCGTTGAGCTGGACGGTGGCGTTCATGGAGACGATGTCGCGGAGGTAGAAGATGTACTCCTCGCCGGCGTTGAGGAGATTGAGGAAGGCCTCAACGCACTCGGGCTTGCCGCTGATGGTCATGGAGACGGGGGTGGCGGTGTAGCGGTCGCCGTCGATGAGCTCGAGTCCGCAGGGGAAGTCGATGGCCTCGAGTTCGGAGACCTCGGCCTTCTGGAGGTAGGCGCAGAGGGTCTTGAGGAGGAGGAACTGGCGGAAGACGTTGCGGCGCTCCTTCTTGGAGTTGAGTCCGCTGGGGCGGTTGAGGACATACTCCTCGAACATGAAGTACTCGGGGACGGTGAGTCCCTTGACGATCTTGCGGCGCTTCTCCTTCTGGACGTCGTACATGGTCTTGCCGGCCTCACGGGCCTTCTCCTTCTCCTCCTCGGCCTTGCGTTCGGCCTCAGCCTTCTTGGCCTCGGCCTTCTTGGCCTCAGTGGGGGTGCGCGGGGCGGCGGCGTTCTCCTGTGCGTCGTCCTCCTCGCTCTTGAAGGTGACGCTGTTGAGCTCGATGATGGCGTTCTGGAGGCGGTTGCGGGCATCGAGGAGGGAGCCCTGAGTCCAGGCGTCGTAGAGCTTGCGGTAGGGGAGATCCTTGTAGGGGTCGACCTTGGGCTTGGCGGGGATGGGGTTGCCGTCCTCGTCGAGCTCGGGCTCGTCCTTGGGCTGTGCGGCCTCGACGGCTGCGTCGTCGTCGAGGTCGAGCATCATGTCGACGCCTGGGAGGAGCTGCTTGGAGGCGAGGCTGTCGTGGAATTTGGCGTACTCGAGCTTGGCCTTGTGGGCTTCGCGGGTGGCCTTCTCGAGGTTTTCGGCGTCGATGCGTCGTCCGGCCTTGCGGACCTCGTCGAGGGTCTTGAGGTGGGTCTGCTGCTTGGCCTGGCTCTCGTCGAGCTGTTTCTTGGCGGCGAGGATGGCCATGGTCAGATAGACGACGACGCCCAGGGTGACGATGAGGAAGAGGATGAGGCCCCAGTTCTTTTTCAGGAAATCCATAGGTACCGCGTTGGGATGGGTGGTGGAGGGAGTGGAGGACGGCGCGAGGGTGACGGCTGCGTATGGGACGGTCGGGGGAGGCTACCGCTGCATCATGCCTCCGGGTGCGCCCATGCCGCCGGCGGCGGAGCTGCGCACGGTGGAGACATACTCGTTGTAGGTGGTGCGGGCGGGCTCGGCGAGCTTGACCTTGATGGCGAAGCCGCTCATCTGGTAGCGTCGTGCCTCGTTGCCCTTGAGGGGATAGGCGTAGATGAGTTCGCTCTTGAATTTCTTCCTGGGGTTGGAGGCGGCGTCGAAGAGGGGCGACTGGAGAAGGTTCTCCATGAAGGCCTGGTCCGGCGTGGTGGTGGTGGCCATGACCTGGACGGCCTTGGCGAACTGCTTCTGGGCGATTTGCCTGGGGGTGAGGGCGGGCCTCTCGATGGGGTTGCCGTCGGCGTCGGTCTCGGGTTCGGCGGTGGCGCTGGCGTCGGCGTCGCCCTCGGCGGTGGGGAGTTCGATGATGCCGGCGAAGTCGGTCCAGTAGTTCTGCTCGGGGGACCAGGAGAGCTTCTGGTTGGTGTTGGGCTTGAAGCTGAAGCCGACGATCTCGAAGCCGTAGATGGTCTTCTCGAGGGTGGAGTACTTCTCCTCGATGGTAGCGGCCATCATGCCCATGCCGCCGGCGGTGTCGGTGGGCATGCCGGAGGGAGAGGCCATGCCCATACCCATGCCCATGCCCATGCCACCCATGCTGGGGTCGGCGCCCATGGCGGCGGTGGCGGCGAGATCCTCCTCGGTCATGGTGAGGTCGAGTTCCTCCTCGGTGTAGACGGGGCGGATGGAGGTGATGGTGAGGTAGTCGGGACGGAGGAGCGCGATCTCATGGTAGATGCCGGGGAGGAGGCACTTCTTCATGAGTTCGGCCTCGAGCTCGTCGTTCATGGACTTGTACTTGGCGGTCTCGGCGATCTGGGCGTCGACGCTCCTGAGCTTCTCGGCGTACTGTCCGGAGCGGTTGAGGTTGGCGGAGGCCTCGTCGTAGACGACGGCGGTCTGCCTGATGCCGAGCTGGATGATGCCGAGCGTCATCATGACGACGGCGCCGGCGGCGAAGAAGTAGGGCTTCTTGGCGGTGAGGCGCTGCTGGCGCTGGATCTTGACGGGGACGAGGTCGATCTCGATGGGGCACTGGGTGGCGCTGCGGAGGGCGAGTCCGATGGTCTCGCTGAACATGTGGGCGACCTCGGCGAGGCGCTGCTTGTCGACGCTGGGCGCGAGCTCGACGATCTGGAAGGGGTTGAAGTACTCGACGGGGATGCCGAGCTTCTCCTGGAAGAAGACGTCGCAGTAGTTGAGGATGGAGCTGCCGCCGGTGAGGTACATCTTGACGGGCTGGCTGCCGTGCTGCTGTGAGCGGTAGATGCTGATGGAGCGGGCGATTTCGCCATGGAGCCGGGCCATGACGGAGCGGATGATCTTGGAGACGTTGGCGGCGGTCTCCGACTCGGGCTCGGCGTAGGCGCCGCCGAGGGCGACGAAGCCGTGGCGTCGCTTGAGCTCCTCGGCCTCGGGGAGTCCGATGCTGAATTCCTTGGCGATCTGCTGGGTGATGGAGTGTCCGGCGGTGGGGATGTTGCGGGCGAAGAAGCGCTCGCCCTCGGCGAAGAGGAGGGAGGTGTTTCGGCCGCCGATGTTGAGGATGATGACGCACTCGTTGTCCCCGAGGCCGTTGGCGCGTGCGGCGTTGAAGCAGGCGACGGGGGCGATGTCGACGTGGATGGGGTCGCAGCCGACGGTCATGACGGCCTGGGTGAACTGCTCTGCGACCTCGTTCTTGATGACGACGGAGAGGACGTCGATCTGATCCATGCCCTCTGCGGCGATGAGCTGGTAGTCGTAGAGGACCTCGTTGACGGGGAAGGGGATGTTGTTGGTGGCCTCGAATTCGGCCATCTTGCGGATGTTCTTGCGGTCGAAGTTGCCGTTGCCAAGGCGGGAGAAGCGCATGAGGGCGGACTGACCGGAGAGGGAGACGAGGGCGCGCTTGGCGCGGAAGCCGCCCTCGGCGAGCATCTGCCGGAGGAGGCCGGCGACGACGTTCATGCGCGTTCCCTCGGAGAGCTCCTCCTCATACTCGCGGTAGGCGAACTGCGCGAGCGTGATGGAGCCATTGCGTCCGATGTCGAACTCGCACAGCTTGATGCTGGTGGCTCCGATGTCGATAGCCAGTACTTTGTCTTCTTTCGCCATTATGCCAATGCCCTGGTGGTGTGTCGTGTCGTGTCGTGTCGTTCGCTAGCTGGAGGTGTGGGTCTGCCTGTCTATTCGGCAGCCTTCTCGCACTCATAGGAGTCGTAGTCGATGACGGCGAAGGGTGAGCGGTTCTTGGGGATGAGGTACCGCTGTCCGCGCTCGCGGTCGCTGTCCTTGGTGTACCATCTGCCGAAGGGCTTGTGCTTGGCGATGGTGGAGTCGTAGGAGGCGACGCGCTGTCCGTCGATGCGCATTTCGCAGTAGATGGAGTAGGAGCCTGGCGAGAAGCGCCCGCCGGAGCCCATGAAGCGACGCATGAATTTGGGCTTGAGGTAGATGCAGGCCTTTCTGGCGGTGCCCTCCTCGATGTCCTCGTAGACGGTCTCGAGGGAGAGGAGCCGCGCCTTGCCCTCGCGGTCGGTGGCGAGGACCTTCCAGACGACCTCGAGCTGATCCAGCCAGCCGTCCTTGTTGCCGGCGCTCTTGAGGTCGAATTTGACGACGAACTGCCCCCAGAAGTCCTTGGGGGAGTCCTTGGAGGCCTTGAAGTCGGGCGAGCGGACGCTTTCGCCCTTGAGCGAGGTGATGTTGATTTCGGCGCGTGGGCGCCTCTGGGCGATGGCGGTGGCGGGCGTCATCAGGGCAGCCAGCAGCAGACAGCAGAGCAGCAGCAGCGACAGACGGTGTGTTCTCATGAGCAAATCTCCCCGATGTTCACATGGTTCAAGGTCACAACATTCCCGGCAATCCGCCGACGGACACGACGGCAGCCTACCAGTCCAGAGAATTTTTCGGCAGCATACGTGATACCATACGCCATGACCCCACCAAATCAAGTATGCGGACAAAAAAAAAGACGGGCGAACCCCTGTCTGCCCACCAATATTTTAGCGTTTCATCCGTAGTGGGGCGCGGGAGAGCCCGCGCTTCCGCGCCCCTTCGCTGGTGTCTTCGCCCGACGGCGGGTGCGCCGTCGGGACAGGCGCCGCTGGCGCGGCGGTTTAGTCGTTCCAGAGCTTCTGGAGGTTCCAGAGCTTTTAGAAGATGCCGCCTCGCTTCGCCCGGCGGAATGCGGCGGAGTTCCCTTTTTACTCGGCGTCTGTGGCGGGTGCGGGGGCGGATGCGGCGGCGGGGATCATGCGGATGGTGATGCGCTTGCAGCCGTTCTCGTCGGCCTCGGACTCGGAGATGGTCTCGACGGCGGGGTCATTGCGGAGGGTGAGGTGGATGATGCGGCGTTCGGCGGGGCGGAAGGGGCCGATGACCTTGGGTTCGCCCCAGTACTTGACCTCCTTGGCCATGTCGAGGGCCATGGCCTCGAGGCGCTGGGCCTCCTCCTTCTGGAGCCGTCCGTGGCGTTCGGGCGACTTGTGGGGGACGCTGTAGCCGTCGACCTCGATGACGACCCAGGGGGTGTTCTCCTCGTCGAGCTGGTGCCGGCGGAGGATGCGGTTGAGGACGAGCTCCAGGGACTCGAGATTCTGTCCCTTGCGTCCGATGAGGCGTCCGGCCTGCTCGGACTTGAGGTCGAGCTTGGGTTCGGGGGCGTCGGTGATGATGGTGACGTCGGCGGTGGTGCCGAGCCGTGAGAGCATGTCGGTCAGGATGTCCCTGGCGTTCGCGAGCAGGTTTTCGTTCATTGTATGTGCTGGCTCCTCAGCGTGTTGGACGTGGATGGAGAGGAAATGGGCTTAGATGGCGTTCAGGCCTGTGAGGGCTTTGTGGAGGTGCTGACGGGGGTCTGTCCGCCCTTGGCGTCGAGGCGTCGGATGACCCAGAACTGGAGCATGGAGAGCAGTTGGTTGACGGTCATGTAGAGGGTGAGTCCGGAGGGCTGCGTGTAGAGGAAGTAGGTGAAGGCGATGGACATGAACATCATCATGCGCTTCTGGCTGGGGTCTCCGGAGGGGGTGATGGCCTGCTGCCAGAGCATGGTGGCGACCATGATGAGGGCCATGGGGTTGAAGCCGAGCTCGCCGAAGGCGGGGATGGGGATGGTGAAGATGGAGTCGGGGAGGGAGAGGTCGGAGGCCCAGAGGAAGCTGGCCTGCCGGAGCTCGATGGTTCCGCGGAAGGTGTTGAAGAGGGCGAAGAAGATGGGGATCTGGATGAGCATGGGGAGGCATCCGCCCAGCTGGGAGACGTTGTTCTCCTTGAAGAGCTGCTGCTGGCGGCGGTACATCTCCTGCGGGTCGGACTTGTACTTCTCGCGGAGGGCCTTGAGCTGTGGCTGGATCTCCTGCATCCGCTTCATGGAGCGTGAGCTCTTGATGGAGAGCGGCCAGAGGACGAGCTTGACGATGACGGTGAGGAGGATGAGGGCGAAGCCGAGGGCCCAGGGGCCGGGGATGAAGCGGCTCATCCAGAGCATGGCGTTGAGGAAGGCCTTGCTGAGGGAGCCCATCCAGGCGGCGGAGCCGAAGAAGAAGCGGTCGACGCCGAGCATGCCCTCCAGTCCGATGCCCTTGGCGGCCAGCATGTTGAGGTCCATGGGACCGGCGAAGCCGGTGAATTCGAGCGTCTGGTCGCTGTGAGCGCGGAGGGTGAGCTGGGGGAGCTCGACGCGGGCGCGGAAGCGGCGGTTGCGGTCGTTCTCCTCGACCTCGGGCATGCTGGGGCAGGAGCTGGCCTCCAGGGAGGGGAAGAGCTGGCGGGCGTCGTTGCTGCGGACGCCCTGCATGAAGTAGCGGGTGTGGACGCTGGCCCAGACGATGTCGCGGGCGCCCTTGAGGCTCTCGCGGGCCTCCTCGCGCTGCCTGGGCGTGGCGTTGGGGTCGGCGATGACGGCGAGCGCCTTGGCGTTGTCGTCGAGCTGTCCGCCGGTGATGGTGTCGCAGTGGTTGTCGGAGGCGGGCGGCTGCATGAAGGCGACGCCGCCGTAGCCGAGCTCGCCGGGGCCGGCCATCATGGGCGAGAGGGCGCCGACGTCGAGCATCATGGGCTCAAGGGTGATGTCGTGGTCGGAGAGATTGCGGAAGGAAACGGTGTAGAGGAGCTCGTAGCTGCCCTGCTCGGGGAGGGCCCAGGTCTGGGTCATGGCGACGCGTCCGTCGGCGCTGAGCCGGGTGGCGGCGACGGCGGTGTCGGAGACGGTGACGTCGCTGTCCTGGAGGGGTCGCCAGGCGGGTCGTCCGGCGGCGTTGCCGAGGGCGAGGAAGGGGTAGTCGTAGTGTCCGAGGACGACATTGCCGTCGGGGACGCCCTTGACGGGCTGGCGGCGGTAGGTGAGCATCTCGGTGGCGACGACGCCGACGGCGGGGTCGATGGTGAAGACGGCCTCGCCCTTGCGGGTGAGCGTGACGGTCTGCCGTGCGGACTTGGCGCGGGCGGCGCTGGCGACGGGGAGGTCGGGGTCGGCTGGAGCCTGTTCGGCGGCCTGGGACGCGGGCTTGGCGACATCGGCGGCGGGCGCGGGGCTGGCGGGGCTGGCGGGCTGGTCCGCGGAGACGACAAGCGGCGCGGAGGGCGCGGCCTGTGCGAGGGCTTCGGCCTCCTGCTGGAGCCGCTGCTGGTTCTCGTAGTTGCGCTGCTGCATCCGCATGAACAGCAGTATCATGATGCCGATGCAGGTGATAATGCCGATGATGCTGGTTTTGTCAAGGTTCTTCAACTCTCTTTCCTCTTCTTTTCGGGAACCGGGTCATAGAGGCAGCCACGGTAGAATGGCTGGCATTTCAGGAGGCGGATCAGGGTCAGCCAGGAGCCCCTGATGAGTCCGAAGCGCTGCAGGGCGACGAGGGCATAGGCGGAGCAGGTCGGCGTGAAGCGGCAGCAGCCCCCGCCCTTGAGGGGCGAGAGGCAGGTCCGGTAGAGCCGCACGAGCAGGATGGCGGCCTGGACGGGCCATTGGGTCAGCGGAGGCACGGGGACGGCTCCCCGCCGCCGTCGTCCGCGGGGGGCGGCAGACCGGCTCGTTCGGCGAGGTGCGGCAGCTCCTGGAGGAGATCCGCCAGCTTGGCGTCCTTGAGCCGCTGCCTGGGGATGAAGAGCAGCCAGACGGGGGGGAGGCTCGGGTACCAGCGACGGAAGACCTCGCGGAAGAGGCGCCGGGCGCGGTTGCGCTCCACGGCGAGGAGGCTGAACTTGCGTGAAATTAAAAACGCCACCCTACGGGTTCCGTCAGGCGGCGACTTGAGCACAATGAGTACGAAGCGTCGGCCAGCGGCCTTGGAGCCCCGTTCCCGCATGACGTCCAGTTGCCAGCGGTTTCGGAGGCGGGCGTCACGCCCGAAGGCCGATCCAGGTGGCTGGGGTGCGGCGTCGTTCGCTGCGTCATCCATGATAGGTGGCCGTGCTAGCTGGGTCTCTTGTTGAGTGAGGGGACAAGACAGGGCGCAGCCGGATGGCGGCCTCGTGCGAGTGAGCTGGGCGGGCGCCATCCGGCTGGGCGTGGTCTCATCAGAGAGCAAGGCGCTTGCGGCCGATGCGGCGGCGGTTGGCCAGGATCTTGCGGCCATTGCGGGTGGCCATGCGGGCGCGGAAACCCAGCTTGCGCTTGCGGGGGAGGGAGTGGGGCTGATAGGTGCGTTTCTGAGCCATGATGAGTTTTCCTTAACTGTTGCTATGTGGACGGACAATCTGCTGTCTGTGAGGCTGAATGCGCTTCCTCCTCCGAACACAGAATGTGACACGGCGGTGAAGTGGTTAACATAGCACTTCAACCGCCTAGCCGCAAATTCGACAGATGTTTTTTCGGGCGGCCGGCAGGAAGGCGCGCCGCTGCGCTCGGCGGAATAAGGCCCCTAGGGCCTCTAGAGATTCTAGAGCCACTAGAGATTCTAGAGCCACTAGAGATTCTAGAGCCACTAGAGATTCTAGAGCCAC
>CALZPA010000117.1 GCA_945827525.1 uncultured Lentisphaeria bacterium | reverse complement strand
AATAAGCTGATCAATCACAGAGGCGATAAATATGTTTAGAGATAGCATAGAATTGTATAGCATACAGCTTGTTTACATGACTAGCGACTGGCGAAGGTTAGACGCCAGTTTTGCGCAGGATATACTTGATAACCTTATCAACCGACTGGGCAGCGTGGGAATGACGGCCTAGCCTCCTCCCCCTCGCCCACAGGCCCGAACGGCATGTCCTTCCCCTGCCGTTCGGGCCTGCCGCCATCCGTCAGCCACCCCACCCAAGCCCCCAGCACCGCCATGAACCGCAACCAGCCCGCCCCGCTTCTGCACGACGCCTATCTGCTCCCCTTCGCATCGGCGCTGGAGCAGCGCCGCAGAAAGGCGCAGACCCTGCTGACCCACCTGGGTGCCCACGCCGACGACTGGCATCTCCATTTCGGACTCCACCGTCTCCCCGACCGCCGCTGGCTCCTCCGCGAGTGGCTTCCCAACGTCTCCCAGGCCTGGCTCGTCCTCGACCGCGACGGCGAGCAGCGACTCCCCGAACGCCAGCTCCGACGCGACGGCGACAGCGGCGTCTGGCAGCTCATCCTCCCCCCGGACGCGCTCCGTCACGGCGACACCTTCCGCCTCGACCTCGAATGGCCAGGCGGACAGGGACACCGACTCCCTGCCGCCGCCACCCGCGTCATCCGACGCGACTGCCCACAGGATCCCGACGGCATCCGCTTCCTCGCACAGGTCTGGGAACCGCCAACCCCCTACCGCTGGCGGCACACACGCCCCGCCCCCCCACCCGCACCCCTCATCTACGAGGCACATGTCGGCATGGCCTCACAGGAACCCAAAATCGCCTCCTTCGACGAATTCCGGCGCGACATCCTCCCCCGCATCGCCACCGCCGGCTACAACACCGTCCAGCTCATGGCCATCATGGAGCACCCCTTCTACGGCTCCTTCGGCTACCACGTCTCCAGCTTCTTCGCCGTCTGCGACCTCTTCGGAACCCCCGACGACCTCAAGCGACTCGTCGACGACGCCCACGGACTCGGACTGCGCGTCATCATCGACCTCGTCCACTCGCACGCCGTCAAGAACCCCACCGAGGGCATCGGCCTCCAGGACGGCACCGACTTCCTCTACTGCCACCATGGCGCTCGCGGACACCACCCCGCCTGGGACTCCCGATGCTTCGACTACGCCAAGCCCCAGGTCTGCCGCTTCCTCCTCTCCAACTGCCGCTTCTGGCTCGACGAATACCGCGTCGACGGCTTCCGCTTCGACGGCGTCACCAGCATGCTCTACCTCGACCACGGCCTCAACCGAACCTTCACCAGCTACGACGACTACTTCTCGCCCAACGTCGACGACGACGCGCTCGCCTATCTCACCGCCGCCAACACCCTCATCCACCGCCGACACCCCCATGCCACCACCATCGCCGAGGACGTCAGCGGCATGCCAGGACTGGGAGCCCCCCCCAGACAGGGCGGCTGCGGCTTCGACTTCCGGCTCGCGCTCGGCGTCACCGACTGCTGGTTCAAGCTCGCCGACATCCCCGACGAGCACTGGCCCATCGGAACCCTCTGGCACGAACTCACCAACCGACGCGACGACGAACACAGCATCAGCTACGTCGAATGCCACGACCAGTCACTCGTCGGCGGCAAGACCTTCATCTTCACCCTCGCCGACAAGGCCATGTACGACGCCATGGACCTCGGCTCACAGTCCCTCGCCGCCGAACGCGCCTGCTGCCTCCACAAGCTCGCCAGACTCATCACCCTCGCCACCGCCGGACACGGATACCTCAACTTCATGGGCAACGAATTCGGACACCCCGAGTGGATCGACTTCCCACGCCCAGGCAATGGCTGGTCCCTCGACCACGCCCGACGACAGTGGGACCTCCGCGACAGCCCATGCCTACGCTACCGAGGACTCGCAGACTTCGACCAGGCCGCACTCGCACTCATCGCCTCAACCCCCGGCTTCTTCGCCCACCGACCACAGCTCATCGCCCTCGACGACGACGCCAAGACCATCCTCTTCGAACGCGCCGGACTCTTCCTCGCCTTCAACTTCCACCCCCAGAACGCCCAGCCCAGCCTCCCCATGATGGTCTTGCCAGGCTCCTACAGCCCCGCCCTCGTCTCCGACAGCGCACGCTTCGGCGGCCTCGGACTCATCGGCGACGACTGGCAGACCGACGCCACACCCTCCGTCGTCAACGGCACCCAGAACTGGCACATCCGCCTGAACCTCCCGCCACGAACCGCCATCGTCCTCAAACGACGCGCGCCAGTGGCAAAAATGCCAAACAAATAGTATAGTATTGCGGTGTACGACACCGCCAGGACCGGCGGACGCCATCCCCCCCACCCACTTCAGCCAATCAAGCACCGAGAGCACCATGTTGGACAGCAGCACCTACAGCAGCACACGCGGCGGCGTGTGCGGAGTCGACTTCAAGTCAGCCGTGATGATGGGACTCGCCGACGACGGCGGGCTCCTCCTGCCCAACGCCATCCCGCAGCTCACCGCCGCCACCCTCGAGCGCTGGCGCACCCTCGCCTATCCCGAACTCGCCTGCGAGGTCATGTCGCTCTTCATCGGCGACGCCATCCCCGCCGATGACCTCCGCCGTCTCGTCACGGCCAGCTACGCCACCTTCGACACGCCCGAGGTCATCCCCGTCCGCAAGGTCGGAGACCTCTTCATCGCCGAGCTCTTCCATGGCCCAACCCTCGCCTTCAAGGACGTCGCCCTCCAGTTCCTCGGCAACGTCTTCGAGTACATCCTCGCCCAGACCGGACAGCGGCTCAACATCCTCGGCGCCACCAGCGGAGACACCGGCTCCGCCGCCATCCACGGCGTCCGCGGAAAGGCCGGCATCGACATCTTCATCATGTTCCCCGACGGCCGCGTCAGCCCGCTCCAGGAACGCCAGATGACCACCGTCCCCGACGCGAACGTCCACTGCATCGCCATCAACGGCACCTTCGACGACGGCCAGCGCGTCCTCAAGGAGGTCTTCAACGACCTCCCCTTCAAGCGCGACTTCCACCTCGGCGCCGTCAACTCCGTCAACTGGTGCCGCGTCCTCGCCCAGGTCGTCTACTACTTCTGGTCCGTCTTCCGCGTCCAGGAGGCCACCGGCGCCCCCACCACCCAGGTCACCGTCCCCACCGGCAACTTCGGTGACATCTTCGCCGGCTACGTCGCCCTCCGCATGGGCGCACCCATCCGCCGACTCGTCCTCGCCACCAACGAGAACGACATCCTCTCACGCTTCTTCAACACCGGCACCTACAGCCGTGGCGACGTCTGCCCCACCCTCAGCCCCAGCATGGACATCCAGGTCGCCAGCAACTTCGAGCGCTACCTCTACTACCGCGTCGGGCAGAACCCCGAGACCGTCCGTACCCTCATGCGCACCTTCGCCGAAACCGGCGCCATCACCCTCGACGACGGCGGAGACACCCATTTCGCCGCCGGACGCGGCGACACCGCCGCCACCCTCGACGCCATCGCCCGCTACCACCGCCAGCACAACTACATCCTCGACCCGCATACCGCCGTCGGCGTCTCCGTCGCCGAACAGAACCAGCTCCCCGGCGTCCCCATGATCTGCCTCTCAACCGCCCATCCCGCCAAATTCGCCGCCGCCATCCAGCGCGCCCTCGGCGCCGACCTCGCACACCATCCCACTCTCGACGCCCTCGTCAACCTCCCCACCCGCCGAGTCAACCTCGACCCCACACGCGACGTCATCGAAACCTATATGCGCCAGACGCTGCGCTGACGCCGCCCCCACACACAACGCAACGGAAGCCCCCGCCGCACCTTGATGCGACGGGGGCTTCCGTTTTGACTTTCCCTAGTCCGAAGCCTGACTGACGGACTCCGCGACCTACGCCAGGCGTATCTCCTCCTGGACGGCGGCCGCGGCCGCCGCCGGGTCGGGCGCCGCGATGATGGGACGCCCCACCACGATGAACTGCGCCCCCGCCTGCGCCGCCTCATGCGGCGTCATCACCCGCTTCTGGTCGCCCTTGGCCGCACCGGCCGGCCGGATGCCAGGAACCACCAGCACGAAGTCACGCCCGCACTCAGACTGCACCAGCGGAATCTCCAGCGCCGAGCAGACCACGCCCGGCAGTCCGCACTCGTGCGTCAGCCGCGCCAGCCGACGAACCTGCTCGGCCGGCTCGCCCTGGATGCCGACCGCGCCCAGCTCCTGCGCGTCCATGCTCGTCAGCACCGTGACCGCCGTGACCAGAATCCCCGTCTCGGCGCCCGCCTGCGCGGCCGCCTTCAGCATCGTCGGCCCGCCGCTGGCATGGACATTGCACATGTCCGCGCCAATGGCCGCCGCCGAGCGCACCGCCTGGCCCACCGTGTTCGGGATGTCATGGAACTTCATGTCCAGAAAGACCTTCTTGCCTCGCGCCTTCAGACCCTGCACAATGCTCGGCCCCAGACGCGTGAACAGCTGCTTGCCGACCTTGTACCAGGTCACGGCCGGCCCAATGCTCTCCACAAGCCGAAATGCCTCCGCCTCCGACGAGACGTCCAGCGCGGTGATGAGTTCAGTCGCCATTGACTTCTTCTCCTATCCTCTTGCTCTTGCTACTATTGACACGAACAGTTGCTCTCAGTCATGAACCTGACCCGCCGACGGCGGACGAACGCGCAGTCCCAGCGCGGACATCACGGCGCCAACCGCCAGACAACCCGCAACCCCCCAGCGCAAAAGCGCCTTCGTCTCCGGCTGCATCAGCGACAGCACATCCAGCACGCGAGGCAGACGCGACATCCCCTCCAGAGCCATCACTCCCAGAAGGTGCGCCAGAAACAGACCGCTCACCGACAGCAGCATCACGCCATACGCCACACGGCACACAGCCTCCTGCCACCGCCGACCGCAGAGCCGAAACCACTGCGACAGCATCCGAAACGACAGCCGAACGCTCTCCACGCTGACGTACAGGCACACCAGCACGTTCAGACCCACATACCAGTGCGTCGACTCCAGTCCCCACTCCAGAAACGGATACAGGCCAAACGACAGCAGACTCACCAGACGATACTGGCCCGACAGCGCCGCACTCGACGGCACCAGACGAGCCCCCACACAGAACAGCAGCAGCACCGCGCCCCACAGATGCAGACGCAGCGTCACCGCCGACAGCAGCGGCGAGGGAACCCACAGATGCGGCGCCACCAGCAGCAGCCCACCCAGATGACCCAGCAGAAACACCAGGCACGCCAACTGCCAAGACGACGAGGACGGCGAACACGCTTCCCCCTCACGCGCCACCGTCATCTGCCGCTCCGCCGTCTCCTCCCCCATCCTGCTCTGTCCCTCGTCGCACTCCATGCTCATAGCGCATCCACAAACCGCGCGTACCGCGCGGAACCCATCAGCAGCTCCAGCTCCTCGTCCTCGTCATACTCCATCCGGCACAGCCAGTTGCGGTAGGGATCCAGGCTCAGCAGACTCGGATTGTCCTGAACCTCCTCGTTGACCTCCAGCACCCGGCCCGTCAGGGGACTGCGCAGCGACAGGATACGCTTGCTCAGGTGCAGCCGCGCACAGAAGGCATCCATCTCCAGCTCGTCATCCACCTGCGGCAGGTCGATGCTCACGATGATGCCTATCGTGTCCGCCAGATAGTCCGTGATGCCGATGAGCGCCTGATGCGTCTCGGGATCGGCCTGAACCCACATATGCCGCCGGCTGTACGCCAGACTGTCACTCGCTGTCTCCGTCATGTCGGATCTGTCTCCTTCGGACGGCCACGACGCCTCACGGCGAATGTGACCGCCTCTGTTTGCCCTGATACTCTCTGACCGCGCACGCCGCGCACGGCGTCCGCACTCGATACTACAGCCGCCGTCCGTTCCGGATGCGCCTGCGCTTGCCCTCGTCTGGAGCTGCCTCCTTGGCTAATGTGACACAATGCTGTACCTTCCGTTGATGACTCAACGTCAGATATACTATCATTCATTATGCAGTTTGTCAAGTGGGGACGGTGAAAAAACCGCCGTCAGGCGACGTCCGAGGCGGCCGGATGCCTCCCACGAGGCTTGTTTTTTCCCCTTTTCAGATTACATTTGCTCGGTACGTTGCGTTACCTTTGTCCTGATTGCGGTGCGCCCAGCGCGGCGGCCGCCGTCCGAACCCCTTTTTCCCCAGGATTCCATCACATAACCATGGCGACCCAGAGACTCTACATTGCCAAGCTCGAGACCGGCGAGGAGATCGGCCCCGTCGAACAGGAGGCGCTCGTCAAGCTGGCCGAGAACGGAACCATCACCGCCACCACCATGGTGCGCAGCAAGCTCATCCCCGAATGGAACAAGGCCGGCAGCGTCGACTTCCTCAAGGCCATCATCTTCCGGCAGCAGCAGGAGAACCTCAAGCAGCAGGCCCTCAGCAAGTCGGCCTGGCAGCGCCTCGTCGAGCGCGTCACCCTCACCGCGCCGCAGGCCGTCATCAACAGCGCCGGCGGACTCGTCCAGACACGCCCCGAGGCGCTCCCCAAGGCCTCGCCACTCTCCCGCATCCTCGCCGGACTCACCGACGCCATCATCCTCGCCCTCTGCCTCGCCGGCATCTTCTACGGCGGCGCGCAGCTCCTCGCCCAGGGCGTCCTTGACGACAGCAACGCCGTCCCCCTCACGCTGTGCGCCATGCTCGCGTTCTATCTGCTCTACTTCACCCTCCAGATCGGCCTCGGCAGCAACCAGACCATCGGCCAGCGTATCTGGGGCGTCCAGCTCATCCGGCAGGACGGCAAGCCCTTCTGGATGGCACGCGCCTACTTCTTCGCCCTGCTCCTGCTGCCGCTCGGCGTCTTCTCGCCCATCTTCATGCTCCTCAACCTGCGCTCCTACCCCGAGGTCCTCACCCGCACCCGACTGGCCAAGGTCCTCGCCAAGAAGGGACACTGAAAAGGCCACGCACCCGCCCATGGGACTCCCCGCCAGACGACTCTCCCGGACACTCTTCCTGCATGTCGCGCGCGAATTCCTCATCCCGCTGGCCTGCTCGCTCCTCGCGTTCGCCTTCCTCTTCATGGTGAACAACGTCTTCGACGACCTCCCCGACTTCATCGCCGCGCGCGCCCCCTGGACGGACACCGCCCTCTACTTCCTCGCCCTCCAGCCCCATAATCTCGTCAACGTCATCCCCGTCTCCGTCCTCCTCGCCACCAGCTTCATGACCATGATGCTCGGACGCAGCAACGAGCTCTGCGCCATGCGCGCCGCCGGACTCTCCCTCGCCGCCTGCGCCCTCCCCATCTGGCTCACCGCACTCGCCGCCACCGCCGCCACCGCGCTCATCGCCGAAGGCTGGGGACAGGCCTGCACCGCCTACGCCGCCAACCTCAAGGCCACCCACACCGACAAGGGCAAAAAGACGCGCGCCATCCCCATTAGCACCTCCCTCCGACAGCTCCGACGCGACTGGGCCGTCATCTCCACTTCCTCCCCCGACACCTACGCCAACATCGTCCTCACCCAGTTCGACGAGCAGGACAACACCCTCTGGCTCGTCGCCGCCAAACAGGCCACCTGCCTCGGCAACGGTCAGTGGCGCTTCGACCAGGCCGTCCGACTCGACTTCGCCGGCGACCGCCAGCCACAGTCCCAGACCCGCCACGATACCCTCACCCTCGACCTCCCCGAACTCCCCCTCGACATCAGCGCCCCACGCTCCTTCCTCGACTCTCTCTCCGGCAGCCAGGCCCTCGCACTCCTCCACCGCGTCCCCGCGCCGCCACCACGAACCGCCGACCGACTCCGCACCATCGCCTGGTACCAGTTCACCTTCCCCCTCGCCTCCATCGTCGCCGCCTGCTTCGGCTTCGCCATGACCATCACCGGACAGCGCTCCGAGGCCATGCGCGGCTTCGCCGGCGCCGTCGGACTCCTCGTCCTCTACTACATCGTCGGACAAGTCCTCTTCGTCGCCGGCAAGAACGGCTGGCTCCCGCCTTTCGTCGCCGGCGCCCTCCCCAACCTCCTCTTCACCGCCGCCGGCGCCTTCCTCGTCTGGCGCCGACAGTGACCCCCAGGAGCGACGCACCCCTCCCATGCGCATCCTCCACTTCTCCGACCTCCATTGCGGAACCCCTCCACGCGGACTCGCCTGGCTGACCGACAAGCGCCTCCTCGGCACCCTCACCCAGCGCCTCCGCAGACAGCCCCATCAGGACTGGTCAACCATCGACCGACTCCTCCGTCTCGCCGACCGACTCCAGCCCGACCTCGCCGTCTGCACCGGCGACCTCTGCGCCGTCAGCAGCCCCGACGAAT
Source organism: uncultured Lentisphaeria bacterium (assembly GCA_945827525.1). GTDB lineage: Bacteria > Verrucomicrobiota > Lentisphaeria > Oligosphaerales > Oligosphaeraceae > CAAGGB01. The sequence continues at coordinate 2,905 of CALZPA010000117.1, read as the reverse complement.
TCACCCGCGCCCTCCACCTCCTCGAACCACTCCGCCAACGACTCCCCAAGCGCCTCGTCTACCTCCCCGGCAACCACGACGCCTACGTCAACCGCACCGAGATCACCGACGCACGACTCCACGCCGTCCGACTCCTCAATGGACTCAGCCCCACCGCCGGAAACCTCCCCCTCCAACGCGCCCTCGGCCCACTCCGACTCCTCCTCCTCGACGCCGCACGACCCATGCCGCCCTGGCGCTCCGGCGGCGTCGCCACCCTCCCGCAGCACGCCGCCATCCTCCGACAGCTCATCCGACCACGACGCCCCGGCGAACGCCGCGCCCTCGTCGCCCATTTTCCCCTCTTCCGCCCCGACGGATCACCCCTCGGGTGGAGACGCGGCATCACCCACGACCGCCTCTTCCGCGACCTCGCCCACGACGGCCTCCTCGACCTCATCCTCTGCGGACACATCCACACCCCCTTCCTCCACCGCTGCGGCCCCTGCACCCAGGTCTGCCCCGGCTCCATCACCCTCCATCACCACTGCGCCGTCATCACCATCCCCGACGACGACCCCAACGCCCCCATCCAGACCCAGCTCATCGACCTGAACCAACCTTTCCCATAAGCACCCCCAAAAACCACCAGGATCACACATGAAACACTACCTCGCCTTCGACCTCGGAGCCTCCTCCGGCAGAGCCATCCTCGGAACCATCGACCACGGCAACGTCACCCTCAAGGAACTCCACCGCTTCGAAAACGGCCCCATCGCCATCAACGGCGGACTCTTCTGGAACCTCCTCGGACTCTTCGCCGAACTCAAGGCCGGACTCAAGGCCGCCCTCCGCGAAGGCGTCGAAATCTCCTCCATCGCCATCGACACCTGGGGCGTCGACTACGCCTTCATCGACGAGCAGGGCTTCTTCGCCGGCTTCCCGCGCAACTACCGCGACCCGCGCACCGAAGACGTCATGCCCAAGCTCTTCGACACCATCGACAAGCAGACCATCTACTCCCTCACCGGCATCCAGTTCCTCCCCCTCAACACCATCTGCCAGCTCGCCGCCTCCGTCCGAGACCACGACCGCACCCTCGACATCGCCGACAAGCTCCTCTTCATCCCCAACGCCCTCACCTACCTCTTCTGCGGCAACCAGTCCGCCGAATACTCCATCGCCACCACCTCCCAGCTCTACAACCCCTCCACCCACGACTGGGCCTGGGAGATCATCGACGCCCTCGGACTGAAGCGCTCCCTCTTCCCCGCCATCACCCCGCCCTGCACCCTCGCCGGCACCCTCCTCCCCGAACTCCAGCAGGAACTCAAGTGCGGCCCCATCCCCGTCGTCCTCGTCGGCACCCACGACACCGCCTCCGCCGTCGCCGCCGTCCCCGCCGACGGCTCCAAGTCCTGGGCCTACCTCTCCTCCGGAACCTGGTCCCTCCTCGGCGTCGAACTCGACCAGCCGCTCGTCACCGCCGCCGCCATGCAGGCCAACTACACCAACGAGGGCGGCGTCGGCGGCAAAATCCGCTTCCTCAAGAACATCATGGGACTCTGGCTCATCCAGGAGTGCCGCTCCGAATGGAAGCGCCGCAACCAGAACTACTCCTTCGACCAGCTCGACGACATGGCCGCCAAGGCCGAGCCCTTCCGCTCGCTCATCGACCCCAACGACCCCTCCTTCACCACGCCCGGAGACATGCCCGCACGCATCGCCGACTTCTGCCGACGCACCGGACAGCCCGTCCCCGAAACGCCCGGACAGATTCTCCGCACCGCCCTCGAGTCTCTCGCCCTCAAGTACCGCCAGTGCGTCGACGACCTCGAGGCCATCACCGAAAAGCCCATCGAACTCCTCCACCTCGTCGGCGGCGGCTGCAAGAACACGCTCCTCAACCAGTTCACCGCCAACGCCATCGCCAGACCTGTCCAGACCGGCCCCGTCGAGGCCACCGCACTCGGCAACATCGTCTCCCAGGCCATCGCCCTCGGACACGTCAGCTCCCTCCAGGAGGCCCGTGACATCATCCGCAACTCCACCGACGCACAGACCTATCAGCCCGACCCCACCACGCGCCAACAGTGGGAAGACGCCTATCGCAAATTCCTCGCCATCAACGCCTGACGATACTCCCGCATAAGCACGCAATGAGCCCGCTGCGGCACGACACGCCGCAGCGGGCTCATTGCCCTAGGCTTCCTCCGCGCTTCGCTGGTTTCCGCCCGACGGCGAGGGCGCCGTCGGGACAGGCGCCGCTGACGCGGCGCAATCTGCCGATTTCCGCCCGACGGCGGGGGCGCCGTCGGGACAGGCGCCGCTGCGCGGCGCGGTTTTTTCTCGCGTGAGCCGGTCAGGCGTCGGAGGTGGCGCGTGGAGGGCGTGGGCGGAGGGAGAGCAGGGCGGCGACGAGGGCGGGCAGGAAGCCGACGAGGGTGCCGGCGAAGTCGATGATGATGTCCTGGACGCTGCCGCGTCGTCCGGTGTGCGTCTGGATGTATTCGTCGAGGACGGCGAGGACGAGTGCGGCAAGCAATGGGGTGCTGAGATGCCAGCGGCGCGTGTGGCGTCGGAGGGCGAGCGTGGCGGCGGCCAGGCAGAGTCCCAGCAGGGCGAATTCGATGATGTGGGCGCACTTGCGGAGGCGGATGTGCATGAGCCGCTGGTCCTCGGGAAGGCCCAGTGCGCGGAGCAGCGGCTGGAGGTCGTCAAGGACGGCGAGGCTGACGGCGCGCGACTCCTGCCCGTTGAGCAGGGAGTTGTTCAGGATGAACAGGACGAGGGCGCCCATCACGGCCAGCAGCAGCACCATGGGCACGAGATGACGCCAGAGGCGCGATGACGATGGACGGCGGATGGGCATGATTGAGTCGATTGAGTCGATTGAGTCGATTGAGTCGATTGAGTCGATTGAGTC
>CALZPA010000116.1 GCA_945827525.1 uncultured Lentisphaeria bacterium | reverse complement strand
CCTTTTTAGGAAAAGGTCATGGACAGAATTCGTGAGACTGGAGCTTTCATTCCTGACTTGGTGGATTATATTGGAATCCTTCCGCGCGGCCGCAGCAGCCGTCCAAAGGACGGCGGCCCGCTCACCAGAGGCAACATGAGCAGAGGAAACCAGGATGAGGAGTGCCATCATAGCCCAGCAGTTCGCGGTTGACGGCCGCGTGTTCTCCGTCGAGCCGCTTGGCCAGGGGAACGTCAACGACACGTATCTGGCCATCTACCGGACGGTGTTCTCGGAGCAGCGCATCGTGCTCCAGCGCATCAACCGCAACGTCTTCAAGGATCCGGTGAAGGTGATGGAGAACATGCACGCGGTGACGGAGCACGTCCACGACGTGTACCTGCGCGAGCAGGACGAGAGCGACCGCATCTGGCAGTTGCCGAAGATCATCCCCACCAAGGACGGCCGCGACTTCATCATCACCGAGGACGGCGACGTCTGGCGCGCCATCACGCAGATCGCCTCCGCCCAGTCCTACGAGAAGATCCGGAACGCGGACCACGCGCGCGAGGTCGGCGCCGTCCTGGGGCAGTTCCACCACGCCATCTCCGACATGCCCTGCGACCAGCTGCACGACACCCTCCCCGGCTTCCACATCACCCCCTCCTACTTCGAGAAGCTCGACCAGGCTCTCGCAACCCCCGAGGGACAGGAGCGGCTCCACAGCTCCAAGGTTGCCCAGAACGTCCTCACCTTCATCGAGCACCGCCGCAAGTGGTCCTCCATCCTCGAGGACGCCAAGGCGCGCGGCGAACTCCAGCTCCGCCCCATCCACGGCGACCCCAAGACCGCCAACATCATGATCGACGACGTCACCAACAAGGGAACCGCCATCATCGACCTGGACACCGTCAAGCCCGGACTCGTCCACTATGACCTCGGCGACTGCCTCCGCTCCTGCTGCAACCCCGCCGGCGAGGAAACCCACGACATCTCCGAGGTCGTCTTCGACCTCGACCTCTGCCATGCCCTCCTCAAGGGCTACGGCGAACAGGCCCACGGCTTCCTCACCGACGCCGAACGCCACTACCTCTACGACAGCGTCCGGCTCATCACCTTTGAGCTCGCCCTCCGCTTCTTCGCCGACTACCTCGCCGGCGACGTCTACTTCAAGATCCGCGAGGAGGGCCAGAACCTCCTCCGCGCCCGCGTCCAGACGCAGCTCTGCCGCTCCATCGAAGCCCGCGAGCCGCAGCTCCGCGCCATGCTCCAGAAACTCTGACCCGACACCCCTCCTCGGCGCACCACGGCTGACAACTCCGGCAGACGCCGGACAGCCCACGCCAACTTTTCGGCGGCGGCAGTTGCATTTGGCTTCTGCCGCCGCTAAATTTCCCGTGCCGTCAGCAGAACCGCTCCGGGCGCCCGTCGTCCGGCACAACCACAACCTCCTGCCCGCACGTCACTCCTCCGCACACCGCCATGCTCAAGCCATTCCCCCACTTCACGCAACGCCGCGTCACCTGCCTGGACGGACTCTGGGACTTCGCCTTCATCGAGGACTGCCCCGACCCCGCCGCCATCGCCGTTGCCCGCCTCGACTACCGCGACCGCCTCCCCGTCCCCGGCGTCTTCGACACCCTCCCCGACTACGCCGCCCGGCGCGGCACCGCCTGCTACCGCACCGCCGTCACCACCTCCGAACCCTACGCCCGCCTCCTCATCCGCTCCGGCGGCCTCGGCATGTGGGGCGCTCTCTACTGGGATGGACGCCTCGTCGGCGTCCAGGATCTCCCCTACAGCGCCATGGACTTCACCCTCGACGGCGGCCCCGGCACGGAACACGAGCTCGTCGTCGCCATCGACAACCGCTTCGACTTCTCGCGCCAGCCGCTCCTCTCCCAGAACTACGACTACTACTGCCACGGCGGCATCTTCCGCTCCATCGAGCTCCACGAGCTGCCCGAGGTCGCCATCGACAGCCTCACCGTCCGCACCCTCAGCCTCGAGAAGGGCACCGTCCAGGCCACGCTGAAGCTCATCGGCCAGCGGCTCCCAGCCACCATCGTCGTCACCGGACAGTTCGACGGCGACCGCGAATTCACCCGCGGACTCGCGCTCGACGGCGACACAGCCACCTTCGAGGCCACCCTCGACGACCGGACACCCTGGTCCCCCGAGACGCCGCGCCTCCACACCCTCACCCTCGCCACCGGCGACGACGCCATCACCGTCCGCTTCGGACTGCGCACCATCGAGGCCCGCGACGGACAGCTCCTCCTCAACGGCCGCCCACAGAAGCTGCGCGGCTACTGCCGCCACGAGTCCCATCCCGAATTCGGCCCCGCCCTGCCCCTCCAAATCGTCCTGGAGGACGTGCAGCTCCTGCGTCAGACCGGCTGCAACTTCGTCCGAGGCTCTCACTATCCGCAGGACCCACGCTTCCTCGACCTCTGCGACGAGATGGGCATCATGGTCTGGGAGGAGACCGTCGGCTGGGGCGACGGCGAACAGCACCTCGCCTCGCCCGCGTTCCGTGAGGCCCAGCTCCGCCAGCCCGCCTGGCTGGTCCGCAAGTCCGCCAACCACCCCTGCGTCATCATGTGGGGCTTCCTCAACGAGGGCGACTCCACCCTCCCCGTCGCGCACGACCTCTATGCCGCCATGGCCGCCGAACTCCGGCGACTCGACCCCACACGCCCCATCACCTTCGCCTCCAACCGCTGCGAACGCGACGTCTGCCTCGACCTCGCCGACATCATCTCCATCAACATCTACCCCGGTTGGTACGCCGCCGACCAGGAGAAATTCCGCCCCCTCGACGAGATACGGCCACGCATCCGGCGCTTCATCGACTGGCTCCACCAGCAGGGCGCCGACCACAAGCCGCTCATCATCTCCGAAATCGGCGCCGGCGCCATCTACGGCTGGCGCGACCGCTTCCGCGCCCACTGGTCCGAGGAGTACCAGGCCGACTTCCTCGACGAGGTCTGCACCGTCTTCGCCGAGACCCCGCGGCTCAACGGCATCGCCCTCTGGCAGTTCATCGACTGCCGAACCTACTCCTCCGCCCGCGCCCTCGGACGGCCGCGGACCTTCAACAACAAGGGACTCTTCGACGAGTACCGGCGCCCCAAGCTCGCCTTCGACATCGTCTCCAGGCACTTCCGCGCCCTCGCCGCACGACCCGCCGCCACCGACGACGCCAGCATCCCCACCGACGACGGCAACGCCGCCAACGCCGACTGACACGTTTCCTTGCCACCAGGCAGCAAGCTAGCAACCACCCTCCACTCCAAGACAAGGCATCCCCATGAGCATCCCACGCCCAGAGCATCCCCAGCCCCAGTTCTTCCGCCCCACCTGGCTCAACCTCAACGGCACCTGGACCTTCGACTTTGACTTCGGCAAGTCCGGCCTCGAACGCGGCCTGCACCGCGCCACGGCGCTGCCCCGCGCCATCACCGTCCCCTTCTGCCCCGAGGCCGCCCTCTCGGGCGTCGCGCACACCGACTTCATCGAGGCCATGTTCTATCAGCGCAACGTGACCGTCCCCGCCGAATGGCAGGGACTCCCGCGCATCCTGCTCCATTTCGGCGCCGTCGACTACCACGCCCAGATCTACGTCAACGGCGAGCTTGTCTGCCGCCACTCCGGCGGCTCGACGCCCTTCACCGCCGACCTGACCGGACGCGTCCAGGCAGGACAGACCTTCAGCCTCACCGTCGCCGTCCAGGACAACACCCGCTCCGGCGCCCAGGGCGTCGGCAAGCAGAGCATGCCCTACGCCTCCGCCGGCTGCTCCTACACCCGCGTCACCGGCATCTGGCAGACCGTCTATCTCGAGGCCACCCAGGATCTCGCGCTCGTCGCCTGCCGCTGCGTCCCAGACTTCGACGGCTCACGCTTCGTCCTCACCCCCACCTTCACCCGCAACCAGCGCGGCGCCGCCCTCACCGTCACCGCCAAGGCCGCCGGCGCCGCCGTCGCCTCCAGGACCGTCCCCGCCGTCTCCGGCGTCCCCGTCGCCCTCGACATCCCCGCCGCCCGCCCCTGGTCCCCCGACAGCCCCTTCCTCTATGACCTGGAGTACACCGTGACGCGCCCCGACGGCTCCGAGGCCGACCGCGTCCAGTCCTACGCCGGACTCCGCAAGATCAGCGTCGAGGGCAACCGCATCCTCCTCAACAACCGCCCCATCTTCCTCCGCATGGTCCTTGACCAGGGCTTCTATCCCGACGGCATCTGGACCGCCCCCTCCGCCCAGGCCCTCGAGAACGACATCCGCCTCTCCATGGCCTGCGGCTTCAACGCCGCACGACTCCATCAGAAGGTCTTCGAGCCACTCTTCCACTACTACGCCGACAAGCTCGGCTACCTCACCTGGGCCGAATACCCCTCCTGGGGCATGGCCTGCAACGGCAACACCAGCTCCCCCGCCTACTTCGAGTCCGAGGCACACTACCTCCGCGAATGGCGCGCCTGCGTCGAGCGCGACGCCAACCATCCCTCCATCATCGCCTGGTCCCCCCTCAACGAAACCGCGCCCAACGACCGCACTCCCGCACACACACTCGCCTGCTATCAGCGCTTCGTCTCCGACATCTACGACCTCACCCACGCCATCGACCCCACCCGCCCCGTCAATGACTCCTCCGGCTGGACCCACGTCAAGACCGACATCTGGACCACCCACAACTACTGCCCCGACGCCAACGCCCTCCGCAAGAGCTTCGAGGCCGAAGGAAAGGGCACCGTCGCCAGAAACCGACCCGCCGTCGAGCCACCCTACGCCGGACAGCCCTTCGTCTGCGACGAATGGGGCGGCTTCAAGTTCATCCCCGCCGACCGACGCGACGCCACCCAGGCCGGATGGGGATACCACGGACTCGTCATCGACACCCCACAGCAGCTCCTCGACAAGATCGCCGAGCAGATTGACGTCCTCGTCTCCTGGCCCGACTGCTGCGGCTACTGCTACACCCAGCTCACCGACGTCGAGCAGGAGCAAAACGGTGTCCTCTGCTACGACCGCACCCCCAAGGCGCCCCTCGACCAATACGCCAAACTCTTCGGACGCACCCGAAACGACCTCTGATCTCTCGCCATCCTCTCGTGCCATACGAGTCAGTCCAGTCCAGTCCACAAAAAACACAAAAGGCTCAAAAAGGCACGAGAGGACGACACACAGCCTGCCTCTAAAAGGCCCGTGGCTGGCCTGGACGACCACGGTTCTCCGCCCGACGGCGAGGGCGCCGTCGGGACAGGCCTCGCCTCGCTCGGCGGCCGGTCTCCGCCCGACGGCGGAGGCGCCGCCGGGACAGGCGCCGCTGGCGCGGCGCACTTTTCTCGCTCGTTAGCCAATTATTGAGCCTAATCCATGCAGCTCCTCAAGTTCATCGTCATCGGCAAACTCAAGGACCGCGCGTTCCAGGCGCGCTGCGACGAGTTCGCCAAGTGGGTCTCGCCCTACGCCAAGACCGACCTCCGCGAGCTCGCCGACTCGACCGTCCCCAAGGAGGGACAGGCCATCCTCCGCGAGCTCGACCGCGACCGTGACGCCTACGTCATCGTCCTGTCCGAGGAGGGGCGCGAGTTCACCTCCGTCGACTTCTCGCGCCACCTCGACGCCATCGACCGCAAGGTCGTCTTCGTCATCGGCGGCCCCTACGGCCTGGATCCCGCCGTCAAGGCCAGAGCCCACCTCCTCTGGTCCCTCTCCCGGCTCACCTTCACCCATGAGCTCGCCCGCCTCCTCCTCTTCGAGCAGGTCTTCCGCGCCATCAACATCAGCCACGGCGGACACTACCACAACCCCTGACCGCCCCCTCCCAGCCACACCCCCCAGACGGGAAATGCGCCTCGCCGGAGAACCGCAAAAGGCACAAAACGGCCCGTGGGGCGCCGGAGTCTGGCTCCGGCGCCCCACGGGCTTTGGCTTGTCAGCCTTCTTCAGTCAGGCGTTCGCGGTGACTTAGAAGGAGAAGGCCAGCTTGACGCCCCACAGCGTGTTGCAGCCGCTCTTGGCGTTGGCGTTGGCGTTGTCCTTCCAGCTCTCGCGGTAGGCGGGGTCGATGGCCCAGGCGAGCGTGGCGAACGGGCCGAAGGTCACGTTCTCGCAGACCTGGTAGTCGAGGCTGGCGTTCCAGCAGAGGGTCGTCCAGGCGATGTCGTTGTCGTGCTCGTCCTTGCCGCTGAAGAAGTTGTTGTTGCCCCACCAGGCCTCAACGCTGGTGCTGAAGGTGAGGGCCTCAAGCCCCTCCTCCTTGAAGTTGTAGTCCCAGGAGGCGTTCAGGTTGCCGTACCAGATCTCGTGCTCGGGGTCCCAGCAGACCTTGAAGCCGGGGGCGAACATCAGACCGAAGTTCACGCTCAGCGCGTACTCGTCAGTCTGGCCATCCGTCCAGTACTCGCGTTTGCCAGGATCATTATGGTTGTAGGCACGGCTCGGGTAGTCAAAGTAGGTGTAGCAGACATCGAGGGAGATGCTGTTGACGACGGGGATCTCCTCGAAGGTGTAGCCATAGCCGACGTAGTAGTCGATTTCCTCGGGCTCGTAGGCGATACCGTAATCGCGGTTGTAGTCGTTCTGGTCATTGGCGATCCAGATGCCGGCGTAGAAGCCCTGCAGGGACAGGCTGGCGTCGTAGAACGTCATGCTCTCGGGGTTCACGACCTTGCCCTTGGACAGGTAGCGGGACGCATACTTGGCCGAGAAGCTGAACTCGGGCATCCACTCATTCTTCTCCTCGGCGACATCCTGGGCGACGGCGGTCGCGCCAAACATCATCGCTGCGGCAAACAGGCCACTAAACACTTGCTTCAGATTCATTGCTTTCTTCTCCATTCTTTGAAGGTTGCTCCGGGAATACCGTCCCGGATGGGCAAAAGAAGCCTGCGCAATTGACCAGATCACGCACGCAACATCCCTCCGCGACATCGGTCTAACGGCCGCGCCGAGCGGAACGCTCTTCAATGTACCGCACATTTCAACTAATGCAAATCTAACAGAACGGCAAAAGGCCAAATTTCCCCCGCGACGGCAAATTTCTTCGTCCGGCGCTCGTTTTTTTCACTTATGCCGACAGGCGAATTCCCCTCTTTGGGCTTATACTACTGGGTTCCGCGTCGGGCGGGCGCGTCGTCCGCCCGCATCCCCGAGCCATCCGTTCCCATCGTCCCATCTTTCAGCAGGAGCAGCACAGCATGTTCACCTCGTTCCACCCCGGAGCCATCTGGCCTGACGACCATGGCGTCCACATCAATGCCCATGGCGGCGGCATCCTCGTCGAGGACGGCGTCTACTACTGGTACGGCGAGCACAAGATCGAGGGCCGGGCCGGCAACTACGCCCATGTCGGCGTCCACGTCTACACGTCCACCGACCTGATGAACTGGACGGACGCCGGCATCGCCCTCGACATCCGGGGCGGACGCTTCCCCGAGCTTCAGGACGGCTGCATCATCGAGCGCCCGAAGGTCGCCCGCTCGCTCGCCACCGGCGCCTACGTCATGCTCTTCCACTACGAGGCCGACAGCTCGTACAACTCGGCGGCCGTCGGCTTCGCCGTCGCGGAGTCCCCGCTGGGGCCCTTCACCCTCCACCACATCCAGCGTCCCGACATCGGCGTCTGGCCCCTCAACACCCCGCCCGAACTCAAGGACCCCGACCTCATCCGCCGGGCCGCCAACGCCCTCGCCGCCTCGCCCAACGGACGCGTCGCCGGCGACGACGCGCAGGGGCTCCTCGGCGCCAACCTCTCCCGCGGACAGGACTCCCGCGACATGACCCTCTTCCGAGACGACGACGGCAAGACCTACCAGATCTACTCCTCCGAGCAGAACGCCGTCACCCACCTCACCCTCCTCACCGACGACCTCCTCGGCTACGCCGGAACCTGCGTCCGGCTCTTCCCCGGACGCTACATGGAGGCGCACGCCCTCTTCAAGCGCCAGGGCAAGTACTACTTCATCGGCTCCGGCTGCACCGGCTGGAAGCCCAACGCCGCCCGCTCCGCCGTCGCCGACTCCCTCCTCGGCCCCTGGACGGAGCTCGACAACCCCGCCCGAGGCGAAAACCGCGAACTCACCTTCAACGGACAGTCCAACTACATCCTCAGGCTCGACGACGACCGCATCGTCTTCATGGCCGACATCTGGCGCCCCGACAACGCCATCGACGGGCGCTACCTCTGGCTGCCCATCCGCTTCGACGGCATCCAGCCCTACTTCGAGTTCACCCCCGAATGGTCATTCTGAGCCGACAAAGGCTCCAGCCACCCCCTCACAAGCAAGACGCGGCGTCGGCGCCCGGCCAGTCTCCTGGCCGGGCGCCGACGCCGCGTGTCATGTCAATGGCTATGCGTCCCGCGCGTCAGTCCTCGTACTTGGCGGCGCGGTCGAACAGCTCGCAGACCTCCTGCGAGGGGGCCTTGGTCGCCAGCGTCACCGCGATGGCGCCGACGAAGCCGGCGACAAAGCCGGGCAGCAGCTCGTAGATGCCGGAGATGGGCGCGCAGATGATCCAGAGGATATCCACGCCGGCGCCGATGAGGATGCCCGCGATGGCGCCCGCAATGCTGAAGCGGCGCCAGAAGAGGCTCAGCAGGATGGCGGGGCCAAACGCCGCGCCGAACACGCCCCAGGCGTTCGAGACAAGCCCCATGATGGAGCCGGCCTTCGGGTTCGTCGCCAGCAGCAGCGCCGCCATTGCCACGACCAGGACGACCATGCGGCCAATCCAGAGCAGCTCGCGGTCACTGGCCTGGTTCCTGCTGACCAGCGGCTTGTAGACGTCGCTGGCGAACGCCGACGAGGCCGCCAACAACTGGCTGTCGGCCGTGCTCATCGAGGCGGCCAGGACGGCGGACAGCAGGATGCCCGAGATGACGCCGGGGAAGATCATGCGGACCATCTCGACGAAGACCAGCTCGTTCGCCCTGATGTTGTCGTCCAGGCCCAGCTTGATGCGTCCGATGACGCCGATGGCGGCGGCGAAGATGACGATGAGGACCGTCCAGGAGATGCCGATCTTGGCGGAGCGCTTCAGCTCGGCCTGCGACTTGATGGACATGAAGCGGATGATGATGTGGGGCATGCCGAAGTAGCCGAGTCCCCAGGCCAGGCCGGAGACGATCTGCTTCCAGTTGGCGCAGGCGTTCCAGTAGTTCTCGTCGGTGATGGCCTGGGAGGCAGGTGGGAGCATGAACGCGGCGAAGAGCGGGGCGATGAGCATCGCGCCGAGGATGAGCAGGCCCTGGAAGAAGTCCGTCCAGCAGACGGCGGAGAAGCCGCCCAGGAACGTGTAGCCGATGATGATGAACGCGGCCAGGTACATGGCCGCCTCGGAGTTCATGCCGGTCACCTTGCTGAACAGGATGCCGCACGCCTTGATGCTCGAGGCCGCGTAGATGGTGTAGGCGACCAGGAAGACCACCGCGCAGATCACCTGCAGCGCGTATGACTTCGACAGGAAGCGGTTGGACAGGTACTGCGGCACCGTGATCGCGTCACCGGCGACCACCGAGAACTGGCGCAGACGCGGTGCCTCGACCAGCCAGCTAATCGCGTAGCCGATGGCCAGGCCCGCCGAGATCCATGCCTCGCCGATGCCCAGCGCGTAGATGCTCGTCGGCAGCCCCATCAGCACCCAGGCGCTCATGTCCGAGGCGCCGGCCGACAGCGCGCCAACCCACGCGCCCACCTTGCGGTCCCCCAGAAAATACGTCTTCTCGCCGCCATTCCGATCCTTGATGAAGAAATACACCCCGATGCCCAGCATGAACATCAGATAGATGACGAATACCACAATCTCCGAAATCTTCATGGGAATGACTGCTCCTGAAAATGACTGTACCTTAAAAAGGGAATGACGCCGCGTCACGGCGACTGAGAACGCCCCCGAACCGACGCGGGCGAAAGTGCAAATTTACCCCACCTACACGCTTTTTCAATGCCGACACGCGCCACACAGGTGGATTTTGCCTTCCATCAGGCTTATCTTATCCCGGTTTGGTCTCCGTCCCCTGTCCCCTGCCTTCTATCCCCTACCCCCATTCCCACCATGAACATCGCGATTCCCCAGCACGACATCCCCGTCCGGAACACCTGCGACGTCCTCGTCATCGGCGCTGGCCCCGCGGGCGTCGGCGCGGCCCTCACCGCCGCCCGCGCCGGCGCCAAGGTCACCCTCGTCGAGTACGGCGGCAAGCTCGGCGGCATGTGGACGCTCGGACTGCTCTCCCCCTACTTCGACAACCGCAACAAGCAGGGCCTCAACGCCGAGATCCGCGAGCGCCTCACCGAGCAGGGACACTGGGGCGGACTCTGGAACATCTCCTTCGACCCCAACGCCATGGCCCTGCTCCTCGACGAGCTCGCCCTCGACGCCAACCTCGATGTCCTCCTCTACACCATCGCCGCCCAGCCCATCATGGACGGCGACACCATCCGCGGCGTCATCGTCCACAACAAGTCCGGCGAGCAGGCCATCCTCGCCTCCGTCGTCATCGACTGCACCGGCGACGGCGACATCGCCGCCCGCGCCGGCGCGCCCTTCACCATCGGACGCCCCAGCGACGGCTGCTTCCAGCCCATGACCATGATGTTCCGCATCGGCGGCCTCAAGGACGACTACCCGCGCGACAACGTCCTCGAATTCTACCGCGAGATCTGCCGTCATCTGCCCGAGTCCGAGGTCCTCGCCAAGGTGCCCTTCAACTTCCCCGCGCTCATCCGCCTCCCCGCGCCCGGCGAGGCCCTCGTCCAGTGGACGCACATCCGGCACCATCTGGGCTCCGACGGCGACGAGCTCACCAAGGCCACCTTCGAGGGCCGGCGACAAGTCCAAAGCGCCCTCGAGCTGCTCCGGCTCGCCAAGCCCGTCATCGGTGACGTCCGGCTCCTGGAGCTGCCGTCCGTCATCGGCGTCCGCGAGACGCGCCGCGTCACCGGCGAGTACGTCATCTCCGACGAGGATGTCCGGCACGGCTCCAGCCATCCCGACGGCATCTGCCGCGTCACCTTCGGCGTCGACATCCACGAGCCTGACGCCCAGCGCCAGACCAACCTGGCCAACGCCGGCTTCGACATCCCCGTCCGCTCCCTCGTCCCGCTCCGCGTCGAGAACCTGATGACCGCCGGGCGCTGCATCTCCGGCAGCTACCTCGCCCACGCCGCCTACCGCGTCACCGGCGACTGCCTCGCCATGGGCGAGGGCGCCGCCCGACACGCCGTCGCCGCCCTCCAGGCCGGCAAGACCGTCCGCCAGCTCGCCCTCGCCAACGGACAGCCACGCTGAATCACCCCCCAGGCTCCCACAACGAAACGAAAGCAAACCCGCCGAGCGAAGCGAGGCCTGTCCCGACGGCGACCACGCCGTCGGGCGGAAGACGACCGCCGAGCGAAGCGAGGCCTGTCCCGACGGCGACCACGCCGTCGGGCGGAAAAAAGCGACGAGAGTGACGAGAGTGACGAGAGTGACGAGAAAAAACCGCCGAGCGAAGCGAGGCGGAGAAAAAGCGACGAGAGTGACGAGAGTGACGA
>CALZPA010000115.1 GCA_945827525.1 uncultured Lentisphaeria bacterium | reverse complement strand
AACGCGGCTGCGGTGGGGTGTGTTGTATTTTTTTCGCATGGTCGTGACCTCCTTATGTTCTACCCCACCACGTTCGCCTACGGCGTCGTCATGACCCGCTTCACCGAGGGACGCCCCGACGGCTCCATCGCCTCGCTCATCGCCGCCATGCCCGTCTGCGGCTTCCGCTGCGAGACGCCGGCGGCCGTCTTCGTCCATGTCCGCGGCGACGCCGCCAACTCGCGGTTCCGCGTCTCCTGCCGGCAGAACGACTACCGCATCGCCATCGAGTTCCTCCAGGACGGCGACGAGCCGGACGAGGAGATCCGCGTCGAGTACCGCCGGATGCCGGGCGCGACCTACTCCGACATGGCGCGCCACTACCGCCAGTACCAGCTCACGGAGCGCGGCTGCGTCCCTATCCGCGAGCGCATCCGCCGCCAGCCGCTGCTGCGCCGCGCCCTGGAGGCCATCGAGATCCGCGTCCGCATGGGCTGGAAGCCACTGCCCACGCCGGTGCGCCGGCAGACCGTCGAGAACGAGCCGCCCATGCACATCGCCTGCACCGTCGGCGACCTCAACCGCATCGTCGACACGCTCCAGGCGCAGGGCGTCAGGCAGGCCGAGCTCTGCCTCGTCGGCTGGGGTCCCGGCGGGCACGACGGGCGCTTCCCGCAGCAGACGCCCTGCGACGAGCGCTTCGGCGGCGACCGCGAGCTCATCCCCTTCATCCGCCGCGCCCAGCAGCTCGGCTATCTGGTCGTCTGCCACACCGTCAGCGAGGGCGCCTACGAGATCGCCGACAACTGGAACCCCGCCTACCTGACCAAGGTGAAGGCGCCGGACGGCTCCATCATCCCCTACCTCCGCGCCGAGTACAAGCGCAACGGCCTGAATGGCGGCGACCCCTGGCACGTCTGCGCCCGCTGCGCCTACGAGGTCTACGCCAAGACCACGCTCCCCAAGGTCCGCGACTACGGCTTCCAGGGACTCCACTACAACGACGAGCTCACCGCCGTCAAGCCGGAGAAGTGCTGCGACCCGAACCATCCCGTCAACCGCCGCCAGGCGCTCCACTACCATCACGAGATCGCCCGCTACGAGAAGGAGCTGTTCGGCGGCTTCCAGTCGGAGTCCTGGATGGACTACATGAACGCCGACGTCGACTACGCGCTGTACACCTCGGTGCAGTCCTGGCCCTCCGCCAGTCACAACCCGCTCTTCGACGAGGGCATCCCCTTCTGGCAGCTCACCTACCACGGCATCGTCATGTCCAACGCCTCCTCCCAGACCGTCAACTGGCCCCTCAAGGAGAAGGCGCAGGAACTCAAGCACATCGAGTACGGCTCACGCCCCGTCATGTACTTCAACAGCAAATTTGGCGAAGACCGCAACTGGATGGGTGACGTCGACCTCTTCGACCGCACCCCCGAGCAGCTCGCCCAGGCCGGCGCCGCCATCCGCAAGGCCTACGACGCCTACGAGGCTCTCAAGGCCCTCCAGTACGAGTTCATGGAGGACCACACCAGACTCGCCCCCGGCGTCTATCGCGTCACCTACTCGGACGGCACCGTCATCACCGTCGACTACAACGCCCTCCGCTACGACATCACTCCCGGCAAGGCCCTCACGGAGGCGGAGGCGCCGACGGCCCCCTGACGGGGCGCGACAGCGACGGCAGCAGGGCCCTCACGGCCCACAGCCCGCACAGTATCGCCTCGGCCTCGTCGTCACCGATGGCCTCGGGGCGCGGATGGCCGGTGCCCGCCAGCAGCGGCGCGGCCAGCCGCGCCGCGTGCTGCTTGGCCTGCTCGCCGGAGCGCCGCTCGCGCCGGAGCAGCATCGCCTCGCGCCATGTCTCGGCGCTCACCTGCTCGAACGGCACGCCCAGGCGCTCCAGGCTCCGCATCCAGATGTCCGCCACCGGCCCCATCCCCTCCAGCACGACCAGACGCACCGGCGGACGCTCAGCCAGGATGGCCGGCACCGCCCGCCGCAGCACCGCGCGGTTCGCGAACCGCGCCGAGCGGCTGTGCAGTAGCCGTCCGTCCGTGCCGAACCAGGCCAGACCCGCGCGCATCCCGACGTCGACCGCCAGCAGCGTGCCCTCCATCGCCGTCCCCATCAGTACTTGAGCAGCAGCTCCAGCATCCGCCGGTCCAGCTTGTGGCCGTGGAAGTCCTCGTACTCGACGTCCGCGCGCGCCGAGTCCAGGATGCCGAACGAGCCGCGGAAATTCCACAGCGCCCAGCCCCAGCCGGCATCGCGGTAGTTGCGGAGGACGTCCTCCAGCCAGCGCAGCGCCACGTCATGCGGGGTGCGATTGTAGCAGCCGAATTCGCCGACGAAGACGCCGACGCCCTGCCGCTGCGCCTCGACCCACGGGCGGACCGCCGTCTCGTACAGCCACTCGCGCCCGCGTCTCTGGCTGGCCCAGCCATCCTTCCCGAACGTGATGGGCTGGTTCCTCATCCCGTAGTGGCTCTCGGTGCGGACTGTCCGCTCGGGCTGTCCGCCCAGCCTCAGGCCGAACTCCATGAACGTCGCCCAGTCGCCCTTCTCGGCCGTCATCTCCAGCGTCCGCGCGCCCGCGGGCAGCGGCACCACGCAGTCCAGGTTCCAGACATTTTGGTAAATGTTCCACTGCTTCGAGTAGACGGCCTTCTCCCACTCGCCCTCGCCCGGCCCGGACACCAGCTCGCGCCGCCACACCTCGCGCCCATCCGCGCGGACGACAAGCGTCACGTTCTGGGAGACGACGCCGACCCGGAACCGGAACGCGCTGTCCGCCGGGGCCGGCTCCTCCAGCGTGATGCGGATGGGCGACATCAGGTCGCGCTTCATCGGCCCGCACAGCCACGCCGAAACATTCACCAGCGGCCACTCCGGACGAGGATAGCGCTCGCCGCCCGTCCAGGACGCCTGATAGTGCGAAATCTGCATCGGCGCATAGCCGCGCGTCGCCTGCGCGACGTTGAGCGGCAGCAGCTTCAGGCTCGGACGAGTCCCCCACTGCAGACCGTCGCAGATGATGAGGCGCCCGGGATCCTCGGCGCGGATGGCCGCCGCCATGAGGGACACCACCCGCACATAGTCGTCCTCCGTCATGTCGCCGCCCGGCTCGTTGAAGAGGTTGAACGACAGCTCGCGGCTCGGGATGCCGCGGTAGCGGCGCGCGAAGTGCGCCCAGTGCTTCGCGCAGACGCGCTGCGCCTCGGCGTCCTTCCACAGGTTTCGCGGCTCGGCCGGACGGGCCACCGTCCAGCCCGGCGCACGGTGGAAGTTCAGGCACACATGGACGCCATACTTGCGCCCGTAGGCGATGGCCTCGTCGATCGCCTTCAGCGCCTCGTCGTCGATCTGCTCCCAGTCGTTGTCGCGTATCCAGAAGCGGTAGTCCATGGGCAGCCGCACGAAGTTGAAGCCCATCTCGGCAATCAGCCGGAAGTCCTGCTCCCGGAACGGCGGCGGATTCTTCCGGTACACGAAGCGCTCCAGCAGGTTGAACCCACGCCAGCGCGGCAGGCTGCCGGGAGTCGGCTCCGGCAGCGGGGCGGCGGCAAACGCGGAACAGGCCAGGGCCAGAGCCAGGCATAGCGAATGTCTCTTCATGACAGCGTCTTCTCCTCTTCCTCTTCTCATTCTCAGCCCCAGGCGGGCCAAAACAGGGAAAATGCGGGCAAACCCACATCTCCGGCGTCGGCGCGGGTTGCATTATGCGCCCGGCGAACTATCGTTAATGTGCCATCACCAAGACGGGTTTTCCACCCCCGACACCACTCAAAATCACCTTTTTGGAGGAAACCGCACGCATGAACCAGGAACAGCCCACCCGCGATGAGATACTCAGCAAGGCCACCGAGGTCTTCGACATTGAACTCGAGGGGCTCCAGACGCTCCGGCAGTCCCTCGGCGACGAATTCGTCGCCTGCGTGCGCTGCTGCCTCGACACCATCGGACGCGGTGGCAAGCTCGTCCTCACCGGCGTCGGCAAGAGCGGCCACATCAGCCAGAAGATCGCCGCCACCCTCGCCTCCACCGGCTCCCGGGCCGTCTTCATGCACCCCGTCGAGGCCATGCACGGCGACCTCGGCGTCGTCTCGCCGCTCGACACCGTCATCGCCGTCAGCTACAGCGGCGAGACCGACGAGCTGCTCGTTGTCCTCCCCGCCGTCAAGCGCATGGGCGTCGACATCATCGCCATCACCGGACAGCCCGAGAGCCGCCTCGGCAAGGTCTCCGATCTCGTCGTCCCCATGCACGTCCCCCGCGAGGCCTGCCCCTTCAACCTCGCCCCAACCACCACCACCACCGCCCTCGTCTGCCTCGGCGACGCCCTCGCCATGACCATGCTCCACTGCCGGAAATTCGGCCTCAACGACTACGCCAAGCTCCATCCCGCAGGCGCCATCGGCCGCAGCATCACCCTCCGGGTCAAGGACTTCATGCGCACCGGCGAACGCGCCGCCAGAGTCGCGCCAGACACCACCGTCCGCGACGCGCTCCTCACCATGACCGCCTCCCGCAACGGCGCCGTCGCCATCGTCGCCGACGACGGACAGCTCCTCGGCATCTTCACCGACGGCGACTTCCGACGCAAGATCACCGACAACCCCAACATCATGACCGCCCCCATCCAGGACGTCATGACCCCATCCCCCATCACCATCGGCGAAAACCAGATGGCCGTCGAAATCCTCAAAATCCTCGAGAAGCGCAAGATCGACGACATCGTCGTCGTCGACGACCAGGGACGCTTCGCCGGCCTCGTCGACATCCAGGACCTCCCCAAGTTCAAGGTCATGTGAGGGAGGCGCCAACGGCCATGGAAGGCTTCACCCTGCGCATCCTCGGCACCTGCACCTCCTATCCCGCCGGCGCCGGGCAGGACTGCTCCTGCATGCTCCTCGACCACTCCGTCATGGTGGACACCGGCATGGCCGGCGTCCACCGGCTCCTCGACTGCGGCGAAGACCCCAACGCCATCGACTTCCTCTTCATCACCCACTGCCACCACGACCACTACCTCGCCCTCCCGCAGCTCCTCTTCTACCACCGCACCCGAGGACGGCTCAGGCAGCCCGGATGGCACCCCCTCACCATCGTCGGCCCCAAGCCCGAAATCCGGCTCGTCGTCGAGCGCGCCCGCCACTTCCTCCGCACCGACGCCTACGAGGACGTCGCCGACGAGCCGACCGTCGTCCCCCTCTACGCCGGCGAGTCCTTCGAGACACCGCGCTTCACCGTCACCACCTGCCCCACCATCCACACCGTCACCGGCCTCTGCTACCGCTTCACCGACAAATGCTCCGGCGCCAGCGCCGTCCTCACCGGCGACACCGCCTTCCATGACGGACTCGTCCGCCACGCCCAGGACGCCGACCTCCTCGTCCACGAGGCCTCCTACGGCCCACGACACCGCGACGCCAACCTCGTCGGCGGACACTCCGGCGCACCCGACGCCGCCCGCGTCGCCCGCGAGGCCCATGTGCGACGCCTCGCCCTCATCCACTACGCCCCCGACCAGCGAGACGCCACCCTCCAGGCCGCCCGCGAGACCTTCCCCGACACCATCGCCCCACGCCCCGGCGAGGAGCTCGCCGTCACCCGAGGATAGCCCCCCGCGCGCTCACACACCAACCAACCAGCAGCAAGACACTACCACACACGACGATGACCATGCGACTGTCAGTTTTCAGCGACGAGACGGGACTGGACATAGAGCGCGCAGCCGCGCTCGTGAAGGAATGGGGACTGGACTGCATCGACCTCCGAGGACGGCTCTTCCAGCAGTCGCTGGAACAGCTCTCCGACGAGCGGCTCCACGAGCTGAAGGCACTCCTCGACGGCCGCGGCCTGCGCGTCGCCTGCCTCCAGTCGTCCCTCGGCAAGGTCCATCTGCCGGAGGGCGAGCGGCTGGAGCGCGAATGGCGCAAGCTGGAGCGGCTGGAGTCCGCCGCCCGCATCCTCGACTGCCGGCTCGTCCGCTCGTTCTTCTTCTGGCAGCCACCCAACGGACAGGAGTGCGCCGGCATCGGCGACCTCGCCGTCCGCCCCGATGTCCTCTCGCAGGTGCTGGAGCGCTTCCTCCCCCTGGCCCGACACGCCCAGCAGGCCGGACTCACCCTCGCCTTCGAGAACTGCGGCTGCACCAAGGAGGAGTGCTTCCGGATGCTCGACGCCCTCGACATCCCCGGCTGGGGCTTCGCCTGGGACCCCAAGAACAGCTGGATGCACGACCGCCAGGAGCGTGAGCATGACCTGGACGGCTACCTGAGGCGACTGGCGCGGCGCGCCATCTGCCTCCATGTCAAGTCGACCGGCAGCATCTGGTTCGCCGACGGCTTCGACCCCATCCCCTACGAGCGCGTCCTCCAAGCCCTCGACGACGAGGGCTTCAACGGCCCCGTCAGCGTCGAGACCCACAACTACGACCCCGCGCTCAGCGCCGCCGAGGCCACCCAGCGGGTGCTGGCCATCGTCCGGAAAGCCCTGCCCTCGGCGGCGCCCGGCGCCCAGCAGGAGCGCTGCGCCGTGTCCGCCGCGACCGTGACCCGCCCCTACGCCGACCGTCCCGTCCGCTTCGGCGTCGTCGGCCTGGGCATGGGCCACAACCGCGCGGAGGAGATGACCCAGACGCCGGGCATCCGGCTGGTGCAGGTCTGCGACCTGCGCCTGGACCGCTGCCGCCGCACCTCGGAGAAGCTGGCCGTGCCCTACACCCAGGACTTCGGGCAGATGCTCGCCAACCCCGAGGTGGAGGCCGTCATGGTCATGAACGAGACGGGACGCCACGGCGACCTCGCCCTGCAGGCGCTGGCCGCAGGCAAGCACGTCCTCGTGACCAAGCCCATGGAGATGAGCGTCCGACGCTGCGAGGAGATGATGCGACTCGCACAGGAGCGGGGACTCCTCCTCGGCGTGGACCACTGCCGACGACTGCGACCCTCCACCCAGTCCCTCCGCGCCGCCGTCGAGGCCGGCGCCCTCGGACGCCCCCTCCACGCCAACGTCTCCCTCCGCATCCGCCGCACCATGGACTACTTCCACGAGAACGGCGCCTGGCGCGGCACACGCGCCCTCGACGGCGGCGTCCTCAGCAACCAGACCATCCATCACCTCGACGAGCTGCTCTTCGCCTTCGGACTGCCCGAGCGCGTCCGCTGCGACGCCTGGACCCAGAGCCACGACATCGAGATGGAGGATCTCGGACTCGCCGTCTGGCAGTACGCCAGCGGACTCGTCGTCTCCATCCAGGCCACCACCAGCTACCCACAGTCCTCCTGGTACTACCAGCTCGAGCTCCATGGCACCGACGGCGCCTACCTCCACCGCGAGGGCGGCCCCGAAACCGCCCCCAGCACCCGCTACTTCCTCCAGGGACACTGGACCGACAGCGCACCCGTCCCGCGCGAATGCCCCTGGCTCAACTCCATGGACAGCTTCGCCTCCGCCCTGCGCTGCGGCACCCCGCTCCTCACCACCGCCCAGGAGGGACTGGCCGCCGTCCGCATGATCCAGGCCATGTACGTCTCCGCCTACGAGCGCAACGGCGCCTGGGTCAACCTCGACCAAGTGCCGTGAGCCGCGCCGTCCATGCCGCCCTCCCCCTACACCTCCCTCTACGTCCACGTCCCCTTCTGCAACCGCAAGTGCGACTACTGCGCCTTCTACTCCCTCGGACACGCCGACCCTGACCTGAGACGGCGCTACCTCGACCGCCTCCGGGACGAATTCGACGCCAACGCCGGCCTCTGCGCCCCGCTCGACTCCATCTTCATCGGCGGAGGGACCCCCACCGCTCTCGCGCCCGGCGAGATGGCCGAACTCCTCCACGCCATCCGCACCACCTTCACCCTCGCGCCCGACTGCGAATGGTCCTCCGAGGCCAACCCCGAAAGCCTCACCCCCGAGATGGCCGCCGTCCTCGCCGAGGGCGGCGTCAACCGCGTCTCCGTCGGCGTCCAGTCCTTCATCCCCCACGAACGGCAGGCCATCGGACGGCGCGGCTCCCTCGACCGCCTCGCCGACAGCCTCGACTGCCTCCGCCGACGCCACGTCGACAACCTCAACCTCGACCTCATGTTCCTCCTCCCCGGACAGACGCCCGACTCCTTCGCCCGCTCCCTCCGCCAGGCCCTCGACCTCCATCCCACCCACCTCTCCGCCTACGCCCTCACCATCGAGGAACACTCCATCCTCGCCAGACGACACCCCCACCAGCCCGACGACGAGCTCTTCGTCACCTTCTGGGACACCGCCGACCGCCTCCTCGCCACCGCCGGACTCCAGCGCTACGAAATCTCCAACTTCGCCCTCCCCGGACGCCGCTGCCGACACAACGACGACATCTGGCACGGCGCCACCTACCTCGGCTGCGGCCCCAGCGCCACCTCCTTCGACGGCCTCACCCGCTTCACCCAGCCACACAGCCTCAACGCCTGGCTCCACGCCGAACCGCCCGAACGAGACGAGCTCCCTCCGCCCCAGCGGGCCTGCGAAATCCTCGCCTTCGGCATGAGAACCCTCCAAGGCTGGAACTTCGACGACTTCACCGCCAGAACCGGCTTCGACGCCCTCGACCTCCGCGGCAACCAGCTCCGACAGCTCCGCCAACGCGGTCTCATCACCCTCTCCGACACCGCCGCCGCACCCACCCGCGACGGACTCCTCTTCAACGACGACCTCCTCATCGAACTCATCTAGCCCCCGCTCTCCGTGACCGCCAGACCGGGCCACGCCCCCCCCGCCACCATGACCTCCCCCCGACGACACTACGACACCATCCTCTGCAACATGTGCATGCTCCGCGACCGGGACGGACGCGTCCTCGTCCAGCACCGTCTCCCCAAGCCCAGCAACCCCTGGTGCGGCCTCACCTTCCCCGGCGGACACGTCGAGGCCGGCGAATCCGTCACCGACTCGACCATCCGCGAGGTCCGCGAGGAGACCGGACTGGTCGTCTCCTCGCTCCGCCTGCGCGGCATTGTCGAGTGGGAGACGCCCGAGGCCCCCTCCCCGGACGCCCCGGCCGAGGTCACCCCCGGCTCCAAGTACATCGTCTTCATGTTCGACGCCGACGCCTTCTCCGGACAGCTCCGCTCCTCCGACGAGGGACGCATGGAATGGATGACCCTCGACCAGCTGCGCGCCGGACGCATGGCCCCCTTCATGGAGCAGTACCTCCAGGTCCTCCTCCGCGACGACGTCACCCAGGCCTACGGCATCAGCCCCGCCCGACAGCTCCACCTCATCTGATGATGACAGCGACCCTGAAAGCCGGGCGGACGACCCTGCGGCCCCCTTGCATCGCCCGCCTTTGAGGCTTCTGCGCGTGCGTGAGGGGACCAATTCCTCCTCCTCACACCAGCAGCGGCAGCACCTCGCCCGTCCGCGCGTGGAGGACCACCTGAGCCTGGTCGTCGAGGGGCGTCCCGGTCAGGTTGACGATGGCCAGGTCGCTGCCGCGCCGCCGCCGCTGCGGCAGCAGGGCCGCCGGATAGACCGCCAGCCCCGTCCCCAGCACCAGCACCAGATCCGCGCGCATGAAGGCCGCCATCGCCGCGTCCAGCGCCATCTCCGGCAGCGACTCGCCGAAGAACACGATGTCCGGCTTCATGACGCCGCCGCACCCCGGATGCAGCGGCACCGTGCCGGCCAGCAGGGACTCGCGGAAGTCCTCGGCGGGCAGACGCCGTCCACACCGCTGGCAGGTCATCGTCGACAGGCCGCCATGCAGCTCCCGGACATTCCGCGAGCCGGCCGCCTGGTGGAGCCCGTCGATGTTCTGCGTGGCGACGCAGACCTCCTTGTCAGGCAGCGCCTCCAGCCGCGCCAGCGCCTCGTGGCCCGCATTGGGCCTGGCCCTGGCCATCGCCGCGTAGAGCGGCGCCATCACCCGGTAGAACTGCGACGGGTCGCGGCGGAACGCCCCGAGGTCGAACACCTCCTCGCTGCACAGCGTGCGGTAGACGCCCGTCGGTGAGCGGAAGTCCGGTATGCCGCTCTCCGTCGACATCCCCGCGCCGCTCAGCACCGCGATCCGCCGCGCCCCGCGCACCATCTCGCGCAGCCGCGCCAGCGGCGCCCCAGCCACATCACCCTGCTCCATCATCTGCTTCTGACTCCTCCGCGAGACTGTCCGAGTAACGACCCTGCAAAACCGAACCGGGGCGGAGGCGCGAAGGCGCGGCCCCCGGCCGCGCTTTCTTCGCCCCCGCACGGGCGACACCAGTAGAATTCAGCGTCGCCGATACTATATTACGGCAATCCGACTAATCAACGCCATCCAGCCACCCACAACCACCCACAGGACACAGGAGACCATCACCATCATGGCCGACAATCTCGAAGGCAAAAGCAGGGCCTACCAGGAGGCGGGCGTCGACATCGACCTCGCCACCTCCCTCCTCAAGAAGGTCAAGGGCAAGATCTCGGCGACCAGGCGACCCGAGGCCCTCGCCCCCATCGGCGGCTTCGGCGGCCTCTTCCAGATTGACCTCTCCCGCTGGAAGCACCCCGTCATGGTCACCAGCATCGACGGCGTCGGCACCAAGCTCATGATCGCCAACATGATGAACAAGCATGACACCGTCGGCCACGACATCGTCAACCACTGCATCAACGACATCGCCGTCCAGGGAGCCGAACCCGTCTACTTCATGGACTACATCGGCATCGGCAAGCTCGTCTCGCCCCTCTACGAGCAGGTCCTCGAGGGCATCGCCGACGCCTGCCTCCGACAGAACGTCACCCTCATCGGAGGCGAGACCGCCGAAATGCCCGGCATGTACGGCAAGGACTACGACCTCGTCGGCTGCATCACCGGCATCGTCGAGCGCGACGCCATCATCTCCGGCGAGCACATCCGCCCCGGCCACGTCGCCATCGCCCTCCCCTCCTCCGGACTCCACACCAACGGCTTCTCCCTCGCCCGCAAAGTCCTCTTCGACAAGGCCGGCTACACCGTCGACAGCCGCCCCGCCGAACTCGGCGGCGCCTCCGTCGGCGAGGCGCTCCTCCAGCCCCACACCTGCTACTGGCCCGCCATCCGCCAGGCCATGGCCGACGGCATCGCCCTCGACGGCATCGCCCACATCACCGGCGGCGGACTCTACGACAACGTCCCCCGCATCCTCCCCGAGGACATCTCCGTCGTCTTCGACGCCGCCGCCATCCGCCACGCCCCGCCCGTCTTCAAGCTCATCGCCGAGAAGGGCGACATCGAGCGCCACGAGATGTACCGCGTCTTCAACATGGGCGTCGGCATGGTCTGGTTCGTCCCCCAGCAGCAGGCCGAGCAGGCCATCGCCATCTGCAAGGGCGCCGGCTTCGACGCCAACATCATCGGACAGGCCGTCGCCGGAAACCACACCGTCACCGTCGAGAACGCCTGACCCCACCCCCACCACACACCGCCGCATGGGCTCCATCCACGAGGAACTGACGCGCATCCTCGCCCGACAGCAGGCGAGAGGCGTCTCGTGCGCCTGGATCGCCCCCGAGACGCTGGCCGCCCTCGCCCAGCTCGCCGCCACCGGCCCACGCACCGC
>CALZPA010000114.1 GCA_945827525.1 uncultured Lentisphaeria bacterium | reverse complement strand
GATGGAGATGACCTGTCCGGTGATGTAGTCGGCCTTGTCGGAGGCGAGGAAGGCGACGAGTTCGGCGACCTCGGCGGGTTGTCCGAAGCGTCGGACGGGGATGGTGCGCAGCAGCTCCTGTCGTTTGCGGTCGGGGATGTCGGCGGTCATGGGGCTTTCCACGAAGCCGGGGCTGACGGCGTTGACGCGGACGCCTCGACCGGCGAGTTCGAGGGCGGCGGAGCGCGTGAGGCCGCAGAGTCCCTCCTTGGCGGAGGCGTAGTTGGCGCGGTTGGCGGAGCCCATGCGTCCGGCGTCGGAGGCGATGTTGACGATGCGTCCCCAGTTTTGTCGGGCCATGTTCATGGCGCAGGCGCGCATCAGGCGGAAGGGGACGGTCAGGCAGAGGGAGAGGACGCCGTTCCACTGTTCGTCGGACATGAAGGAGATGGTGCTGTCGGCGAGTCGTCCGGCGTTGTTGACGAGGATGTCGAGTCGTCCGAAGGCGGCGAGGACGGCGTCGGCGAGCTGCTGTGGGGCTTCGGGGGTGGCGTCGAGGTCGGCCTGGAAGACCTGGCAGGCGGCGCCCTGTGCGGCGAGTTCGTCGCGGAGGCGGTTGGCGGCGTCGAGGTCGCGGTGGCAGTGGATGGCGACGGCCACGCCGTCCTGGGTGAGGCGTCGGACGATGGCGGAGCCGATGCCGCCGGTGGCGCCGGTCACGAGGGCCACGCGGGCGCCCGAGGGAGCCGACGCGGGTGCGGGCGCAGGATTGGGCGCGGAAATGGGCGCAGGCGCAGGAATGGGCTCGGGTTCGGTCTTGGGTTTGTTTTGTGCGGCGAGGAAGTCCTCGACGTCCTTGCGGTGGATCATGTCACGGCCGGTGAAGCGTGCGACGTCGGCGAGTTCGACGTGGTGTTGCCGGGCGAAGACCTTGGCGGCGGGTGCGGCGCGGAAGGTGGGCTTGGCGGGGGTGTCGGGGGCGGCGGCTGTGGGTGTGGGTGTGAGGATGCCGAGTGAGCTGACGTCGATGCCTCCGGTGGAGGCCTTGAGGTGTGCGGCGACCTTGGCCTCGTTGGCGGCGGTGAGGTCGGGGGCCTGTGCGTCTTCGGGGCCGATGGCGCAGAGGGCGTAGCCGTGGGGGACGGTGCTCTTCTCGGTGGCGTAGATGCGGAGCAGGGTGCCGTCCACAGGGGACTCGAATTCGACGACGGTCTTGTCGGTGATGAGCTCGACGATGAACTGTCCAGCCTTAAGGTGTTGCCCCAGTTGGACTTGCCATGGGCCGACGGTGGCCTCGTCCATATTCTCGTAGAGTTTGGGCAGTTCGACGATGGTGATGTCGCTCATGAGTGGGGTATCCTTGCGGGCTGACCGTGTGTGGTGGCGTGTGGGCGTTGTCCAGTTGTGTCTATAACGCTCGAGGGAGCCTCCAGATTTGCCGTTTTTGGGGGTGGTGAGGTCAGCGTGATTCCATGAGGAGCTTGTAGAGTTCGTCGGCGGAGAGGTTGCAGGCGGTGTCGGAGCCGTCGAGGAGCTGTACGGCGAGGTCTTTCTTCTGGTTATGGAGGTCGATGATCATGTCCTCGATGGTGTCGTGGGCGATGAGTCGGTAGATGGTGACGGGTCGGCTTTGTCCGATGCGGTGAGCGCGGTCGGCGGCCTGGTCTTCGACGGCTGGGTTCCACCAGGGGTCGAGGATGATGACGTTGTCGGCCTTGGTGAGGTTGAGTCCGAGTCCGCCGGCGCGGAGGCTGATGAGGAAGGCGTCGGCGTTGCCGTTCTGGAAGTTTTCGACGGCCTCCTCGCGGTCTTTGGTGGGTGTGGAGCCGTCGAGGTACTCGTAGGAGATGTTGAGTTGCTTGAGAGTGGGTCGGATGATGTCGAGGTGCTTGACGAACTGCGAGAAGACGAGGGTTTTGTGTCCGCACTCCTTGAGGTCGGAGATGAGTCGTTTGAATTCCTCGAGTTTGGCGCTGGGGACGTTGATGCCCGGTTCGATGAGGAGCGGGTTGCAGGCGGCCTGGCGGAGCTTCTGGATGGCGGCGAGGATGCGGATGCGCTGCTGGGTGTTGTCGTCGAGCTGGTTTTCGTTGATTTCGCGGATGAGGTTCTGCTTGAGGGCCTGATAGAAGGCGCGTTCCTCGTCTGAGAGATAGACGTGGATGGACTTTTCGGTCTTGGGGGGGAGTTCCTTGAGGACCTCGTCCTTCTTGCGTCGGAGGAGGAACGGCTTGATGAGGGCGTTGAGCTGCTGGAGGGCGTTGCTGTCTGGGGTTCGTTCGATGGGGTTGGCGAAGCGGTCCTGGAAGGACTGTCTGGAGCCGAAGAGTCCTGGGGTGATGAACTGGAAGAGCGTCCAGAGTTCGCCGAGGTTGTTCTCGATGGGTGTGCCGGTGGTGGCGATGCGGAATTTGGCCTTGAGCTGGAGGGCGGCCTGCGAGCGTTTGGCCTGGTAGTTCTTGATGGCCTGTGCCTCGTCGAGGACGACGACTCGCCATTCGATCTGCTCGAAGCTGGCGATCTGGCTTTGGAGGAGTCCGTAGCTGGAGATCATGATTTTGCCGGCCCTCATGTCTCGGAGGGCTTCGGTTCGGTTGCCTTGTCCGAAGGTGATGGGCGGCTCGAGTCCGACGGTGTGGGTTCTGATTTCGTCGGCCCAGTTGGCGCAGACGGAGGTTGGAGCGACGATGAGGATGGGACCCTCCTGTGCCTTCTGGGCGATGAAGGCGAGCGTCTGGATGGTCTTTCCGAGTCCCATGTCATCGGCGAGGCAGGCGCCGGCCTCCCAGTGGTCGAGTCGCGTGAGCCAGCGGTAGCCTTCGAGCTGGTAGTCGCGGAGGGTGATGTCGGGGGAGAGGTTCTGGGGTGGGGGGACGGGGAGTGTCTTGGCCTCGTCGATGCGGAGGAGCTGCTGTTGCCATTCGGGGGAGATGTCGAGTCGGTCGAAGTCGCCGAGCATCATCTGGAGGACGGGGAGGGCGAGGAGGTTGAACTGTGGCTTGGAGCGCGCGAACTGTCCGATGCTGTTGAACTTGTCGAGGCTGGCCTTGAAGTCGTCGGCGAGGTAGATGATCTGCTCGTCGTTGAGCTGGATGAAGTTGTGCTTCTGTTCCTTGGCGAGTTCGAGGAGCTTCTGGAAGGGGATGATGAGGTCATCGCTGACGGCGACGTCGCCGTCGATTTCGAGCCATTGGGTTCCGAGTCTGGCGCGCATGGCGACGTCTCCGAAGGAGATGCGCCTGGAGACGGCGAATTTCCGTCCCTGTTTCCAGAGGATGTCGCAGTCGTCGGCGATGGTCTGGAGCTGGATGAGGAGTTGCCAGGCGGTCTCGTCGTTTTCGACGAGCCACTGGTAGGGGGCGGTCATGTTGATGGAGGAGAGCATGGGGCAGGCCTCGAGGATGCGGACGATGAGCTGCTGTTCGCCGTCGCGGTCGCGCTGTTTGCGGATGAGTCGGTCGTGGTCGTATTCGAGGATGGCCATGGCGCCCTCTCCGGGTCGTCGGAGGACCTCGTCCTTGGAGAAGGGCTGCATGAGGAGTTCGACGGCGAGTCCGGTGGCGGTGCGTTCGAGTCTCATGACGGGGCGAGGGGTGACGACCTGGGTGAGCGGGACCTGCAGGGAGTCGAGGCCGTAGTCGGACTTGACCTTCATGAGTCTGGCGAGCTGTCCGCAGATGCCGTTGAGCTGCGAGACGGCCTGTTCGGGGATGAGGATGCCGTCCTTGAGGGTCTTGAGGAGTCGTTTGTGGAGCTGTCGGAAGCAGAAGAGGTGGAGGGAGTTGTCGTCGTAGCGAACAGCGGCGAGGTGTGATTTGGGGGCGACGCTGGGGAAGAGTCTGATGAGCACGCGCGCCTGTTCGGGTGCCTTGAGGATTTGGATGTAGGGGTCTTCGAGGATGATGCGGACAGGCGTCTGGGTGGGGTCTCCCTTCCAGTAGAGTCTGGGGTAGTCGAGGAGGCTGAGGAGGATGTCGTTGTGGGAGACGCAGGCGGTGGCGTCGTCGACGTCGGCGCTGGCGCTGGCGTTGCCGCTGCCGCTGTCTTCGCCGAGGGCGCTGTCGGCGTCGAGGTCGTGGCTTTGGCGTTGTGTGAGCTGCATGAGCATGGAGGCGGCCTTGATGTCCTGGGTGGTGAAGTAGGAGGGCCATTCCTGCGTGAGCTTGAGGTCGCGTTCGAGCTTGTCGAGCTTGATGAGCTGTCCCTTTGTCCAGCGGTCGGTCTTTTTGAGGTGCTGGATGGAGAGTTCGAGTTGGACGTTGGTGGGGCAGTGTGGCGAGAAGGCGATGTTCCAGGCGACGCGTGTGGGCTTCTGCGCCATCTGCTGTGTGAGGTCTCTGGCGATGTCGTTGAGTTCGCGAGTCCAGGCGGGGAGGATTTGGACGCAGTCGATGAGCGGGATGGTGTCCTGGGCGTCGCAGGGGAGGGCGCCTGGTATCCAGTCGGGTGCGAGTCGGCGGTTGATTTCGTGGATTTCGCGTTCGAGCCAGACGATGCCGGCGTGTTTTGCCTGGTGTTCGAGGGTGAGGAGATCCTGTCGGCATTCGGCGGAGGGCTGTCCCTCGTTGAGCCAGAATTCGATGATGTCGGCGATGAGTCGGTCGAGGGGTGGGGCGTCTGGTGCGTCGGTGCGCTGGAAGTGCTGTCTGCCGCTGGTGT
Organism: uncultured Lentisphaeria bacterium; assembly: GCA_945827525.1. GTDB lineage: Bacteria > Verrucomicrobiota > Lentisphaeria > Oligosphaerales > Oligosphaeraceae > CAAGGB01. The sequence goes on along the minus strand of CALZPA010000114.1, from coordinate 6,909 downwards.
GTTCGATGTAGGCGTGGAGGTGTTTGTAGATATTGGCGTAGAGCGGGTTGGTGAAGCCGGCGCGGGTGCAGGCTCTGGCGGTTCCGATGGCGTTGGGGGAGTTGTCCTTGATGAGTGCGAAGATGTAGAAGACGCCGGTGATGGTGGTGAAGAAGATGTCGTTGCCGTAGTTGTTACGTCGGAGGTTTTCGAAGGCGTCGTTGTAGCGTCCGAGAGCGGCCTCGAGGTTGCCGTGGATGAGGTCGAGCCAGCCGTAGCGTGTCTGGAGGGTGTTGGGGTCGGAGTTGACGAGTGACTGGAGGCAGTCGTTGGCCTGTTCGAAGCGTCCGCAGGCGATGAGGGCGTCGATGACGGGGAGTCTGGCGACGTGGAGGAGCGTGCGGAACTGTCTGGAGGCGAGGTCGAGGAGGAACTGGATGGGCTTGAACCGGCTGATCATGTAGGGGAAGAGGAGCCGGATGCAGACGGAGAGGAGCTCGGTGGGGAGTGAGGCGAGCCAGTCGTGGTAGATGGGGTCTGCGAGGAGGTGGTAGGGTCTGCCGGTGGCGAAGTCCTCGGGGCGTTCCTTGTAGAGTTTCTCGACGCAGGCGATATGAGCCTTGAAGTCCTTGGCGAAGAGGGTGTTGCGGATGTCGCGTGTGAGTCTCTGCGAGGAGGAGAGGGCGTCGGTGGCGGGGAGTGTGTTGGCGATGTGTCGGACGAGCGGCGCGTTTTCGGGTTGGCTGAGGAACTCGATGGCCAGGAGGCAGAGGTTGGGGGTGTGGCAGGAGAAGTAGTTGCCGTTGTCGGAGACGATGGCTGGGTGGGCGGCGAGTGCGTCGCGGAGCTGTGTCTCGTCGATGACGGCGGCCTTGCCGTGGCGGTGTTTCAGGAGCAGGCCGGCCAGGGACTTGACTTCATAGAAGGCCAGTGTCTCGCCGCCGAGCGCGAACAGCAGTGCCAGCGTGTCGTCTGTGAATGGCGACGGGGAAGGGGCTTTGTGTTCAGGCATAAGAGGAGAAGGGAAAGTGGAGAGGGGAGAGGGGGGAGTCCGTCAGCCGACGACGATTTCGCCGAAGAGGGAGTTGGCGGTGGTTCGGGTGATGCGGAGCGGGAGGAGGTCTCCGGGTCTGGTGTCGGGCTGTGGGAGGAAATTGACGACCTTGTTGAGGGTGGTGCGTCCGGTCCAGCGCTGAGGGTTGCGCTTGGAGACGCCTTCGACGAGGACTTCCTGGATGGTGTCGCGGAAGCGTGCGTTGCGTGCGGCGGCGCCGTTCTCGAGGTCTGCGAGGAGGAGCTGGTTGCGCAGGTGCTTGGTCTCCTCGGGGACATCATCGGGGAGGTCGGCGGCGGACTTGGTGCCCTGACGTGGCGAGTAGCGGAAGATGTAGGCCATGTCGAAGACGACGGCGTTCATGAGGTCGCGTGTCTGCTGGAAGTCGTCCTCGGACTCGGTTGGGAAGCCGACGATGACATCGGTGGTGAAGTTGACGTCGGGGATGCGGCTGCGGATGGCGTCGATGCGGTCGAGGTACTCGTCGCGGGTGTAGGAGCGCCGCATGAGCTTGAGGATGCGGTCGGAGCCGGACTGGAGGGGGATATGGAAGCACTTGCAGACCTTGGGGAGTTCGGCGATGGCCTGGACGAAGGGGTCGTTCATGAAATGGACATGTGGGGAGGTGAAGCGGATGCGGGCGAGGCCGTCGATGTCGTTGAGTGCGCGGAGGAGGTCGGCGAATTCGGAGAAGGAGTCGGGCCGGTAGCGTCCGTCGCGCCGTGCCTCAGCGACGCCGTAGGCGGTGATGTTCTGTCCGAGGAGGAGGATTTCGCGAGTTCCGCCGTCGACGAGCCGTTGGACTTCGGCGACGATGGCGGGGATGGGTCGGCTCTTCTCGCGTCCGCGGGTATGTGGGACGATGCAGTAGGAGCAGAACTGGTCGCAGCCTCTCATGACGGCGACCTGTGCGCAGACGTTGCCCTGTCGGTGTGCGTCGAGTTCGGGTCGGATGACGCGGTCGAGCTGGTCGGCGACGGTTCGTCCGGCGCCGGCTCGGATGTCGTCGACGATGTCGGGCACGCGGTGGAGCTGGTCGGTGCCGGCGACGAAATCGAGGACGGGGAGTTCGCGGAGGAGTTCGGCGCCGTGGTTCTGTGCCATGCAGCCGATGATGCCGATGACGAGTCCGGGGCGGCGCTGCTTGTACTTCTTCATGAAGCCGACCTTGCCGATGGCCTTTCGTTCGGCCTGGTCACGGACGGAGCAGGTGTTGAAGATGAGGACGTCGGCGTTCTCTTCGCTGGAGGTTTCGGTGTAGCCGCGCTGTTCGAGGAGGCAGGCGAGGGCCTCGGAGTCTCGCTCGTTCATCTGGCAGCCGTAGGTCTCGATATAGAACGGGGGCATACGGGGGGGCAGTCGTGGGGAGAGGGGGAACGGGGGGAAGGGTTGCGGTTGCGGGTGCGGTGTGTGGGGGGAGGGGCGGGCTACAGGGGGATCAGGGGCTGGTAGATGAGCCGTTCGAAGCCGTTTTCCTGGTTGAGGCAGGTCTCGATGAGGTCTTCGTTGGAGACGAAGAGTGCGGGGCCTCGCTGCTGGATGGGGAAGTCGTACATGTTGAAGGCGGGCGAGCAGTTGAATTTGCGGCAGGGTCTGCCGCAGTTGCGGTCGGTGACGATGAAGGTTCGCTCGTGCTGGAGGACGCCGGCGGTGGGGCAGTTTCGTGCGAGGGCCATGACGGTCCAGGGGAAGTAGTGTCCGAGGTTGAGTCCCCAGCCGTCGGCGGGTCGGATGAGTCCCTGTGGGGTGAGGTCGAAGTCGACGCCGGTGACGCCGAGGGACTTGAGGAAGTCGAGGTAGTCGGGGTTTGAGAGCGAGACGTCGGCGTAGGCGCGGATCTGCGCCTTGGAGATGTTCTCGGGGGAGTTCTCGATGCCGCTGGTGAAGATGGGGAGCTTGCTGGAGGACTTGTTGAAGAGGTTGAGTCGGACCTGCTTGTTGAGGAGTCGTCCGATGACGGGTCGGAAGTCGGGGAAGTCATGGTTGAGGAGGTGCATGATGGCCCAGTCGTTGACGACGACCTCGGCGTCGGGCTGGAGGTCATGGAGGCGCTGGAGGTTTTGGCGGTTGGCCTCGGTTCCGGTCTCGGTGTTGCAGGCGTTGGTGACGAGGGTGAAGTTCCATTCGAGCTGTCGGGAGAAGTAGTAGGCCTGCTCGATGTCCTCGGGTGCGGGGATGAGGTTCTGGCAGAATTCCTGTCCGAAGTAGAGTCTGGAGAAGTCGTGTCCCTGTTCCTGGATGGTCTGGATGACCTGGGCGGAGGAGAGGTTGACGGCGTAGTCGTAGATGTTGGGGTTCTGGGCGAAGAGTGCGGTGACGAGCTGGGGCGTTCCGCTGTGGAGGTCGACGAAGCGGAGGGACTCGTCGAGCTGGAGGAGATCGTGGAGGTTGGGGAAGTGGATGGCGAGTTCGTTCATCGGTGCGCCTCCGGGACGTCGTAGTAGCAGTTGTGGCGCTGGTCGCAGAAGTCGGGGCTGCCGATGAGAGCGCGGCAGAATTCGGGTGTGGGGTCGGGGTTTCTCATGACGGCGTTGACGACCTGGAGTGCGGGGAGCTTGAAGTCGCGTGAGCCCCGGAGGGGGACCTTGAGGGCGTGGACGCCCATGTCGCGGAGTTCTCGGATGGCGCAGAGGCCGCAGTTCTGGAAGACGGAGGAGGCGAGGCAGCTGCTGAGTCCGGAGGAGGACTTGAGGGGCGTCTTGAAGACGGGGTCGGGCGGTTCGTTCCGCTGCCATTTGAGGCAGAAGTCGTTGACGAGCGAATGGCATCTGAAGGCGTCCATCTTGGAGGAGAGGATGTCCTCGGTGGCCTGTTTCCAGTTGTCGGGGAAGCGGTTGGTGGCGATGAACTGGGAGGCGAGGACGTCGCCGCAGAGGTTGCGGTGGCAGCCGCTGTGGACGGAGTGGCAGTCCTCGTCGTTGAAGAAGCAGCGGTAGCCGATGATCATGACCTCGAATTCGACGTGGAGGTCGGCGAGGCTCTCGATCATGCGGCGCATTTCGTTGAGGGTCATCTTGCGTGGGATGACGACTCGGCGGACGTTGAAGTGCTCGCAGTAGAAGCGGACGGCGGCGGAGGAGAAGCAGCCGGCTCCGGTGGAGAGGTGGACGGGCTTGTCGATGCCCCAGCGCTTGAGAGAGCACATGAGGGCGGGGTCGGCGATGATGTAGCCGTCGGGGTTGAAGGACTCCATGGTCTCGACGGTTCGTCGGAGGTCGTCGAGGCGTTCGAGTCCGTTGTCCTGGGCGTTGATGGCGAGGTTGAGGCGGCAGCCGCGGCGATGGATTTCGGCGGCGGTGGCCTGGAGTTCGCTGACCTGCGTGTAGTTGTAGCCGCCACCGAGGGAGCGTCGGTTGGGGCAGACTTCCCAGCCGTACTTTTCGAGCCATTCGCGCGGGACGAAGCCGGCGAAGAATTCCTCGGCCCCATTGCTGACGTAGTCGGCGATGCGGTCTGGGGTGTCGTTGGTGTCGAGTCCGTAGGTGATGAACATGGTCGGGCGGTCGGGTGTGTGTGGAGTGGTCAGGCGAGCTTTTTGCCGTGGCATTCGCGGAAGGGCTTGCCGGAGCCGCAGAAGCAGGGCGCGTCCATGCGCGAGGCGGAGGACTTGCGGCTGGCCTTGGGGTTGCCCATGGCGGGAGTGGAGACGTTGAGGGCCATGGTGATGAGTGGCGCGGTCTCGTCGAGGCTTCGGGTGCGGAGGCGGTGGAGCTTGGCGGCCATGGACTTGGCGAGGACGCGTCGGATCTGTCGCCAGTGGTCGTACTTCTCGGTGAAGTCAATGAGCTGGAAGAGGCGGTTGAAGCCGCCGTCCTCGGCGTACATGGCGAACATCTGGTCTTCGAGGGAGAAGTAGACGCGCGGCTGGCTGGTCTGGCGGAAGAGTCCGGCGGCGAAGGCGAAGACCTTCTCGTGCATGTTTTCGCAGAGGAAGTATTCGGCGAGGTAGAGGGCGCCGTCGGCGATGGGCTGGTCAGGGAGGGTGAGGGTGGAGGGCATGCCGCGCATGATGAGGACCTTGCGCCGTCCGTCGGCGTTGAGGACGGGGGCGAAGAAGGTGGCGATGTCGACGGAGCGCGCGGTGATGGTGCAGGGCTGTCCGGCCTTGCGGAATTCCTCCTGGAGGTCTTGGCGGAGCTGTTCGCTGCAGCAGACGATGAGGGCGTTTCCGGAGGTCTTCATGACGTCGCTGACGAGTGCGGAGACGCGTTCCTGGCTGGTCTTGTAGGTGAGGCAGGTGTGGGGTGTGGTGCGGGCCTTGGCGGTGATGTGGCGGGCGAGGGTGGGGCCGAGGAGCTGCTGGAGTTCGCGGAGGGCGTAGGTGCTGGAGGCGGAGTAGCAGCCGGCAATGGCGATGGCGGGCTTTTCGGCGAGGAGGTGGGGGACGTCGATGAAGTCGTTGGAGCTCTTCCACTGTTCGGGGATGGTGCCGGAGGACTTGTAGACCATGCCGGCGGCGCGTTCGATGTTGCGCTCGAAGAGGATGAGCCGGGTGTTGTAGAGGGCGAGGTCGGCCTCGATGAGGAAGAGGCTGCCGACCATGGCGTCGAACTGCTGTGGGTTCTTGTGGTAGGAGGACAGCAGCTCGAAGTAGTCGGCGATGACGACATCGGTGCTCTGGCAGTCGCCGAGGTAGGCCTTGCCGGCGTCGAGGAGGGTGCCCATCAGACGGATGTTGAGCTTTCCGAGTCGGCTGATGTGGGTGCAGACGGCGCGGGTGCGCACCATGTCCAGGTGGAGGCTGACGGTGATGAAGGCGCGTCGGCCGCAGAGCGTCTGGTACATGGCGTGGAAGAGCGCGGCCAGCAGTTGCGGCCCCGTGCCCAGCGGCAGCACCTCGCCCGCGAGGAGGCGCTTAAGCAGCGCGCTGCGGTCAGGCAGGTCGCGCCAGGTCTGGAAGAGATGCTCGGGGTCCTCCGCCTCCGAGGTGTAGGTGTCCAGCCAGGCGACGAATTCGTCTGGGGTGACGTTGGGGGACGCCTGGGTGCGCCACGTCTGCCATTGTTCCTGAATTGCCATCTGGGTCCGCCTCCTGTGTGTGCGGTGAGCTGCCCGGTGCGCCTGTGCCGGGGGTCGGGTGATGCCGGTGCGCCGGACTGGGGGAGGCCACGGCGCACCTTGGCTTGCGGTGGAGGACCTGGCTGGAGCCGGTCCGAATAGTGTAATATACGCCCCTTTGACCTTTTTCCCACACCACACAAAAAAAACGCCGTCAAAAACTCCCGCTGTCAGACTTCAGTTTTGGGAATGTTTATGATAATGTGGGAACGGTTATGTATGTTAGCGATTGCCGTTTGCAAATTTTTGAATTCGATTTATAGCAATGTCGTGTCCTGTCACGGTGTGATGACGCGCGTGCGTGGGGGGCTTTCCCCGTCTGGCGTGACGGGTGTCGCATGAGTCGCAAGAGAACGAACAGCCAATGGAGGACGTGAACGATGAGTGGAGGCGACGAGAGAAAGAGGAAGCAGTATGTGGCGGTGACGGCGATCACGGCGCTGCCCGAGGATGCGTCTGGGAAGGTGGTGGCGGCGGGTCAGGATCCCGGCTCGTACGAGCGTCATCTGCTGACGTCGGTGATGGGGCTGCTGCCGCGGCTGCCGTATCCGACGCAGGAGGTGGTGAAGGATGGCGGCAAGCGGGTCGAGGTGTATGAGATACCGGAGGACGCGCGCGCGTCGGTGCTGGCGGAGCTGTATCCGTTCAGTCCGTCGCCGAGTCTGGACGACACGCTGTTCGACCTGCATGAGGGGCGGAACTTCCAGGTGCGTGACTTCCTGGTGGTCCGTGAGGACGAGAGCAACTTCGCGGTCTCGCCGTACTACCTGCACAGCGGCGGCACCATCCTCGACTGGATACCGCTGGACCGCCTGGAG
>CALZPA010000113.1 GCA_945827525.1 uncultured Lentisphaeria bacterium | reverse complement strand
CCACCCCCACCTCCACAGGCCACCCTCCCGTCGCGCCCGTGCCGCTCCCCCCAGGCTGGTCGCTCCGCACCCGCGACGCCCCCTCCAGCCCCGCCACCCCCGCCTTCCTGCTCCAGCATAACGCCCTCCGCTCTCTCCGCGCCACCGACCTCCCCACCCCAGCCACCCCCGCCTGGCTCTATCAGCGCTGACGTTCTTTTTCTTTCCACAGAAATGACAGAAAAACCTTTATCAAGGATGGTCCACGCAATGTAGAGGTGGTTGATTATCATTAAGGAGACCCACCATGAGCGAGCCCCATATCATCAATCCTCATCCGGGAGAGCTTCTGCTGGAGGAGTTTCTCAAGCCCCTGTCCCTAAGCCAGAGCCGACTGGCCATTGAGCTGCGCGTTCCCTGCCATCGCATCAACGAGATTATCCACAGGCGCCGAGGCATCACCGCCGACACCGCCCTACGACTGGCGAAGTTCTTTGGCACCACGCCAGACTTCTGGCTGAGGCTCCAGCAAAGCTACGACCTGACGGCGGCGCAGGAAAGCATGCAGTCCGAACTGTCACACATCCGTCCGTTCGAGGCCGAACTCGCCACAAACTGAGCCCCCTCAAAAAGACACAACGGGCGCAAACGGATTCTTGTGAGAATGCCTTTTGCGCCTTTTGTGTTTTTTGTGGAAAAAAATAAAAAATCAGAGCTTTCCCGCCGGCTCGTCGGGGCCACGCTGACCGCGAAGCGTCCGCATGAAGTCCGCGAATTCCCCGACGGTCGCGATGACGCTGGCCTGCAGCTTGAGCGAACGGTGATAGCCGCGACCGCTCAGGTAGCCCAGCAGGATCTTTCGTCCGGCCACCAGCGCCGGATAGTCGCCATAGAGGCGCATCATGCTGTCCAGATGCTCCTCCATCGTGTCGCACAGCTCACCATGCGTGGGCGACGCCGTGCCCGTCAGCAGCTCCCGGAACAGCCACGGATTGCCGATGGCGCCACGCGCCACCATCACCTGACGACAGCCCGTCCCCGCAGCCAGCGCCTCCGCGTCCGCCAGGCTGAAGATGCCGCCATTCGCCGCCACCGGCACCGGCACCGCCTCCCGGACAGCCCCAATGACGTCCATCGCCACCGGCCCCGAATACACCTTGGACGCCAGCCGCCCGTGGATGGTCAGCGCCTCCACGCCCTCCTCCACCAGCATCCGGCAGAACGCCACCGTCGGCGACGGATCCTCGGCGTCCAGGACACGCAGCTTCACCGTGAAGCGACGCCCCGCCCAAATGCGCCGCAGCAGCCGGACACAGTCACGCGCATGGGATGCGTCCTTCAGCAGCGCCGCGCCCGAGCCGCGCTGCTGAACCTTCTTCACGGGACAGCCCAGATTGAAATTGAATTCGTCGTAGGGACGCTCCAGCAGCATGGGAGCCGCCGCCTCCAGCAGCTCCAGGCGGCTGCCGAGGAGCTGCACGCCAAGCCAGGGCTCGTCGTCGCCACGCGCCAGTATCGCCTCGTTCTCGTCGTTGCCGTAGACCAGGGCTCCGGCGTCGATGAGGGCCGTGTAGGCGAGGCGAAGGCCCTGCCGACGGCAGGAACGGCGGAACGGCAAGTCCGTGTAGCCCGCCAGGGGCGCCAGCAGCAGGTCGTCTGCGGAAAAGGTGCTCATTGCTCTCGGTTGCTCCTCTTGTGCTCTGCGCCGCGAAGCGGCGCCTGTCCCGACGGCGCCCTCGCCGTCGGGCAAAGAAAGCCACGCGCGTGCGCCGCATACAGAAAAGCGGCCGCCATCTTCGTTGCCTGGGATGGCGGCCGCGTGTGCGTGTTTGTCGGAAAGGAAAAGGGGCAGGCTTCCGTCAGCCTCTGCGGCTTCTCAGGCGTCCCTTCTCCATGAAGCCCTCGTAGTTCTGGGCCACGAGGTGGTTCTCAATCTGCTGCAGCGTGTCCAGCGTCACGCCCACGATGATCAGCAGGCTGGTGCCGCCGAAGAACTGGGAGATGGTCGGCTGGATGCCCAGGGCGCGGCTCAGCAGCATCGGCAGGATCGCCAGAGCCGCCAGGAAGATGGCGCCCGCCAGCGTGATGCGGTCCATCTTCTTGCCCAGGAACTCGCTCGTCGCCTCACCGGGACGGATGCCCGGGATGTACCCGCCGTTCTTCTGCAGGTCGTCGGCAATCCGGATGGGGTTGAACTGGTTCGCCACCCAGAAGAACGAGAACAGCAGGATCATCGCGCCGTAGACCAGCAGATAGCCCGTGCTGCCGTACTGGAGGTTCATCTCCAGCCAGACCACCACGCTCCAATCCTGAGGCAGATAGCGCAGCAGCATCACCGGGAACGAGATGATCGCGCCCGCAAAGATGATCGGCATCACGCCCGAGTAGTTCACACGCAGCGGCAGAAAGCTCGTCTGCGCCGTCGCCGTGCCGCCGATGCCCTGCATCCGACGCGCCGCATAGCGAATCGGCACGCGATAGGCACCAAGCGTCAGCGCCACCGTCGCCGCCGTCACCGCCACGAACATCACCAGCAGTATCAGCAGATGAATGAGGTTCAGGTCGCCGTCCGAGGACGCCGCGCCCATCGAGAACTGCTTCCACAGCGTCTGGAGCGCTCCGGGCAGACGAGCCACGATGTTCACCGTGATGATCAGCGACGCGCCATTGCCAATGCCGTGCTCCGTGATCATCTCGCCCAGCCACATCACCAGCATCGCGCCGGCCGTCAGCGTGATGATCGTCATCACCGTGAAGCCCAGGCCAGGATGCAGAACCACCGAGTCGCCCTTCAGGCCAATCGAGGTCGGATTCGCCATCACCGCCGAATACATATAGCCCTGAACCACGCAGATCGCCAGCGTCATGTAGCGCATGTACTGGTTGTACTTCTTCATGCCGCTCTCGCCCTCGCGCATCAGACGCTCAAGCTGTGGTATCACCGGCGTCATCAACTGCATGATGATGGACGCCGAAATGTACGGCATGATGCCCAACGCACCCACGGCGAACTGCTCAATCGCACCGCCGCTGAAAAGATTCAGCATGTCCAGCACGCCGCCTTCACCGCGAGCACCGCTGAAAAGCTCCTTCAACCCCGCCGGATTCACACCCGGACACGGTATCATGCTCACCAGACGGCACAACGCGATGATGGCGCAGGTGAACAGTATCCGCTTCTTCAGCTCCGGTATCCTAAAACAATTTCTATAGCCAGAAAGCAACATGGTGGACTCCTTTTGTGTGACACATAAAGGCGTCCCCAGTCCTGTTTGCAAAGACTAGGCACGCCCTTACGCGGATTGCTACCGGTTGACCCTGGTCCCGATTAGGCGGGCTCGTTCGCCTCGGAAGTCTCCTGGCACGTGCCGCCGGCGGCCGTAATCTTCTCACGGGCAGCAGCCGAAAACTTGTCGGCGACAACCGTCAGCTTCTTCGTCAGCTCACCAGACGCCAGTATCTTCAGAGGAGCCGTGCTCTTCTTCGCCAGACCACGCTGCTGCAACACCTGGACATCCACACGCTCGCCATCCTGGAAATTCTCCTCCAGAATGTCAAGGTTCACCACCTCAAACTCAATGTGGTTCGGATTCTTGAAGCCACGCTTGGGCAGACGGCGAATCAGAGGAATCTGACCACCCTCGAAGTACGGACGGTTCGTGTGGCCGGTACGGGCACCCGCACCCTTCTCACCACGACCCGCAGTCCGGCCCGTGCCGGAACCGTCACCACGGCCAACGCGCTTGCGCGCCTGCCGCGGAACCGTGTTCTGCAATTCATGAAGTTTCATCTGTCTCTTCCCTATCTTGCCTGACTTTTCGCCATGGACTACAACGACTGACGGTCGCGCTTCGCCAGAACCTCCGAACGCGTGCGCAGCTTCTTCAGCGCCTCAAACGTAGCCTTCACCACGTTCACCGCGTTCTTCGAGCCCAGCGACTTCGCCAGGACATCCTGGATGCCCGCCAGCTCCAGCACGTGACGCATGCCGCCGCCCGCAATCACACCCGTACCAGCCGAGGCCGGACGGACAATCACGCGGCTGCCACGGAACTGAGCCGCCACAAAGTGCGTCACCGTCGAGCCAAACATGGGAACCGTCATCAGATTGCGACGAGCCTGCTCGCCGCCCTTGCGCAACGCATCCGAAACTTCGTTGGCCTTGCCGAAGCCCATGCCAACCTTGCCCTTCATGTTGCCGACAACCACCAGAGCGCTGAACGAGAAGTTCTTGCCGCCCTTCACAACCTTACTGCTGCGGTTGATGATCACCACACGCTCCTCGAACTCGGTGTCCGCGTTCACAGCCACCTTCGAGTTCTTCAGCTCGCGCGTATTCACGGCTTCCTCATCAGCCGGCTTCTCTTTAATTAGGTCAGCCACGGAATATTCTCCTAATCTCGTGCCCCGGCTCCCTGGAGGACTCCCCGAACCCAACGACCGCTCAACGCAGACGCCGACCCGGCTCCCCCCAGGAGGCCAGGATGCTGCTTAAAACTCCAGACCAGCCGCTCGGGCCGCATCCGCCAGCGCCTTCACGCAACCATGGTACGGGAAGCCGCCACGGTCAAACACAACCTTGCGGATGCCCTTCTCCATCGCGCGCTCCGCAACCAGCTTCCCAACCACCTCGGCGCTCTTCACGTTCGCCGACAGCTTCTGCTCGCGGCACACGCCCTCCGTCGTCATCACCGACACCAGCGTCTCGCCCAGATCATCGTTGATGACCTGAGCATAGAGGTGCTTGCCGCTCCGGCTCACACTCAGACGCGGCGACTCGGCCGTGCCGGAAAGCTTCACGCGAAGCCGACGATGCCGGCGGTCGCGCTGCTCCTTCTTTGTCATCTTGCTCATAGGAACTCTATCTGCTCCATTGTTATCGCCCACTTACCCGGCAAGCCGCGCAGGCAGGCCATCCTGTTCAACCATTCTTTCAGCAATGCCGCCCAGAGCGGCAAGAACCGATGCCGGCAGCCGCAATCAGCCGCCCGCCTTCTTGCCTTCCTTCAGCGTCATCTGCTCACCCGCGTATCTCACGCCCTTGCCATGGTAGGCGTCCGGAACGCGGAACTTGCGGATGTTGGCCGCGACCTGGCCGACAGCCTGCTTGTCGATGCTCTCCAGCGTGATGTGGGTCTGGTCAGCCATCGAGATCTTGACCTTCTCGGGAACCGTGTACTCGACCGGAATCGAATAGCCCAGGTTCAGCGTCAGATTCTGACCCTTCACCTGGCCACGATAGCCGACGCCCACCAGCTCCAGGTTCACCTTGAAGCCCTCCGAAACGCCAACCACCATCGAATTCACCAGGCTCCGAACCAGACCGTGGTTCATGTTCTTCTGACGATTCTCCATATCGTCGCACTTCACGTGCAGAACAGAACCCTCCAGCTCCAGCGTGATGCCAGCGGGAAGCGCCTGAGTCAGCTCGCCCTTCGGACCAGCCACCTTCACGCTCCCATCCGTAACCTCTATCTTGACAGCGGCCGGAACCGCTATCGGCTTGTTGCCCATGCGTGACATGTCTGATGTTCCTTCTCTTGCTTGCCCCAAACTACCAGACGTAGCAGAGCAGTTCTCCACCAACATTCTGCTTGCGCGCCTCACGGTCCGTCTTCAGACCCGACGACGTGGACAGAACAGCAATGCCCAGACCACCCAGAACACGCGGTATCTCGTCGCTGCCGACGTAGACGCGACGCGACGGCTTGCTCACACGGGTCAGACCCTCAATCGCCGGACTCTTCGACTTGCCCTTGTACTTCAGGACCAGCGAGAGCTCCTTCTTGTTGTTGCCGATGTCCTCGACGCTGTAGTCCGCAATGTAACCGGCGTCCTTCAGCGTTTCCGCGAGAGAGGCCTTCATCTTCGAGGACGGCATGCTCACCTTCGCCAGCTTCGCGTTGGAGGCGTTGCGGATGCGGGTCAGCATGTCGCTAATTGGATCACTCATGCTCATTCTTTTTCCCTCCTGCTGATTACCAGCTGGCCTTCATAACCCCTGGTATCTGACCCGTGTTCGCCAACTCGCGGAAGCAAATACGGCAGAGATGGAACTTGCGGATATACGCGCGCGGACGGCCGCAGCGCTCACAACGGTTGTACCCGCGGGTCGAGAACTTCGGCTCCCGCTGGGACTTCACTATCAAACTCTTCTTCGCCACGGTGGTTTCCCCTTATTGATTGTTGCTGTTGGCAAAGGGCATACCCAGCAGAGTCAGCAGGTCACGCGCCTCGTCATCCGTCTTCGCCGTCGTCACAACCGTGATGTTCATCCCGATGATGTGCTTCATCTTGTCAGGGTCAATCTCGGTGAAGACCGTCGACTCCGGAAGACCGAAGTTGTAGTTGCCGACGCCGTCAAACGACTTCGGGGAAATGCCGCGGAAGTCGCGGACGCGAGGCAGGACAATGTTGATCAGGCGATACAGGAAGTTGTACATCGTGCCGCGGCGAAGCGTCACCGACGCGCCGACCGCCATGCCCTTGCGCAGCTTGAAGTTCGACACGTTCACGCGGGACTTCGTGATCACCGGCTTCTGACCCGTGATCTGAGCCAGCGTCTCGACCGCCGACTGCATGACCTCACGGTCCTTGTCCGTCCCGACGCCGGTGTTGACCACGATCTTCACCAGCTTCGGAATCTCCATCGCGTTCTTGTAGCCGCGCTTCTCCTGCAGCTGCGGGACAACCGTATTCTTGTAGAAGTCGCTCAATACACTCGTAATCATTTTCTCGGCTCCCTATCAATCCTGTTTCTTCGCCGCGCGACGGGCCTGATAGGTCTCCTCGGCCATCACATTCGAGATGTCGATCGAGGCCGGGACTTCCTCCCTGCCGCCGTTCGGGTGGGCCTGGCTGCGGCGTATCGTCTTCTTGCGCACCGCAACGCCCTCAACCGTCACGCGGCCAGCCTTGTGGTCAACGTGGAGAACCTTGCCGCTCTTGCCCTTGTCGGCACCGGCAATCACATAGACGATGGCGTCCTTCTTAATCAGAGACTTCGACATCACAGCACCTCCGGAGCCAACGAGACGATCTTCATGAAGTTCTTGTCGCGGAGCTCACGGGCGACCGGCCCGAAGATGCGGGTGCCCTTCGGATTGTTCTGGTCGTCGATGATCACCGCCGCGTTGCGGTCGAAGCGGAGGAAGCTGCCGTCCGAACGGCGGATGTTGAACGCCGTGCGAACCACAACCGCGCGGACGACCTCGCCCTTCTTCACGGAGCCGCGGGGAGCCGCCTCGTGGACGGCCGCGCGGATCACATCGCCGATCTCGGCGAACTTCTTGCGCTGACCAAGCGTGCGGATGGCCATGATCTTCTTGGCGCCGGTGTTGTCGGCGACCTCAAGAGTGGTCTGCATCTGAATCATTTGCTGTTCCCTCCTCTGCCTTAGTCTGTCACCGCGGCCTTCAGGATTTTGACCAGACGCCAGCGCTTCAGCTTGCTCAGCGGACGCGTCTCCATGATCTGCACCACGTCGCCGATCTTGGCCTCGTTGTTCTCGTCATGGACATAGCACTTGCTGGTGATCTTGACGACCTTGCCGTACAGCGGATGCGCGGCGCGGCGATCGACGCGGACGACCAGCGTCTTGTCCATCTTCGCGCTCACCACCGTCGCGACCAGGACCTTGCGCAGATTGCGCTCGGCGGGCTTTTCCTGCTTAATTTCTTCTGACATATCTACACCTCGGTCACTGTGCCTTAATGCGACGGGCCGTCTTCTCGGTTTCCAATCTCGCCACTTCCTTCCTGAGCAGGCGGATGCGGGCGGAGTTCTCAAGCTGGCCGGTCTGGCTCTGGAGGCGAAGGGCGAACAGCTCCTTGCGGTCCTCCTCGATGGCGCGGTCCAGCTCCTCGGGAGTCATATCGCGTATTTCTGCTGGCTTTCTCATAGTATCTCAAACCTCACTGGCAGGCCTAGTGCTGACGGGAGAGGAAACGGCAGCGGAACGGCAGCTTGCTGGAGGCAAGCGCCAGCGCCTCACGCGCCATGTTCTCGGAGCAGCCGCTCAGCTCGATGATCATGTTGCCAGGACGGATGACCGCAACCCAGCCCTCCGGTGCGCCCTTTCCCTTACCCATACGGGTCTCCAGCGGCTTCTTGCTGTAGGGCTTGTCAGGGAACACGCGGATCCAAATCTGACCCTTGCGCTGCATGTGACGCGTCGCCGCGACACGCGCGGCCTCAATCTGCGCGGCAGTCAGCCAGCCGCGGTCAAGGACCTGCAGACCGTACTCACCAAAGTCCAGCTTGTTATTGCTGCTCGCGATCCCGGCGTGAGACCCGCGCTGAACCTTTCTGTGATCTACGCGTTTTGGCATCAGTGGCATTTTTAGTTTCCTCCCAGTTTTGGGGTTTGCAGATCCAAACTTTAACACCGATCAGGCCAGCAAGCGTATGGGCCTCGGTGAATCCAAAATCAATGTTCGCGCGCAGCGTGTGCAGCGGAACCTTGCCATCCTTGTACTGCTCGGTGCGGGCGAGCTCGGCGCCGTTCAGACGGCCCGCGCAGCGAATCTTGATGCCCTCGGCACCCGCCTCCATCGCCGTCTGGATGGCGCGCTTCATGGCGCGGCGGAACGCGATGCGCTTCATCAGCTGCTGGGCGACCGACTCGGCCACCAGCTGGGCGTCCATCTCGGGCTGGCGAATCTCGCGGAGGTCAATCAGGACCTCCTTGTCGCCCGTGATCTTGGAGAGCAGCTCCTTGATCTTGTCCAGGCCGACGCCCTTGCGCGCACCCTTCTCCTTCGGGTCCTTGTCGGGGGCCTGCTGGGCGCCCTGGACCTGGAAGAACTTGCCGCTCAGGATGATGCCGGGACGGCCCGTGTGAATGGTGATGCGAACCCGCTTCGCGAAGCGCTCAATGACGATCTTCGACACGGCGGCGCTCGCCAGCTCCTTCGTCAATGTCTCCCTGATGCGAAGGTCCTCCTGCAGCAAGGTGCCGAACTGCGCCTTGCGGGCGAACCAGCGGGACTTCCAGTCCTTCGTGACTGGCAGACGGAAGCCAATTGGATTTACTTTCTGACCCACGGTGTGACTCCTAACTTAGTTCTCGTCAGAGACCACGATACGGATGTGGCTCGTGCGCTTTCTGATGTGACCCGCTGACCCGCGCGCCTTCGGACGGAAGCGCTTCAGCGTCGGACCTTCGCCAATGACGGCCTCCTTGACGTACAGCGCGCTGCGATCCACAGGCGCCGTGGCGTCATGCTCGGCATTGGCGATGGCGGAGGCCAGCGTCTTCTCGATCAGGCGCGCCGCTTTCCGCGGAATCAGACTGACCATGTTCAAGGCCTCGACCGCCGGCTTGCCCTGCAGCAGCCGGGCGACTTCACGCGCCTTGAACGCGGAAATCCGAACTTGTTTTGTGACGGCTAGTTTTTCCATTTCCGTTTTCCTTGCTGGAAAGGCACCCGCTTGGACAGCTCGACGGGAGCGGCCCAGGCGCCTCTCAGTTTCCTCAATCGCTATCGCATCAGCGGACGCCACCGTCGGGCAGCAGGACACTGCCCACCGGAACGTCCGTCAACGTCCCCTCAACCAGCACCGCCGCGCTCAGCTCCAGGCGGACGTCGATGACCACCGCCTTCGCCACCACCCGGTCTCCGACCGTGAGGTGCCAGCGCGACTCGGGAGCCATCCCCTGAAGGCTGCCGCCCTCAAGCAGCAGCACGTCCAGCCCGGCGTCCGTCGCCACCACCCGGCAGCCGCGGCGCAGGTCGGACACGCCTGCCCGTGCGCCGGACGCCGCGGACAGCGGCCCCAGACTCAGCTCAATGACGCCGCGCAGCTCCCGCAGCCGCCCCTCGACCTCGCGACGCATCGCCTCGCTCGGACGGAGCACATCCAGGACATTGCGCAGGGACGCCTCGAATTCGTCGAGCTTCGCGACCACCTTCAGTTGTCGTCCGCCGGCGGCCTCCATGGCCTCCAGCAGCCGGGTGGTCAGCCCGCCCATCGAGGTATCGTCCTTGTTATGCCAGAGATTGGACACCTGAAGCTCAGTTTGACGAAGCGAGCGGAGCAGCCCATGACTCCGCAAGTACAGGTCGGCATAACGGGACCGTGTCCTTGCCAGAGCTTTTTTCGTCTGCTCCAGCTCCAGCTCCAGCTGAACCGCCCGTCGCTCCGCGGCCTCCCGGGCTTCCCGGGCCTCCCGCAGCGCCACCGTCGCGGCTCCACCAGATTCGTCACTTGTACACACTTCGGTGCTGAGAATAAAGACAACCGTTACTATATACCCGTATCTCAAGAATTTCCAGCACGTTGGGAATTTTTTGTCATCTTTTTTCCTATCCATGCGCGTTGCTCCCCCCTAACGGCCTCAGCCGCATAAATTTCCCGTGTCAGGCGGCAAATTTGCCCACGTCCGGACGCGAATTTGGCGGTCCGGACGTGGCGTCCCGGTGGCGTATCGTCCGCTCACGCCTGCCGGGCGCGGCTGAAGTCCTCGTCGGCGAGAGCCGAGTAGCGTCGGATGACGGCGACCTCCCTGGGGTCGTAGGGACGGAGGCTGGGGCGCATGAGGTCATGCTGCCACTTGGTGAAGTCCCAGTCGTGGGGCATCTGGCCGTCGTCCTTGACATGGAGCCACATGCCCTCCCAGGGCTCGTAGGTCTGGTAGAGGCCGGCCACAAAGCCCCAGCAGTAGCAGTCGATGCGCTCCAGGAAGAACAGCGGGAACAGCTCCTGCACCGTGTTGTGCTGGATGCGGTGCAGCCACTCCGTGTTCAGCAGCGGACGGTTCAGCCGCTTCAGCTCGTGGATGCGACGCACGCTCTCGTCGAAATTCCCATAGCAGTGGTAGCTGATGACGTCCGACAGCTCGGCGGCGACCTTTTCGGCCGGCGTCACGCGGCTGAGGCTGCCCGACCAGACGTCGGCCGTGAGCGGCTGGTCCGGCCCGATCTCGCGGGCAATCTCGAACAGCCGCCGCAGATGCGGGATGGTGTGCTCACCGCGCCCGCAGTTTCCGGGCTCGTTGAACAGGTTCCACACGCAGACGCGCGGGTCATGCGCGTACCGCTGGATGACCTCGGCCGTCATCTCCCAGAACCGTCCGGCCAGCTCCGGGTCGTCCAGCAGCGAGTACCCCATCCCCTTCAGCGCCGTGTGCGGGGAATTCCTGATGCCGCCGTGATAGCCCCAGTCGACGTGCTGCGGCCCGCAGTGCTTCGGCTGCCAGTTCTCGTCCTTCGGCACGCAGCAGTCGTTCGCGATGACGAGCATCACGCTGATGCCGTGGCTCGCGCACAGCCCGATGTACCGCTCCAGGCGCTCCATGAAGCCGTCATGCTGCTCCAGCCACACCTCGAACTGCAGAATGAGCCGCACCGAGTTGAAGCCGATCGACTGCGCCAGCCCCAGCTCGCGGTCCGCCGTCGCATACCGTCCCTCAAACCCCAGCTCCTGCCACTGGTCCACCCGGTTCACGCAGTCGCTCCCCATGAAGTTGCATCCGCGCATCCACGGACGAGACCGCTGCCACTCCCACGCCTTCGATTCACTCCAACGCTCACCACTCATCGCATTTCTTCCTTTCTCAAAAAGTGCCTTCTCTCTAGAATCTCTAGAAGCTCTAGAAGCCCTAGAAGCCCTAGAAGCCCTAGAAGCCCTAGAAGCCCTAGAGGCTCTAGAGGCCAGTCGTTGCCGCGAACACCGTCTGGCGAAGCCCCTCATAGAGG
>CALZPA010000112.1 GCA_945827525.1 uncultured Lentisphaeria bacterium | reverse complement strand
CGGGACAGGCCTCGCTTCGCTCGGCGTTTTTTCTCTCGTCACTCTCGTTGCTCTCGTTGTTTTTCTATCGATGATGGAGGCGATAGGAACCGCCGTTGGAGAATATTCTGCAAGAGGACGACACATATGAAAAAAACAGGGCGCGCCGAACCGGGGCCTTGCGGCATCCGGCGGCGCGCCCTGTTGGCGCGTCCGTGGTGACGATTCGTCAGCCGTTCATGGGCTGGTATCCGGACGGCTCCATCGAGAAGGAGCCGCGTCCGCCGGACAGCCGCGGCAGCGCCTTGCCGAAGCCAAACATCTCGGCCAACGGCACTTCGCAGACGATCTTCTTCATCGGCCCGAGCGTCTCGATGTCGCGGATGACGGCGCGTCGCGGCTGGAGATAGACGCTGACCTCGCCGACCGTGTCCTCGGGGGTCAGCACCTCCAGGTGCATGAGCGGCTCCAGGATGACGGTGCCGCTGTGGTTCAGCGCCTGGTCAATCGCCTGCAGCACGGCTCCGACGACGGCGCCCTCGGTCGTCAGCTCCTGAGAGAAGCGGATGTCCTGGATGGTCGCCCCGACGTAGATGAGCGGATAGCCGTGGAGGCCGCCGGTGTGAAGGCCGTCGAGCAGCGCGTGCTCGGCCGCCGCCATGAAGGCCTTGGGGATGTTAGGGGTGCGCACCTCGTTGCGGATGTCGAAGAACTGCTCGCCGGGAGGGAGCGGCCGGAACGCGACGGTGACCTCCGCGTAGACCTGCTGGTCTCCAATGGCGCGCTCGAAGACGACGTGCTCCGTGGTCTCGCCGAGCAGCGTCTCGCGGAAGGCGACGCGCGGTTCGCCGATGCGGATGTCGCAGTTGAAGTCGGTCGCGACGCGCTTCAGGCTGACCTCGAGATGAAGTTCGCCCATGCCGGAGAGGAGGCGCTGGCCGGTGTCCTCGGCGGTGGATCGTCGGAGTGTCTGGTCCTCGCGGCAGAGGAGGTCGAGGATTTCGTCGAGCTTGTCCTTGTCCTTGCTCATCTTGGGTTCGACCACCATGGAGATGACGGGTTCGGGGAAGCTGATCTTCTCCAGGGCGACGGGTCGCTTTGGGTCGCACAGCGTGTCGCCGATGCCGCAGTTCTTGAGTCCGGCCAGTCCGACGATGTCACCGGGGCCGGCCTCCTCGATGACCTCCGTCGACTTGGCGTAGATCTTGAAGATCTGGCGTGTGCGCAGCTTTTCGCCGGTCCGCGAGTTGAGCAGGGTGTCGTTCGACTTGAGGCGTCCCGAGTAGATGCGCAGATAGAAGAGGTCGGCCGTGGTGGAGGCGTTCACCTTGAAGATGAGTCCCGCGAAGGGCTTTGTGGCGTCGCAGGGGATGTCCGTCTCCTCGTCGGTCTTCGTCAGGAAGCCCTTGTGTGGGGGGACGTCCAGCGGGGAGGGCAGGAAGTCGATGACGCCGTCCGCCAGCAGCTGCACGCCCAGGTTCTTCTTGGCCGAGCCGACATAGACGGGAACCACCTTTCGGGCCAGTGTCAGGCGGCGTATCTCCCGGCGTATCAGCTCCTCGGGGATCTCCTCCTCGGCCAGATACAGCTCCGCGATCTCGTCCGAGTGGTCAGACAGGCGTTCCAGCAGGGCGTCATGGGCGGTCTGCCAGGCGTCCGCGTAGTCATCAGGCAGCGGCTCGCGGTGCGTCTCGCTGTTCCGCTCGCCGCTGAACGTGACCAGCTCGCGGCGGATGACGTCCACCACGCAGGTGAAGCCGCTCTCCTCGCCGTTCGGCAGATAGACCGGCAGGGCGCAGTTCCCGAACTTCGCGTCGATTTGCTCGATGGTCCGCTCGAACGACGCCCCAATGCGGTCCATCTTGTTCACGAAGGCGATTTTCGGCACGCCATAGTTGTCGGCCTGTCGCCAGACCTTCTCGCTCTGGGCCTCGACGCCCTCCACGGCCGAGAAGATGACCACCGCGCCGTCGATGACGCGCAGCGAGCGCTCGACCTCGGCCGTGAAGTCGATGTGTCCGGGAGTGTCGATCAGGTGGATCATGCAGTCGCGCCAGGGGATGGTGGCGGCGGCGGCGGCGATGGTGATGCCGCGCGCGCGCTCCTCGGGCAGGAAGTCCATGACGGTCGTGCCGTCGTCGATGCTCCCGTAGCGGTGCGTCAGTCCCGAGTAGTAGAGGAAGCCCTCCGTCGTGCTCGTCTTGCCGGCGTCGATGTGCGCGATGATGCCGATGTTCCGGATTTTGTCGATGGCTTGCATGTTGTCCCTGTGGTTCTTCCCGTGCGTGCAGCAGAAAAAGGCCGATTTGTCGTCAGATGTCATAATATAGTGCCTCAATGCCGCGTGTGAATGGCCGAGGCATCCGGATGACCTGCGGAAAAAAGCGTCGCGACGGCTGATTTTTTTTCGTTTCTCCGCTTGCCATAGGCTGATAGTGGCGATAAATTGATAGTGAGTGAGACGTTGTGGCCGACAGGCGCGAATGGATTTTCGGAAGAGGAGGCAGAAGCATGAGAGGCGTCGGAAGTGGAGGTTTTCTGGTTCTGGTCCTGCTGTGCGTGTGTCCGTGGTGGCTGATGGGTGTGCCCGTGGTGCGCACCGCCTCCTGGCGCAACGCCGACGGCGACTTCGCGCAGTTTGCGGCCACCATTGAGGAGAACGGCCTGCGGAACCTCGCCGTGCGTCCGGAGGCGCGTCTCCACGGCGGCCGCCATCTGGCGCCGCTTGTCGACGGGGACGCCGGCGTCCGCGGCGGCGAGGGGCGCGTGGGGCTGGGCAACGGCGCCCAACCCGCCGTCGTGCGGCTCTATCTGGGCAAGGTCACGCCTGTCCATGCCGTCGGACTCTACACCTTCAACATCGACGAGCGGGCCAACCAGGTCTACGAGGTCCGCTTCGCGCTCCATGACCGCCAGCCCGGCAAGGTGCCCGAATTCCCGAGCGAGCCGCACCTGACCACCGGCCCGACGGTGCTTGGCCCCAACGCCGGCGGCTTCCACACGCGCTTCGAGCAGCCTGACGGCACTCCGCTCATCGACCGTGCCGACTGGGTTGAATTCCGCGTCTGGCCAACCTACAAGCTCCGTGCCGGCTCGCCGGCGCATCCGCAGGACTCCGCCGGGCTCTCCTGGTGCTCCGCCATCGAGGTCGAGGTCCTCGGCGCTCCTGGGGACGTCCTCTCCCTCTCGCCCGAGATCCTCGCCCGCAGGGCCGAGCTCAAGCGTCTTCCCAAGAACCCGCCGCTTCTGAAGCGCGCCACCTGGGAGCAGACGCTCCTCGACAGCCGCCGCGCCATGCTCGCCTGGGAGAAGTCCCACGACGACCTCCTCCTCCCCGAGCACGGCGCCACGCTCGCGCCCTGGCAGGCCGCCGGCCCCTTCCCCAAGGGCACCCGCGACGTTCCCCCCGACGCCCAATGGAACCCAATTCCGCAGCTCCGTGACGGCCACGGCATCGACCTCGCGCCGCTGCTGGGCGCACAGCCGGAGCAGGTCATCTTCCTCCGCCGAACCCTCACCGCCGCCCGTCCCCTCTCCGCTGGCTATCCGCTCGTCGCCGACATCGCCCTCCGGGACGGCAGCGCCTGGGTCGATGGCTGCCGCGTCGGCGGCCATCCGGACGGGCGCCTCCAGCGCTGGAGCATCACCGCCGCCCGGGGCGAGCGCCAGCTGAACGTCCGGCTCGCCGTCGCGTCCGACGGCCGCTGCGGCTTCCACTTCCAGGCGCAGGCCACCGGGCGCTCGCGCATCAGCGCCGGCTCCGTCGAGGACCGGGTGCAGCGCCGTCGCGCGCAGTTCGACCAGGTCGCCAGGCTGTTTCCCGACTGGCTCTCCCATGAGCAGATGGTCTGGGAGGACACGGACCGCATCTGGGTGGATGCCCGCGACGGCATGATGGCCGCCGTCCACTGGCTCAGCGACGAATGGGCGCCCGACCTCGAGCCGCTCTGGCTTGCCGGACGCTACCGCCAGGCCCTCCCCAGCCGTCTCGCCGCCCTCCGCGAGGACCTCCGGCTTCAGCCGCAGAGCCTCCAGGACGAGGCGCGACCCTGGCTGGAGGCGTTCGAGCGGACGCTCCAGGACAGCCCGCCGCTAGCCTACCAGACTGACCGCGACCGCTACCGCGACGTGATGGCCGTCACGCTCGCCGTCCGTCTTCTCCATGACATCGAGTCGGCCCGGCTCGCCGTCGAGGACCAGCTGGCCACCTTCCCCGAACGCCACGCCGAGCGCGGCCAGGCGTTCCGCCCGGTCCTCGCCGAGCAGCGGCAGCTTGCCGAGGGGCTGCTGCGGCGCATCCTCGCCCCGCAGGGCGGCGGACGGCTCCTCCCCGAGCTGGCCGGCGCGCGCCAGCAGTGGGAGGCCACCGCGCACCCCATCCTCCTCCAGAACCCGCTCCTCGACTTCGACCGGCTCCTCTTCGTCCGGGGAGGCTTCCACTTCAACAACAACTGGTCCGGCGCCAACTTCCTAGGGACCGAATTCGCCGTCCTCTCTCCCGTCCGGCCCGACGGCGCCATCACCACCCTCGCCAAGGTCGGGCGCATCACCGACTTCGACCTCGACTTCGACGCCAAGTCCATCCTCTACGGCAACGGCCGCCACATCATGGAGCTCAGCCTCGAGTCCGGCCAGACGCGGCAGGTGACGCGCATCGAGGATCCCCATGTCCAGCACTTCGACGCCTGCTACCTTCCCTCCGGCGGCGTCGCCTTCTGCTCCACCGCCTGCGAGGAGGCCGTCCCCTGCACCGGACAGTGGTATGTCGCCAATCTCCACGTCGCCGACCGCGACGGCGCCAACGAGCGCCGCATCTGCTTCGACCAGGACCACAACTGGAACCCCTCCGTCCTCAACAACGGACGCCTCATCTACACCCGCTGGGAATACACCGACACCCCGCACTACTTCTCCCGGCTCCTCTTCCACGCCAACCCCGACGGCACCGGACAGATGGAGTACTACGGCTCCAACTCCTACTGGCCAAACTCCCTCTTCTGGCCCCGCGCCATCCCCGGACACCCCACCGCCATCTCCTGCGTCGTCTCCGGACACCACGGAACCTCACGGCAGGGCGAGCTCGTCATCATCGACCCAGCCCGAGGGCGCTCCGAGGCCACCGGCGTCGTCCAGCGCATCCCCGGGCGCGGACGCCAGGTCGAGCCCCGCATCGTCGACAACCTCGTCGACAAGTCCTGGCCCAAATTCGCCGCCCCGTATCCCCTTGCCGAGCCCGGCACCGACCGCGGCGCCGGACGCTATTTCCTCGTCACCATGCGCCGTGACCGCCTCGCGCCCTGGGGCATCTATCTCGTCGACACCTTCGACAACCTCGTCCCGCTGCTGATGGGCAACTACGTCAACGCCGTTCCCCTGCGTCCGCGCCGCCGTCCGCCCGTCATAACCCCCAAGGTCGACCCCGCCCGCGCCACCGGACACGTCTACCTGGCCGACGTCCTCCAGGGCCCCGGGCTGCGCGGCTATCCCAAGGGCATCGTCAAGAGCCTCCGCGTCGGCGCCCACCACTACCGCTACGGCGGCAACGGCGACACCTACGCCAGCGGCTACGACGGCGGCTGGGACGTCAAGCGCATCCTTGGCACCGTCCCCGTCGCCCCGGACGGCTCCGCCTTCTTCGAGGTCCCCGCCAACACCCCCATCTTTGTCCAGCCACTCGACCAGGATGGCAAGGCCCTCCAGACCATGCGCTCCTGGTTCGTCGCCATGCCCGGCGAGACCGCCTCCTGCGTCGGCTGCCACGAGCCCCAGAACTCCGTCGCGCCCGCCCGCGCCGCCGAGGCCGCCCGTCGTCCGCCCGTTCCCCTGCGTCCCTGGCTTGGCCCCGCGCGAGGCTTCGGCTTCGACCAGGAGGTCCAGCCCGTCCTCGACCGACGCTGCGTCGGCTGCCACGACGGCTCCCAGCCCGCCGACGGACAGGCGCGTCGGCGCCCCGACTTCCGCGCGAAGGCGCTTCGCCCCGACTGGAAACGCCCCTACAGCCCCGCCTACCTCGCCCTCCATCCCTATGTCCGCCGCGCCGGCATCGAGGCCGACTATGTCATGCAGAAGCCCGGCGAATGGGACGCGGACACCTCGCCCCTCGTCCAGATGCTCCGCAAGGGCCATCATGGCGTCCGGCTCACCGACGAGGAATGGCAGCGGCTCTACACCTGGATTGACTTCAATG
This sequence comes from uncultured Lentisphaeria bacterium, assembly GCA_945827525.1. Classification (GTDB taxonomy): domain Bacteria; phylum Verrucomicrobiota; class Lentisphaeria; order Oligosphaerales; family Oligosphaeraceae; genus CAAGGB01. The sequence continues at coordinate 5,762 of CALZPA010000112.1, read as the reverse complement.
TCCCCTACGCCCCCAACTGGCGGCAGTCCCATCGTCCGCCCACGGACGAGCAGGTCGAGCGGCGCGCCCGCTACAAGCGCCAGCTCGCCGGACTTGACGACCAGGACGAGGCGCCCCTGCCGTCGCCGTCGCCCCAGCCCTTCGTCCGTCCCGAGCCCGAACCGCCGTCGCCGCCGCCGCCGGCCCTCGACGGCTGGCCCCTCAGCGACCAGGAAGCGCGAGCCGCCCAGGCCCGTCTCGGCAAGGAGTCCCTGACCCTCGATCTCGGCGAGGGCGTCACCATGACCTTCGTCCCCATCCCCGCCGGAAAGGCTGTGCTCGGCGACCCCAAGGGCGCGCCCGACGAGCGCGTCACCCGCGTCCATGAGCAGCGCCGTCCCTTCTGGCTCGGGCGCTGCGAGGTCACCAACCGCCAGTTCGCCCGCTTCGACGCCGACCACGACTCCGCCTACATCGACATGCGCAACAAGGACCGCATCACCCGCGGCACACCCCTCAACGCCCCCGAACAGCCCGTCATCCGCATCACCCGACGGCAGGCCGAGGCCTTCTGCCGCTGGCTCTCCGAGCGCACCGGACGCTCCTGCTCCCTCCCCACCGAGCAGGAATGGGAATACGCCTGCCGTGCCGGCACCGACACCCCCTGGAGCTTCGGCGCACGTCCCGACGGCAAGGAGGCCGTCCCCGTCGCCAACGTCTCGGACGCCTCCCTCCAGCGCTGGAATTGGGGACGCGTCCAGCCGGACTACCGTGACGGACAGCCCTTCTCTGCCGCCGTCGGCACCTTCCCGCCCAACCGCTGGGGACTCCATGACATGCACGGCAACGTCGCCGAGTGGACAGCCTCCCCCTATCTTCCCGACCAGCCTCATCTCGCCACCGTCCGCGGCGGCTCCTGGAACGACCTCTTCGCCCAGACCCGCTCCGCCTCGCGCTGGCGCTATCCCGAATGGCAGCCCGTCTACAACGTCGGCTTCCGCGTCAAGGTCGAATGGTGATGCCACCATCCGCGCACAATCATTACGGAATTCCCCTTTACCACACAACAGATGATTACACAGAGTCTTTGGAGAAGCGTCATGCGAAGAAGCGTCCTTTCTGTCCTGGGCCTCGTGCTCACAGCGGTTGCCCTGGCTCAGCAGGCACCGACCTACCAGTCACCCGTCTCGCTCTGCGTCGGGCCGTCGCCGCAGCAGGTGTTCGTCGCCGAGGAGACGGCCAGCACCGTGGCCGTGCTGGATCTCGCCTCACGGCAGGTGCAGCGTCGCCTCAAGGTGCCGATGCGCCCCCGTGCCCTTGCCCTGGCCGGCGACTCGCGCCTTCTCGTCGCCGGCGGTGACGAGAAGGGCGTTCTGGCTGTCCTGTCCCTTCCCGAGGGGCGCCTCGAGGCCACGGTCAGCCTCGGCCACTCGCCCACCGCCCTCGCCGTCTCCCGCGATGGCGCCACCGCGTTCGTCGCCAACCGCTTCTCAGGCACCGTCAGCCAGGTCGACCTCAAGGGCGTCCGCCTGATGCGCGACATCCCCGTCGGACGCGAGCCGCACGGACTCGCCCTCGGCGCCAAGGATCAGCGACTGCTCGTCCTCCACCATCAGCCTGAAGGCCCCGCCAACGCCGAGGTCGTCGCCATCGCCGTCACCGTCATCGACGCCCAGCAGGGCAAGGTCATCCGCCGCGTCCAGCTCCCCAACGGCGCCGCCGTCGGACGCAACCTCTGCGCCTCCCCCGACGGCCGGTACGCCTACGGCGTCCATGCCCTCGCGCGCTATCAGCTTCCCACCACCCAGCTTGAGCGCGGCTGGATGACGACCAACGCCGTCTCCGTCCTGGACTTCGACAGCGGCTCCCTCCTCAACACCTTCCTCCTCGACGACGTCGAGCTCGGCGCCGCCAACCCCTGGAATGTCGCCGTCTCCCCCGACGGCAAGCTCCTCGCCGTCACCTCCGCCGGCTCCAACGAGGTCTCCGTCATCGAGCTCCAGCCCCTCCATGAGCGGCTCGCCAAGGCCGCCAAGGGCGAGAAGGTCACCGCCGTCACTGCCGCCGCCAAGGATGTTCCCAATGACCTCTCCTTCCTCGTGGGCATCCGCCGCCGCCACCGTCTCCAGGGCATCGGCCCGCGGGCCGTCGCCTTCGCCGGCAACCTCATCCTCGCCGGCGAGTACTTCACCGACTCCATCGCCGTCATCGACGAGGCCCAGACGCCCCTGAAGCGGGTCGCCTCCCTTCCGCTCGTCAGCCAGCCCGTCCCCATGACGCCCGAACGGCGTGGCGAAATGCTCTTCAACTCCGCCGACATCTGCTTCCAGCAGTGGCAGTCCTGCGCCACGTGCCATCCCGACGGACGTGCCGACGGACTCAACTGGGATCTTCTCAACGACGGCATGGGCAACCCCAAGCAGACCAAGTCGCTACTCCTGTCCCACCGTACCCCGCCGACCATGATCTCCGGCATCCGCAAGGACGCCGAAACCTGCGTCCGGGCCGGCATCCGCTACATCCAGTTCGCGGTCCGTCCCGACGAGGACGCCAAGGCCATCGACGCCTACTGCCGCGCCATGGCGCCCGCCGTCTCCCCCTTCCGCGTCAACGGGCAGCTCTCCGAGGCCGCGCAGCGCGGACGCGCCGTCTACGAAAAGGCCGGCTGCATCGCCTGCCATCCCGTCAATGACCTCATGACCGACATGAAGTCCTATGACCTCGGCATGCAGGAACCCATGGACAAGGGCAAGAAATGGGACACTCCGACCATCGTCGAATGCTGGCGAACGGCTCCCTATCTCTTTGACGGCCGCTCCGCCACCATGCGCCAGATGCTCACCCGCGACAATCCGGGCGACGTCCATGGCGTCACCTCCACGCTCACTCCCCAGGAGCTCGACGACCTGGAGGCGTTCATCCTCTCCTGGTGACCGCGCCGTCCGGCACCTGCGGCAAGCGAACGCGCGTGGGCGCCCCAGGCCACTGGCCTGGGGCGCCCACTCGCTTCTTGTTCTGTCTTGTGCTGACCCGATGGGCCTGTGCGTGTGCCGCCGAGGCGATCAGCAGAACTTCTTGATGATGCCGATGGCCCAGAGCGCGAAGATGATGATGGGCAGCACCCACCGGCAGTAGGCGTGGAGGAATTTCGGGAAATGGAAGCCCGAGCCGGCGTTGGCCTCCTCGAGGAACGCCTGATGTCCCCAGCCGATGCGGTGTCCGCAGAAGATGGTCAGCGCCAGGGCGCCCAGGGGCAGCAGGTTGTCGCTCACGATGAAGTCCTCCAGATCCAGCACGCACGTCCCCTCGCCAAAGGGCTGGAACGACTGCCAGAGGTTGAAGCCGAACAGGCAGGGCAGGGTGCCCACCATCAGCAGCAGGCCTACCAGCAGCGTGGAGGTCCGTCGCTTCAGGTGCAGTTGGTCGATGCCGAACGCGATGATGTTCTCGGCCACGGCCACCAGCGTCGTCAGGGCCGCGATGCTCATGAAGAGGAAGAAGACGAAGCCGCGCAGGCGTCCGTAGTCGCCCATGTCCAGGAAGATGCGCGGCAGCGTCACGAAGATGAGTCCGGGCCCCGCGTTGGGCGTCACGCCGAACGCGAAGCAGCAGGGGAAGATGATGAGTCCCGAGCAGAGGGCGACGAACGTGTCCAGGCCGATGATGATGGTGGCCTCCTGGGACAGCGACTGCTTCCGCTCAATGTAGCTGCCGAAGATGGCGATGGAGCCGATGCCCAGGCTCAGCGTGAAGAACGCCTGACCCATCGCTGCGTGGATCGCCTGCCAGATGCCGTGTTCCTTCAGCGTGTCCAGGTCAGGCTTGAGGAAGAACTCGACGCCGGCGCCCGCGTTCGGCAGCCGCAGCGCCTGGACCGCCAGGGCAATCATCAGCACGAACAGTCCCAGCATCATGAACTTCGTGGCGCGCTCGACGCCGCTCTTCAGCCCCGTGATGCAGATGCCGATGGTCATGGCCAGTCCCGCATACGCGAACAGCAGCTGGCGCTGCCAGTTGCCCAGAAAGCCGCCGAAGTAGGCCGGTATCTGCTCGCTCGCCATGCCGCCGAACGCGCCCGTCAGGTAATCCCAGGTGTACGACAGCAGCCAGCCCGTGATGACAGGATAGAACATCAGCAGAAACACATTGCCCGTGAAGAACAGCTTCCCCAGCGCCGACCAGCCCCGGCGGCTTCCCTCCGGCGCCAGCCGGGCGTAGCACCCCGCCAGGTTCCGTCGCCCCGCGCGACCCACCGACAGCTCCATCACCATCACCGGATACCCCAGCAGGACCAGGAACGCGAAGTAGAACAGCAGAAAGATCGCGCCGCCGTACTGTCCGCACACATACGGGAAGCGCCACACGTTCCCCAGTCCAATCGCGCAGCCTGCCGACAGCAGAATGAACCCCAGGCGCGAAGCCAGTTGCTCGCGCTCGCCCTTGCCCTGCTCAATGCCCATGTAAATCCTCTTGTTGCTTCTGTGTGTCGCGTTTAATCCCGTGACCCGGCGAGCCGGGCCGCCTCAGTCGCCCACCTGCTCCATCAGGCCGCGCAGATATCCCACGGCGAAGATGTTGCCCAGCGTGGCGTAGCCGAAATTCTCGTTGCTCTCGCCGGCCATCGTCGGCGTGTGGTCCGGACGTATCAGGCAGTCCGGGCAGTGGCGGCGCACCTGGCGGATGAGCGCCGCCATGTCCGTCGGCCCGTTGTCGTGGAACGTCTCCCTGAAGCACGTGCGCGTGCCCGTCGTGTCCCGGAAATGGAGGAGGAAGATGCGCGGCCCCCATTCCTCGATGAGCCTGGAAACCTCCTCGCCCATCACGCGGAACGTCGCCTGACAGAAGGTCACCCCATGGCTGGGGCTGTCCGACAGCGCCAGCGCACGCCGATAGGCGTCCGCGCTCGTCAGAATGCGCGGATAGCCCAGCAGCGGCGAAATGGGCGGGTCGTCGGGATGAAGCCCCATCCGCACGCCGCAGCGCTCCGCCGTCGGCATCACCGCCCGGATGAAGTACTCGTAGTTCGACCAGAGCTGCTCCTCGCTGAGGACGGGTGTCGCCGAGTTGTCAATCTCACGCAGGTCAAAGCCGCTCGTGAGCGCGCCGCCGCGCTCAGGCAAGTCGTTCCGCGACCTGTACCAGCCCACGCCCGCCATGAAGTTGTAGCAGATCATCTCGATGCCCAGACGCCCCATGTTCTCCAGCATACGGCAGTAGCGCTCCAAATCATCGTCGCGGCCAGGCAGCCCCAGCTTGATGCGCGACATGTCCATCTCGTCGCCCTCAAGCCCGACGACGCGCAGGCCGCGCTCCCGAAAGCGCTTCACTACCGCCTCCAGGGAGGCAAAGTCAGACGGCTCGCCAAGGCCGCTCAGCTCCGGAGCCGCTTTGGTGATGACCTCCTCCACACCCAGCTGGGACGCAATCTCCCACTGCAGGGTCGGCTTGGCCGGCAACATCAGGCACAGACGCATGGTTCCATTTCCTTAATATAAAGCAAAAAGAATTTGTCTCGCAACAGGCCCATTCCACATTCCCCCATCCGCCCGCAAGGCGCGCGCCTGGCCGCGCCGGAGGACACAACGCCGCGTATGCCGGGAAAGCTGAACCCGCGCCCCGGCGCGACCCCTAATAATACAGCCTGCCTCCCAGCCTTGCAACCCAGACCGCCTGAAACTTCCCCAAAACGAGCGGCTCATGGACAAAAAACATGAAAAAAATGCTCTGGCCGCTTGACATCCCCCGAAAGCGGGGTAAAGTAAAGGCGTGTTCATTAAAAACTG
>CALZPA010000111.1 GCA_945827525.1 uncultured Lentisphaeria bacterium | reverse complement strand
GTGCGCTTTAGCGTTTGAGGAGAAGCTGATGGGCGAAGTCGAGATAGTGTCGCTGTCTTGAGGTGAGGGCGGTGAAACCGAGGAAACGGAGGGTCTCGCGGTAGAGCGTCTCCTGGGGGCAGGCGCCGAGGTCGCGGATGATTTCGCGCATGACGTTGGCGAGCTCCTCAGGGGGGATGTCGGCGAGAGGGCGTCGGTCGGCGATGGAGGCGGGTGCGCGGCAACCGGTGTAGGTGGCTGGCGTCTGGTCAGGCCCCCAGAAGACCGTGCCGGTGCCGAGATTGGTGCGGAGGACATCGGAGGGGAGGGCGGTGGTGATGGCCTCGTTGATGGCGCGTCCGGAGTGGGAAAGTCCCCAGGCGTGGAGGATGCGTTGGCGGAGGAGCTTCTCGCAGATGGGCGCCTCCAGTCGGATGATGTCGGCAAGCTGGTCACGGAGGAAGGGCTGCGCCTCGGGCGCGGTGATGGGGATGCCGGTGGGGGCGTGGCCAACCCAGGGATGGTAGTGCCGCTGGGCCGGCGGAGGCAGCGTGACCGACAGCTCGGTCAGGGAGGCGTCCGACGGCTTGGTCAGGGAGGTGTCGGGAGAAGGCCAGTCGGGGGAGGTCAGGGCGCGTGGGGTGGTGGGAGAGGCGTCGGGGATGTCGTGTGGCGGCGGCGTCACGTCACGGATGGGCGAGGAGGAGAGGAGGTTGCCGTCTCGGTTGTCGTCTCGGTTGCCGTCGTGCGCGTTTGGGGGCAGTGGGACGAGGGGTGCGGCGGCGTTGTCGGCGGGGGTGTCGGGAAGTCGGAGTTGGGATTGTGTCTGGGCGTGGTGGATGGCGTCGAGGAGGTTCTGTTCGGCGTTGGGGCGGTCGAGGGACCAGTCGGCGCTCCAGGCGCGGTGGAGTCGCCAGCCGAGCTGGGTGAGGACGGCGTCGCGGAGGTGCTCGCGGTCACGGACGGTGCGCTGGGCGGCGTAGTCGGGGCCGTCGCCCTCGATGGCGAGGAGGTATTCGCCGGGGCGGTCGGGGTTGGGAATGACGGGGTCGAGGAGGCAGCCGCTGCAGGCGCTCCGGCGCTCGACGGGGAGTCCCTGGCGCTGGAGGAAGTCGGCGATGGCGTCGGCGAGGGCGGTGGCTGGGGCGTCGTCCGGACGTGCGGGGGCGGCGGAGTAGGTGACGCCGCCGCGTTCGGCGAAGTCGAGGAACTGTCGGAGGTGGGCGACGCCGAGTGCGGAGGTGCGGCTGAGGTCGAGCTGGTCGGCGCGGAGGGAGGAGAAGACGACGACCTGCTCCTTGGCGCGGGTGATGGCGACATTGAGGCGTCGTTCGCCGCCCTGTCGGTTCAGGGGGCCGAAGTTCATGGCGAGTCGTCCGTCGGGGTCGTTGGCGTAGCCGACGGAGAAGAGGATGACGTCGCGCTCGTCGCCCTGGACGTTCTCGAGGTTCTTGACGAAGAAGGGCTCGTCGGCGTCGTCGGCGAAGAAGGCGTCGGTTTCTGGGTGTTGGCGTCGCTGTTGTTCGACGAGGTCGTCGATGAGGTCGCGCTGGGCCTGGCTGAAGGTGACGACGCCGAGGCTGCGCCAGGCGGTCTCGGGGGTGTCGGCGAGTGTCTGGAAGATGAAGTCGACGAGGACCTCGGCCTCGCGACGGTTGGTGCGTGAGGCGCGTCGGTCGTAGGTGGCGTTGGGGACGAGTCGGAGGGAGACGCCGAGTCGGTCGCTGCGTCGTGCGGCGGGGAAGACCATGAGGTTACCGCCGTAGTAGTTGAGGTTGCTGAAGGCGATGAGGGACTCGTGTCGGCTGCGGTAGTGCCAGGTGAGCTGGGCGGTGTGGAGTCCTGCGGCGAGGCACTCGTCGAGGATGCTCTCGAGGTCCTCGATGGCGTCCTCGTCGTCGGGGGTGTCGTCGTTGCCGGCGGGGTCTCCCTTCTGGAAGAAGGAGGTGGGAGGCATCTGCTTGGGGTCTCCGACGACGATGAGCTGTCGGCCGCGGGCGATGACGCCGATGGCGTCCCAGACGGGGATCTGCGAGGCCTCGTCGAAGACGATGAGGTCGAAGGGTGCGGCGTCGGCGGGGAGGTACTGGGCGACGGACATGGGGCTCATGAGGAAGCAAGGCTTGAGGAGTCCGGCGAGGGTGGGGAGTTCGGCGAGGAGCTGTCGGACGGGCTTGTGTCGCGCCTTCTTCTCGCATTCGCGCTTGAGGAGTCCGAGTTCGGAGCCTTCGGGGCAGACGCCGTTGCGGCGTCGCGGGAGCCGTGCGGCGAGTCGTGCGGCGAGGAGCTTTCGGGTGAGTGCGGTGTAGCGTTCGTCGAGGTTGGCGAAGTCTCGGATGCGGCGGTTCTGTGCGGGGCCGGAGAAGGTGGCGAGGGCGGGTTCGTGTGCGAGGATCTCCTCGAGCATGGCGTGTCGGTGGAGCCGTGCGAAGTCCTCGTCGAGCCAGTGAGGCTCGAGGTGTCCGGCGAGGAGGGCATCGGCGGCGCGGTCGAGACCGGCGTCGGCGGCGTCCTGGTGGGCCTGTCGGAGGCGGAGGACGTCGCGGAGGTCGCGGAGGTGGTCCGGGAGCTGGCGGAGGGCGTTGACGGTCTCGGAGGGGGGGAGCTGGTCGAGGAAGGCGGTGTTGAGGAGTCCGTCGGCGCGGTCGTGGGCGTGCTGGAGCGTCTGTCTGGCCTTGATGAGGCGTTCTGCGGCGTTGAGGAGGGCGCTGGCGGTGTCGGGGGTGGCGAGGGTGAGGGCGAGTGCGGTTCCCCAGTCGCGGCGCTGGGCGGCGCTGGCGTGGGCGTCCTGGCGGAGGGTGTCGAGGGCATCGAGCAGGTGACGGAGGGCCTGCTGATCCTGGTCGGTGTGGGACCAGTCGCGGTTGGGGAGATCCTGGGGGGCGCAGCCGAGGAGTGCGGCGGCGCGTGGGGCGTCGCTGCGGGTCTGCGCGGTGAGCTGCTGGAGCTGTCGGATGGCGGGGAGGATGGCCTCGAGCGTGGGGACGGAGAGGGGTGGGGCGCCGGGGCGGGTGAGGTGTCGCAGGCTGGCGAGGAGGGCGCGGCGGCGGAAGGGGCGGAGGAGGAAGAAGGTCTGGCGGAGGTCGGCGAGCTGTCGTTCGAGGCCGTCGGGCGTCACCAGGAGGAGTGCGTTGAGGTCATAGGGTGCGAGCGTCTGGCTGAGCTGCGCGAGCTGGCTGTGGAGCTGTGCGTGCTGGCGGAGGAAGTCGCCGTCCTGGCGCCAGGCGGCGCTGGCGGCCTGTCCGGGTGGCGGGGCGATGGGGGAGCCGTCGGGGCGTCGGCAGTCGAGGAGGGCGGTCGCCAGCCGGAGGCAGGCGTCGAGGGGGAGTGTGTCGGGCCGGCTGGCGAGTCCGGCGGCCTGGACGAGGGCGTCGGCGCGGCGGAGGACGTCGGCGAGGGCGTCGGCGAGGGTGCGGGCGACGTCGGCGAGGGTGCGGGCGAGCTGTGGGGACCAGGGCTGTGTGGAGACGCAGGCGAGAAGGCGGATGGCCTGTGGGGTGGTGGCCTGCCAGGCCTGGACGAGGGTGGTGGCGGCGAGCCGCTGTCGGGTGAGGGTCTCGGCGGGCTGTTCGGTCAGGCCGGAGGGGAGGAGTCCGGTGGGGATGTCGGGTGCGTCGAGGTCGCCGTTGAGGCACTGCCAGGCGGTGAGGCCGTTGGGATAGGTGCGGTGGAGGGCGGCGACGTAGGCGGCGAGGGCGTCGCGCTGGGTGGTGAGCTCGTCGGTGAGCCGTTTCCAGTCCTGCGGCTCGGGCTGGTCGGGGACGGCGAGCGCCTCGGCGAACTGCCGGAGGACTTCGGCGCGGCCGGCCTTGCTGGAGTGGAGCTCGAGGCAGAAGGGGCGGAGTCCGATGGCGGAGAGTCGGCGGTGGACGACATCGAGCGCGGCCTTCTTCTCGGAGACGAAGAGGACGCGTCGTCCGAGGGCGAGGTTATGGGCGATGATGTTGGTGATGGTCTGAGACTTGCCGGTGCCGGGCGGGCCGTGGAGGACGAAGCTCTTGCCGAGGGCGGAGTAGAGGACGGCGGTGAGCTGGGAGGCGTCGGCGCTGAGCGGGCAGAAGAGGTCGGCGGGTTTCAGATGTCGTTCCAGCTCCTCGGGCGGGAACACCTGGATGCCGTCGTCGTAGAGTCCCGCGCCGGTCATCAGGTGATGCACGAGGGGATTGTGCGCCAGCTCGTCGGAGCGGCTGGTCAGGTCAGTCCACATCACGAATTTGCCGAAAGAGAAGAGTCCGAGTGCGGCCTCCTCGAGGATGTCCCAGCCAGGGAGGTCGGCGATGGCCTGTCGGAAGAGCTGGAGGATGCGTGGGATGTCGATGCCGGAGGCGTCGGTGGGCAGCGGTGAGAGGCCGGGGATGGCGATGCGGAACTGGCTTCGGAGCAGCTCGAGGAGCGTCTCGTTGACGACGGTCTCCTCGTCGAGGCGGGTGAGGGCGTAGGCTCTCGAGGAGGTCTGGCGCGTGAGCCGGACGGGCATCAGGAGGAGCGGTGCGCGATGGGGTCTGGGCTGGCTGGGCGCCAGCCACTGGAGGAAGCCGATGGCGAGGAAGAGGGTGTTGACGCCGCCCTCCTCCAGGTCGGTGCGGCTTTGGCGGGCGAGGGCGATGAGCCGGCGGTTGAGCTCGCCCTCCGCGAGGGGGACGGGGAGCTGGTCGCCACGCGGGCCGGTCTCGTCGCGCTGCTGGCGTGAGGGCGTGTGGGGCAGCGGCGGGGCGAGCAGGTCGTCTGGCGGGTCGGGAAGCTGGTCGTCCGGCGGGATGGCTGCGGCCTGTGTGCGTGTCTGGTGTGGCTCCTGGCGGTCGCCCAGCGGCAGGACGAGCTGCTCGGCAGCCAGGTCGGGGGACACGTCGTCCTGGAGGTCGGGTGTGGTCTTGTCGCGCGGGGGCGTGCGGTCCGACTGGTGGCCGGCCTGGTCGTCTTGCGGGCGTGGGGCGTTCTTGCCGTGAGGCGTCTCGTCGTCGGGGGGCAGTGGCCTGAAGGTGAGGGCGGCCTTGGCGGCGAGGGTGTCCTCGAGGCGGGCGATGTCGCGGATGGCGAGGGGGATGAGCCACTTGCCGTCCCGGGCGTTGAGGAGGCGGTTGCGGAGGGAGAGGTCGAGCAGCCGCTGGCTCCAGCGTCCGATGCGTCCGTCCAGGCGGGTCGTGTCCGTGTCCGTGGCCATGCGCGGTCTTTTAGTTTAGAGTCTGGGGACGGACATGCCGCCGTCGACGAGGATGACCTGTCCGGTGGAGTAGGCGAGGTCGCCTCGGACGAGCATGGCGGTGGCGCGGCCGATGTCCTCGGGGAAGCCCCAGCGGGCCTGGAGGCAGAGTCCGTCGGCGATGAGGCGGTCATACTTCTCTGTGACGACGGCGGTCATGTCGGTCTTGATGACGCCGGGGCGGATTTCGTAGACGGGGATGTCGTACTCGCCGAGGCGGACGGCCCAGAGGCGGGTGGCCATGCTGACGCCGGCCTTGGAGATGCAGTACTCGCCTCGGCTGACGGAGGGCACCGTCGCCGAGATGGACGAGATGTTGATGATGACGGCGCGGAACGCGGCGTCGGCCTGGCGGCGGGCGACCATGCGGCGGGCGACGGCCTGCGTCATGAAGTAGGGCCCCTGCAGATTGGTGCGGAGAACCTCCTCGAAGCTCTCCTCGCTGGCCTCCAGCACGTCGGCGCGGACGCGCGGCGCGATGCCCGCGTTGTTCACCAGCACGCTCACCGGCCCCAGCTCCGACTCGATGCGCGCCAGGGCCGCCTCGCGGTCCGACGCGCTCGTGATCGTCCCCTGGCAGTAGCAGACCCGAACCCCAAGGCCCTCCAGCTCGGACACCACGCCCGACACCGACTCCGCCGGGCGGGTCCCGTAGATGGCCACGTCACAGCCCTCGCGCGCCAGCGCCCTGCTGATGCCCAGACCAATCCCACGCGCTCCGCCCGTCACCAATGCCACTCTGCCCATCCGACGAAAACTCCTCTGCTGCTGCTGCTCATGACTCATCCGGAAAAAATGCGAAAATGCGCTCCGCCAGCCGGAAGGCTTCGCCCACCTTTTGTCCGTGCGGGCGGTTGACTTTCCGCAAATGGTGCTAAATTTACTGTGTCTCTCCCGTTTGGCAACAGCAATGGCTGACCGAAACGACTCCAGCCACCTTTCCATAGCGATTACGGAAAGCTGTTTCCGAAGCGTAATGGCAAGGAGTTGCGTATGCGGGAAGGGTAAGAGTCTGAGTCCAGATACAGTTTTGGAACCCAAGGAAAGGAAAAGGTCATGAAACATCTGTTTTTACTGCCTCTGATAGCGGCGGTGGCTCCTGCGCTGGTGAGCGTGGGGGCACCATTGCCACCGTATGCGCCTGCGCCGACGCCTCGTGAGCGGGTCGCCGTCCGTCCTGTGGCGTCGCTAGAGCTGCCGGCGCTGCCGGGGGGCGCGGCGGTGCGTCCGTCGTCGTATGTGGAGCGCATGTCGCTGAACGGGACATGGCGCATCACGCAGCCGGAGAATTCGGCGCGTCCGTTTGCGTCGGAGGAGCTGCGTCCGGAGGCGAGCCGCGTGGACTTTGACGATGCGTCGTGGAAGGAGATACAGGTGCCGTTTGATCTGGGGCGCCAGGTGAGGGGGCTGCGTGACGACCGGAGCCGTCCGTATGTGCGGGTGTGGTACCGGCGGACGTTCCGCCTGACGCCGGAGCAGGTGTCGGGTCGTCGTGTGACGCTGCACTTCGAGCGCATCGGGTACGAGGCGGATGTGTTTGTGAACGGCCGTCGGGTTCCGGTGCGTCACAGCGGTGACTTCACGCCGTTCGTCGCGGACGTGACGGAGCTGGTTCAGGCGGGCGAGAACGCGGTGTCGCTGCGGGTGCTGTCGGATCTGGGGCCGGCGTTTGGTCTGCCGACGGGGGCGAAGCACGTCTATGGCTCGCAGTGGTCCACGTGGAACATCCGGATGGGTCTGTGGGGCGACGTCACGCTGGTGAGCGAGCCGTGTGTGGGCATCGACCGCCTGCTGGTGACGCCGGACATCCATCGTCGGGCGGCGGAGGTGGACGTGAAGCTGTCGCCGCTGCCGGCGTATGCGGGCCGTCGGCTGCGCCTGGCCGCGGCCATCACGCCGGCGACGGCGGCGCTGGGGTCGGCGGTCTGCGCGACGGCGGCGACGGAGGCGGCGACGCCTGACCGGCTGCCCACGCGCCTGACGCTCACGTGTGGCGGCGACATCCGTCTCTGGGACGTAGAGAGCCCCAACCTCTACTACTGCACGCTCTTTGTGCTGGACGAGGAGGGGCGCGTCCTCAACGCGCGGACGGAGCGCTTCGGCTTCCGCGAGTTCCGGACGGAGAACGGCCACTTTCTGCTGAACGGTCGGCAGATTTTCCTCTTCGGCGAGAATTTCGCCTCGATGAACGTGGGCGGCATGGGTCGCACGCCGGAGGAGGAGGACAAGTACATCACCGACTACATCGCGACGATGCGCTCGTATGGGTATGTGATGCTGCGCAACGCGCACCAGCCGATACTGCCGAAGACGCTGGCCATCGCGGACGAGCTGGGCATGATGTTCTTCAACGAGTGGGGCTTCTGCTTCACGAACAAGCTGGACGAGCCGGAGTTCGAGCGGAACAACCTGGCGGAGGTGCGCCGCTTCGTCGAGGAGACGTACAACTACGCGAGCGTGACGATGTGGTCGATGGGCAACGAGGTGTCGCACAGCATGAAGCCGGACGTCGTGCGCCAGCTTGACCGCCAGGTGGAGCTGGTGCGCGAGCTGGACCGCCAGCGGCGCCCCATCTCCACCTTCTCCGGCGCCGCCGGCTGGACGGTCTATGGCCGGAACCCGCTCCTCACGGACGTCCATGACCTCCACAACTACACGGCGCTCTCCGACAACTGGACTGGCCTCCACGGCATGTTCGACTACATCATCAAGGGCATCGGCGAGATCTACGGCGAGAAGCTGCCGCTCTCCCGCCCGCTCGTCGACTGGGAGAACGTCGGCTTCTCCTGGGGCTGGCGGCACGACGCCTCGTTCCGCCAGGACAGCATTGAGGACTACCTGAAGTACGCGAACGGTTCCTCGAACTGGGGACAGCCCAACGGCATCGGCTTCTCCGGCTGCCTGCCGCTCCACCTCGCCCTCAGCCCCAAGCACAACCATCGCCTGCCGCAGAACATCTACGGCCGGCGCATCTTCGAGCTGTTCCGGCTCTATCCCGGCTGGTCCGGCTTCGCGCCCTGGTTCTCCGACGCCAAGCTGGACGTCGCCACCCTCTGGAACCAGCCCATCCTCCCCACGCTCCACAACCGCCGGTTCTTCCCGCCCAAGAACCTCTTCGCCGGCGAGCCGCACGCCACGCTCCTCGAAATCTCCAACTGCGCCGACGGCGACTTCGCCGACGTCACGCTCCAGGTGTCGCTCGCCTCGCAGGACGACGGTTCGGTCACGCCGGTCGCCGTCCAGGCCAGCCCGGTCGCCGTGCGCCCGCACCGCAACTCGGAGGCCGTCGAGGCGACGCTGGCCATCCCGTCGTCCGTCCGCCCCGGCTTCTACCAGCTCCGCCTGGACGCGATGGCCGGCGGACGCCGCATTGGCCAGAACTACTATGACGTCTTTGTGCAGGCGCGTCCGGCGGTGACGGCGCCCATCCGGGCTGTCCGCCCGGTCTTCGTGCTGGACACGGGCGTCGCGGCCAATGTGGGTGCGCTGACGGAGCGTCTGGCGGCCTTGAAGGTGCCGCACACGGTGACGGCCTCGCCCGACGGGCTGCCCAACGGGGCGCTGCTCATCGTGCCGCCGGAGCTGGAGCCGCAGTTGCTGACGCGGGTGCTGGCGAAGCGTCTGGAGTCATTTGTGCACGGCGGCGGCTTCCTGCTGGTGCTGGAGCAGTACAGCCCGGGGACGGAGCTGCCGTGCAATCTCGTCCTCTCCGCCTATCCGCTCACGTTCGCGGATCCCATCCGGACGTCCCATCCCATTTTCCGCAACCTCGACTGGCGCAACTTCGACTCGTGGGAGGACGGCGGCCAGCGGCATGTCACCATGACCTCCTACAAGCCCATCAGCGTCAACGCGCTGGCGGCGCGCGGCATCAGGCTTGGGCAGAAGGCCAAGGACAACATCGGCATGGCCGTGCTCGAGGGCACCTATGGACAAGGGCGTCTGCTTGCCTCGCAGCTCACCGCCTTCCAGGCCAGCAGGCAGGACGACGCCTCCGCGCTCACCTACCTCCACAACCTCCTCGAGTATGCCTGCGCCGAAAAGCCCTTCCACGATGTCCGCCAGCTCGTCATCCGCGAGCGTGACGACTACATCGTCGCCGAGCGCCGCGCCGTCCAGATTGACCTCTCCCGGCACACCAACCGCAGCTTCTCCGACGACGCCGACAGCGACCGCAAGGGCGGCTGGACCGACCAGGGCGAAAACGACTTCTCGAACATGCCGCTGGGCCAGCAGACCGTCTCCGGCGTCCCCTTCACCATCCTCGACCCCGCCAAGAACGGCGGCACGTCCTGCATCGTCCTGGCCGGCACGCAGCGCAACTACTTCCCGCTGGCGGCCAAAGACATTCCGCTCAAGGGACGCTTTAGCCGTGTCTTCCTCCTCCACACCGCGGCCTGGGGCGGCGCGCAGAACGTCGGCTCCTACCGCTTCCGCTATGCCGACGGCACCACGGCCACCCTGCCGCTCGTCGGCAACCAGAACATCGGCGACTGGTGGTACAGCAGCGCCTTGCCCAACGCCAGGACCGGGCTCATGCTCCAGCACAAGGTCAGCAACAGCTACGTCTGCGCCTATGTCACGGAATGGCTGAATCCCCATCCGCTCAAGGAGCTCGTCTCCTTCGACTTCCTCTCGCCTCTCTACCGTGAGCGCGAGGACATCGACTACCTGCCGACCGCCACCGGCGTCCCTGTCCTCATCGCGGCCACCGCCGAGCGAGCCCACGAGCAGCCGTTCGAGATTGTCCCCGCGCGCGTCACCGCCTGGTCCGGTATTGCCACCCCGTCCGGGACGACCCAAGCCGTCAGCACCGTCATCGAGGATGCGGCCAACGGCAAGCTCTGGCAGTGCGCCATCCCCGACACACCCGCCGGCCACGAGCCCGTCGCGTTCTTCAACTTCCGCCGCGACAACGGCCAGCTCGCCGACCGCTACGACTACCTCACGCTGCGCATCCGCGCCAACACCCCCGCGCGGCTCCGCGTCACCATCCCCTCCGTGGACTGGAAGTCCAACGCCAACGCCGTACTCACCCTCATCGGCGACAACCAGTTCCACACTTACCGTTTCCGCTTCGGCAAGGAGCTCGGACTGCCCCACGACTTCTCCCTCAAGAACTGGCGCGGCGAGCTCTTCTTCTACTTCGTCAATGACGGACGTCCGCGCAAGGGCGTGACCTTCGCCGTCCAGTCGGCTGTCCTGGAGTGAGCCAGGCGACCTCCTGCGCCCCCGTCCGGACCGAGAATTCCGGCCCGGACGGGGGCGCTTCAGCAAAAAAGTGCCAGAAAATGACATCCTGTCACTTTGCCTTATGCGTTAGACGATTTATAGTTAGCGTATTACGCATGGAGCCAGGCCAGCGGCGCGTCCGTGCCCGCGTCTGGCTCCATGCCGTCCCATGTATGTTTCCCCTGATATCCATCCCATTCCACAAGGTTGGCACATGTCCCTTAAACCCTTTAATTTCGGCGTTGTCACGAAGCGCATCCTTCCGTTCAAGGCGCTGAAGAATTCCTCGGCCCAGCCGATGCCGCTGTCCAAGATACTTGACCTGGTCTCCTGGGCGGCCAGAGAGAACCTCATCGAGGAGGTCAGCCTGGACGACGACGACATCCTCGCCTGGTCCCCCGAGACGGCCGACGACTTCAAGGACAAGGGCCACGCCATGTACGCGCAGCTCGCCGACCTCAAGGCTCGCCTGGACAAGGCGGAGCTCTCCGTCGCCGCCATCACCTGCGACCTGACCTCCCACCAGGTCTTCGCCCACGGCGCCTTCTCCAACAACGACCCGAAAGTCCGCGAGCTTGCCCGCCGCAAGGCCGAGCGCGCCCTCGAGATCGGCCGCGCCCTCAACGCCTCCCTCTTCGTCTTCAACGGCGACTCCGAGGGCTTCGACTCGCCCTTCACCGTCTCCTGGTCCGACGCCTGGAAGCGCCTCGCCGCCGGCCTCGACGCCATCTCGCTCTACGCCAGCCAGCAGCGCCTCACCAACTTCCGCGGCGGCGTCATCGCCCCGCGCCAGAGCGCAGCCTACCTCTACGGCTTCCTCAACACGCCCTCCGACGCCCTCAACCTCATCCTCTCCCTCCTCAAGGACCGCAACTTCTGGAGCATCGCCCCCGCCACCTCGCAGCTCGCCGCGCAGGGCTGGGAGAAGGCTCCCGCCGGCGTCTCCAACATCGTCGGCGCCCGACGCCTCGCCATGCTCAAGGTCGGCGGCGGCGCCGACAAGCCCTTCAAGCGCGCCCCGCACCCCATCCTCGGCACCGCCAACCTCACCGAGACCGCCGAGCTCTTCTGGCTCCTCGAGAAGATGAACTGGAAGGGCGCCGTCGAATTCGACAACGTCACCTCCGTCTCCGACGCCAAGTCCCTCAACGACGACATGACCTGCAAGCAGTTCATCGCCAACTGCTCCAACGCCCTCACCGTCGCCCTCCAGCTCGCCGAGAAGATCAAGGCCGACGAGCTCGCCGAGCTCACGCCCTCCGAGGCCGACCTCATGGCCGCCACCCTCCTCGGACACCTCGACGTCGACCAGGTCATCCTCCGCACCATCAAGAACCTCCCGCCCGCCTTCGAGACCCCCGCGCGACAGCAGAACCAGAACGGTCGCCGCGACGGCAGCAACGACCGCCAGCAGAACCAGGGCCAGAACGGCCGCCGCGACGGCAGCAACGACCGCCAGCAGAACCAGAACCAGAACGGCCGCCGCGACGGCAGCAACGACCGCCAGCAGAACCAGGGCCAGAAC
>CALZPA010000110.1 GCA_945827525.1 uncultured Lentisphaeria bacterium | reverse complement strand
GGCGATGCGTCGGCAGGGTGGTCTGCAGTGGTCGTTGATGACGTCGTCGCCGAACTGCTTTCGGCGTTGAGCGGGGTTGGCGTCGAGCGCCTGTCGGAGTCTGTCGGTGAAAGGGATGACGACGTGGTCGAGGGCGGGCGAGGCGCAGTTCAGGTTGCCGTAGAGGATATCGCCGGTGGTGAAGTAGGCTTCGAGCTGATTGAGGGCGGCGTTGACGTCCTGGGTTTTGGCGGCGCTGGCGGGCATGAGGGTGAGGGTCTTGGCCTTCTGGTCGTACTCGAGTCGTGTGTAGCCGTGCCAGATGACGTTCTCGAGGAGTCTGGCGAGAGCGGGGAGTCGTCTGGCGGTGCTGATGGAGGCGATGTTGAAGGTATACCAGGCGGCCAGGACCCGGTGCAGGGGGATAGGTCTGCAGGCGGGGTCGAGCTCGTTGACGAGGTTGGCGGGGATGATGGTCCGGAAGAGTCGGATGAAGGTCTCGGGGGTGTCGATGCCGAGGGGGGCGAAGGGCCAGGTGGTGCCGGCCTGGGCGATGAGCTGGTTGGGGAGTCGCGCGAGGAGTTCGTCGAAGAGGTTGACGAGCTGCTGGTCGCTGGCGGCGTTGAGGTTGACGGAGGCGAGGGCCTCGGCGGGGATGTGGCGGAGTCTGCGGATGAGCCAGGCGAGCCAGGAGGCGTTGTCGCTCCAGCCTGGTGGGGGTGTGGCCTGGCTGTCGCTGGCGGCCTGTCGGAGTCGGTCGGCGATGGTTTCGAGGAACTGTCTGCGGTCGTTGTCGTCGTTCTTGGCGGTGGGACAGGCGATTTCGAGGGCGTCGAGGAGTTCCTGGGTGGCGGCGTTGAGGCGTTCGAGGAGCCTCTGGAGGCGTTGGTCTGTCCGGATGGCGCCGGCGAGGTTGCGGAAGAGGAAGGCGGTGCCGCCGTCCTGCTCGTTGAGCATGGCGTTGAAGGAGTCGTTGGAGATGGTGTTTCGGCCGATGCGCTGCTGGAAGAAGTCGTCGTTGCGGATGAGCTGGAGGGCGTTGCGGAGTTCGGGGCAGTTTTGTGGGTCGCGGATGGGTTCGCCGTTGGGGAGGTGGAGGATGCACCCGAGGTACTTGTAGGTGGTGAGGAAGAGGGTGGAGTTGGGGGACTGGTCGAGGGGGCTGAGTTCGGAGAGGTCCTTGAAGACGTTGGCGAGTCCGCCGGAGGCGATGCCGGAGGCGATGATGTCGTTGATCCAGAGGGCGGAGAAGGAGCAGACGATGGCGAGTGGGAGCGGAGGCTGGGCGTTGGGGGTGGGGTATTTGCAGTCGTAGCCGTTGGCGGCGCGCCACCATTGGCGGATGCCCTCGGTGAGCTGTCCGGCGTTGATGAGGTCTTTCTTGGTTCGGATGACGAGGAGGAACTGGTCGATGTCGCAGGTGCTGGCGTAGCTGGCGACGATGGAGGCGGTCTTGCCGCGCTTCATGATTTGGGTGACGAGCCGGTGGTCATCCTGGTGGAGGTCATCGGGCTGGAGGAGCGTGGCCTGGCTGTGGTCTTCCTGGGCGACGCCTGGGAAGTCGAGGATGTCGGAGGTCTCGAGGAAGGTCCGGAAGTCCTGCTGGAGGGGGCAGGCGGCGTTGATGGGGATGACGAGCTCGAGGATGAGCGCGGTGAAGAGTCCGAACTCGTGGTCGGTGCGGCAGAAGGCCTCGGTGCCGTCGGCGCCGATGGCGACGCGCTGTCCGTTGCGTGTGCATTTGAGGGCTCGGATGCGCTGGATGAACTGCTGGGTTTGGGTGGAGTTGTCGGGTTCGCGGAGGTGCTTGTAGGAGTCGATGTTGATGAGGATGGCGGCGACGTCGAGGGAGCAGGTGAGGGTGGCGTCTCCGAAGCGCTGCGCGAGTTGGGTGTGGGCGTTGAGGAGTCGGCGGTGGAAGTCGTTGAAGGCGGGGTGGCTGTCCCAGAGGAGTGCGCGGGTGAAGGCGTCGAGGTTTTCGTCGCTGGCGGTGAGCCGGGTGCAGTTGAGGAGTTCGGACTGGACGAGCTGGCGCCAGCTGCAGTTGCGGTTGGAGAGGTTGGTGTAGCGCTGGAGCTGTGCCTCGATGAGGAGTCCGACGATGCGGCAGAGGTCGAGGAGTCGGGCGAAGGTCTGTGGTTTGGGCGTCTCGTCGTGGGGCTGTGGGAGGGAGTCGATGAGGGCGCGGAGGGCGTCGGGGTTCCAGAAGGTCTCCTCGCCCGCCTGGTTGGTGGCGACGCACTCGGAGAGGTATCCGGTGGCGAGGGCGTGGAGGATGGCGGACGGCGAGCAGAGTCGGATGGTGACGGGATGGGCGGGGTCGTCGACGCGGGTCTGGAGGGTGTATCGGGTGACGCAGCCGGTGGCGTCTTTGCCCTGGTTGTAGGGGTTGAGGGCGACGGGGGTGGTGGCGTCGCCCTTGAAGCGGAGGGCGGCGTCGGGGGACCAGGAGAGGGCGGAGTGGGCGCCGGTGGGGTCGGTGCGGCTGTCCTGGAGGTCGATGTAGGGTGCGAGGAGGGAGGACTTTCCGGCCTGAGAGGGGCCCCAGAGTGCGGTGGCGGGGCGGGTGCTGACGTGGGCGATGTCGCCGAAGCGCTGCCGGAGGTCGAGGACGCGCGCCAGCCAGGAGGCGCCAAGCCGTGCGGAGAGGTCTCGCTGAGGCTCGCAGGTCCAGTACCACTGCTGGGTGAGATAGTCGGCTTGTTGCGCCAGATAGTTGGCGCATTTGATGAGCATTGGGTCAATACAGGCCATGGTGATGAATCGCTCCTGGATAGGGCTCCATTCCGTGATGATGCGTTTCACACCTAATGTAGTGTGCCTACTGCGTCC
Source organism: uncultured Lentisphaeria bacterium (assembly GCA_945827525.1). GTDB lineage: Bacteria > Verrucomicrobiota > Lentisphaeria > Oligosphaerales > Oligosphaeraceae > CAAGGB01. Next base: position 9,126 of record CALZPA010000110.1, on the reverse strand, counting down.
TGCAACTGTCCAAGTGAATGATATGATGGCGGAATGGACGCCTGAAAACGCTTATCCGTGCCTGGCGGACAGGTTTTTCCCTGATACTCCGAATGGGAAGGAAAAACTAAAATGATGGGTATCCGATGATGGAAAATATGTAGAAAAGCATTTATTGCGCGTCGTGGCTCTGGCTGTTGTGGTTGTCGGCGGCGAATTTGGGTCGTTTGAAGTTGTGGTTGTCGTCGGCGGCGGGTTTGAGTCGTGCGATGAGGTAGAGTCCTGGGAGGAGGCAGAGGATGATGAGGGCGAAGTAGGCGCGGTAGCCGCTGAGTGGGGTTTCCGGCGCGAGGAGTGCGCCGAGCTTGAGCATGGCGTTGGAGACGATGATGCCGGTGACGCCGGCGCCGGCTCCGGTGATGATGGAGACGAAGACGGAGCTGGCGACGCGGCGCTCGGGCGTGATGATCTCCAGGAAGTACTGCATGACGGTGTTGATGAGGACGACGTTGCAGCCGCCGACGAAGAAGAACAGGATGAGCAGCAGCGGCAGGCTGGCGGTGTTTGGCAGGAGGAGCCACGACAGCGCGATGAGGAGCATGCCCAGGTAGGCGAGCAGCATCTCGCGGCGTGAGCCGAGGAGGCGCGCGGCCTGGCCGGCGAGGAAGGAGATGGCCGCGGCGCCGCCGAACTGTCCGATGGCGAAGATGAGCGCCTGGGTGTCGTTGAAGCCGTAGCCGCGCTTGACGGCGAGCATGGACAGCGGGGCGATGAGGATTTGGGCGAGGTTGGCCATGAAGGCGGCCAGCAGGAGGCTGCGCAGAGGACGGTGATGGAGCGCCCAGCGGAACGCCGGGCCGTAGGGCTCGCGCGCGGACACGGAGATGGCGCGCGTCTCGTCGACGCGTCGGAGGAAGCCGGAGGCGGTGATGCCGCAGCAGGCGCCGAAGACGATGACGCCGGTGATGGTCCACTCGCTCTCGTGGCGCATGACCAGCGTGATGACCAGCAGCGTCACGATGCAGGCGATGCTGAACGCGCTGTTAAGGAGCCCCAGGAAGCGCCCGCGCGACGACTCGTCCGTGATGTCGCCGATGAGCGGCTGGGACATGACGACGCCGGCGGCGCGGAAGCCGTAGAACATGAACGCGCCCGCCACGATGACCAGCTCGGCCAGGAGGTGCAGCCCCAGATGGCTCCAGAGCGCGGCGCTGGCGATCGCGAGCGCCGCCAGGTTGCGGTAGACCCAGAAGTGCGCCTGCGCCCGCGCGGCGCCAACGCGCGCCGTCACGGCCTTCCCCAGCGGCAGCAGCAGAAAGCCGAAGTAGATCATCGAGCCCAGCGTGGCCACGACGTAGTCGGGGGAGTGCAGCTTGACCGCCAGCAGGATGAGGATCGTCTCGCCCAGGCACATGTACGAGACGCCGTTGATGACGTTGAAGCAGTGAAGGTTGCGCTGGGAGCGCCGCTGCTGCTCAGGGGTCAGGGATTGGTCGAGTATCATGTCAGTCGCCGCGGAGTTGTCGGTAATTGTACGGTTTTGGCTGTGGATGTCATGGCAGGATGGGCAAAGCCCATAATATAGCGGACAGGTTGGCCACGGCAACGCATCGAGGTGGATTTTCAGTCGAAGGTGCGTTCGACGAGGGGGCGGAGGTGGACTTCCTCTCCGATGGCGAGCTGTCGCTGCTGGAAGGCCTCGTGGGTGATGGCTGCGGTGACGCTGCGTCCGTCGGGGGTTCTGAGCTCGAGCTGGACCATGGGGCCGGCGGTGCGGATGGCGCTGACGGTGGCGGGTTCGGTGCGTTCTCCGGAGAACCATTCGAGGGCGATTTCGTGGGGTCGGACATAGAACTGCTGTCCGTCGGCGTGGAGGATGTTGACGTAGCCGAGGAAGTCGCAGACGAAGGGGTTGACGGGGGTTGCGTAGAGCTGCTCGGGGGTTCCGGTCTGCTCGACCTGTCCGTCGCGGATGACGACGAGTCGGTTGGCGACGTCCATGGCCTCCTCCTGGTCATGGGTGACGAAGAGGGTGGTGACGCCGAGGTCGGCGTGGCGTTCTCGGAGCCAGTGTCGGAGTTCGAGTCGGACTTTGGCGTCGAGGGCGCCGAAGGGTTCGTCGAGGAGGAGGAAGCGCGGCTGGACGGCGAGGGCTCTGGCGAGGGCGACGCGCTGTCGCTGTCCGCCGGAGAGTTCGGCTGGGAGGCGTTTGGCGATCCAGTCGAGCTGGATGAGTTCGAGGAGGCCGTTGACGCGTCGTCGGATCTCGTCCTCGGGGAGCCGTTCGCGCCGTGGGCGAGCGCGGAGTCCGAAGGCGATGTTCTCGAAGACGGACATGTGCTGGAAGAGGGCGTAGTGCTGGAAGACGAAGCCGATGCGGTTTTCGCCTGGGGGGAGCTGTGCGGAGCTGAGTCCGTCGCAGAGGACGTCTCCGGCGTCGGGCTTTTCGAGTCCGGCGATGATGCGGAGGAGGGTGGTCTTTCCGCAGCCGGAGGGGCCGAGCAGAGCGACGAGCTCGCCGGTGCCGACGGTGAGTGACACGCCCTTGAGGACGTGGCTTCCGGCGTAGCTCTTGTGCACATTGCGGACGTCGATGGACATGGGGGGAGGGAGTGTGGCTGGCTAGGTGGTTGGGGGGCGTTGGGCGGCGGCGAGCGCGTGAAGGCGCGCGGAGGCGAGTCGGCAGACGAGGCTGACGAGTCCGATGATGGCGAGGAGGGAGGCGGCGGCGCTGGCGGCGTGGAGGTCGCCGTCCTGGAAGAGGGCCTCGATGTGGAGGGGGAGGGTGTTGGTGCGTCCGCGGATGCATCCGGAGACGACGGCGACGGCGCCGAATTCGCCCATGGCGCGGGCGCCGCAGAGGATGGTTCCGTAGAGGAGTCCCCAGCGTATCTCGGGGAAGGTGATGCGCCAGAAGATGCGCCACCAGCCGGCGCCGAGGAGGCGGGCGGCCTCCTCCTCGCCGCTGAGGGCGGAGGCCTCCAGCAGCGGCAGCAGCTCGCGGGCGACGAAGGGCATGGTGACGAACAGCGTCGCCAGCAGGAGGCCTGGGTAGGCGAAGATGACGCGGAGGTGGTGCGCCCGCAGGAAGGGGCCGAGATAGCCGTTCACGCCGAACAGGAGGATGAAGAGCAGTCCCGCGACGACGGGCGAGATGGAGAAGGGGAGGTCGAGGAGCGTCTCGATGAGCCGCCTTCCGGGCAGCCGGAGGTGGGTGAGGCCCCAGGCCAGCGCCAGGCCGAAGAGGGCGTTGAGGGGGACGGCGACCAGCGCGAGGCTGACGGTCAGCCAGATGGCGGAGGACGTGTCCGGTGAGGCGAGCAGCCGCCGGAAGGCGTCCAGTCCCTCGCCGAACGCCTGGCAGACGACGCTGGCGAAGGGGAGCGCGACGAGGAGGCCGACGTGGAGGAACGCCAGCGCGATCAGCAGTCGGCGCACCCAGGCGGGCTCGGCGGTTCGGCGCGTGATGGTGCGGTTTGGCATGGCTCAGGCCCTCCGGTGACGCTGCAGCAGGTTGATGACGGCGAGGAGGGCGAAGGAGACGGCGAGCATGGCGACGGCCAGGATGGTCGCCCCCGTGTAGTCGTAGCCCTCCAGCGCATGGACGATGCGGAGCGGCAGGATTTCGGTCTCGCCGGGGATGTTGCCGGCGATGAAGATGACGGAGCCATACTCGCCGATGCCGCGTGCCAGGGCCATGGAGAAGCCCGCGAGGATGGCGGGCAGGAGCTCGGGGAGGACGACGCGGCGCAGGCAGTACCAGCGCGAGGCGCCGAGGCAGGCGGCGGCCTCCTCCTGGCTGAGGTCCAGGTTCAGCATCACTGGCTGGACGGTGCGTACCACGAAGGGCAGGCCGACGAACACCAGGGCCAGCCAGATGCCCAGCGGCGTGTACGCCACCTGGATGCCCAGCCGCGCCAGCCAGGAGCCCGCCAGCCCGTGCGGCCCGTACAGGCCGCAGAGCGCGATGCCCGCGACGGCCGTCGGCAGGGCGAACGGCAGGTCAATCCAGACGTCCAGGAAGCGTCGTCCGGGGAACTCGTAGCGGCTGAGGACCCAGGCGAGCGGGACGCCGGTGACGGTGTTGAAGCAGGCGGCGAGGAGTGCCTGCGTCAGGGAGAGGCGCAGCGCGGCCCAGTTGTCCGGCGTGGCGAGGACGCGCCGGCACTCGTCCCAGGAGACATTGGCCGCTCGGAGGACGAGGCAGGCGACCGGCACCAGCACCAGCAGCGTCAGGTAGGTCATGCCCAGGCCGAAATTCAGCATGGGGACGCAGCGGGGTCGGCGGAGCAGGCGGAGCAGGCTCATGGGGTCGTTTCGCGCCTACGGGGTGGCGGCGTTGCGGGCGGCCATGATCTGGTCGAAGGTGCCGCCGTTGGCGAAGTGCTCGGCGTGGGCGGTCATCCAGCCGCCGAATTCGGCGGCGATGGAGACCATGGGTAGGTCGCGGAAGCGCTGGAGGTCCTGGGGCTGTGCGGCCTCGGGGCGGAAGGGGCGGTAGAAGTGCCTGGCGGCGATGGCCTGGCCGGCGTCGGAGTAGAGGAACAGGAGGTACTTCTCGGCGAGTTCGCGGGTGCCGTTGGCTTGGACGCCGAGGGTAACCATGGCGACGGGCGGCTCGGCCTTGATGCTCAGGGACGGATAGACGATCTCGAAGCCCTCGTCGGGGAGCTCGCGCTGGGCGAGCAGGGCCTCGCTCTCCCAGGCGATGAGGACGTCGCCCTTGCGCTGTCGGACGAAAGTGTTGGTGGCGCCGCGGGCGCCGGTGTCGAGCACGGGGACGTGCCGGAACAGCTTGGCCAGATACTCCAGCGCCGCCGTGCGGGAGCCGTACTTGCGGGTCGCCCAGGCCAGCGCCGCCAGGTAGTTCCAGCGGGCGCCGCCCGAGGTCTTGGGGTTCGGCGTGATGACCTCGACGCCGTCCTTCACCAGGTCGTCCCAGTCGCGTATCTGGCGCGGGTTGCCGGAACGCACCAGCAGGACGATGGTCGAATAGCTCGGCACGCTGTGGTTCGGCAGCAGCGTCGCCCAGTCGCCGGGAAGCAGACGCCCCTGGAACGACAGCATGTCGATGTCATAGCCCAGCGCCAGCGTGACGACATCCGCCTCCAGGCCGTCCAGCACCGCGCGTGCCTGCTTGCCCGAGCCGCCGTGCGACTGCTCGACGCGAACGCCCTTCAGGCCCTCCGACTCGCACTGCGCCACAAACGCCGCGTTCATCTCCTGATAGAGCTCGCGCGTCGGGTCGTAGGACACGTTCAGCAGCCGCCGTCCGCGCGAGCTGTCCTCGCCGCCGCAGCCGCTCAGCGCCAGCAGCGCCAGCGCCATCCATGCCAGACTCTTCCGCCTCATGCTCATATCCGTCCGCTTCTCCACTCTAGACAGCCACACCACAGCCCCGGAAAACGCCTGAAGGCCGCCAGGCCCGACACCGATGACGGGCCGTTGGGGCAAAACAAGGAATTTAGCCTTCCAACGCGCAAAAGCAAAGCCGTGGCAGGCCGGTCACGGCAGTTGAAAAATGCGCTCCATCGTCTTATATTTCCCCATTCCGCTCCGGCTGTCCGGGCAATAATCGGGCGATTTGGGCGTTCTGTTGCCATAGCGGCGGAACGTCTGCCCCGGCCAGACATCTGACTCCGCCGACCGACCGCCAGCCATCCCCCCAAGCACACCGCAGACCCACGCCATGCCACTTTTCCGATACAGAGTCAGCGACGCCTCCGGTTCCCTCAGCGAGCTCGTCATGGAGGGAACGTCCCAGGCGGATGCGGCGCGGCGCATCCAGCGCCGCGGGCTCATGCCGCTCGAATTCCTCGGCGAGGGGGCCGAGACGCACCAGAGGGGCGCCCTGTTCGCGCCCCATGTCGACATCGTCGAGTTCACCGACCGGCTGGTGCCGCTTCTGGAGGCCGACATCCCCCTCGAGAAGGCGCTCGGCATCATCGGCGACGACCACGAGAACCCGGCGCTGCAGCAGCTCGTCAACGAGATGCGGCGCGGCCTCCACGAGGGGCGTCGGCTCTCGGAGCTCATCCGCGAGCGCGGGCGGATGTTCCCGCCGCTGTACGCGGGCATCGTGGAGGCCGGCGAGGAGGCCGGCGCGCTGGCCCAGGTGATGGGCGAGCTGCGGCGCTTCCTCATGGAGAGCCGCGAGCTCAGGAGCTTCATCATCTCGTCGTCCATCTATCCGGCGTTCATCTGCGCGACCGGTGTGGTGATGCTGGTCATCGTGCTGGGCGTCATCATCCCGAAGTTCGCCTCCGCGCTGGCGGGCGCGGGCATCAAGTCGACGGCGACGGATCTGCTGCTGTCGCTGTCGACGTTCCTGACGGGCTACTGGTGGCTGGTCTTCCCCCTGGTCGCGGCAGTCGTGTATCTGGTGACGGCGGTGCGGCGCGAGCAGTCGTGGGTGCGGCGGCGCTTCGACGCGCTGACGCTGCGTCTGCCGGTCGTCCGCAAGCTCGTGATGTACTCGGACATCGCGCGGCTCTGCCGGACGATGGCCATCCTGATGCGCAACGGCGTCCACCTGCTGAACACGGTGTCCATCGCGAGCCGCGTGCTCCAGAACAAGGTCATCCAGCAGTCCATCACGGGACTGGCGGGCGAGCTGCGGCAGGGCCAGAAGCTGTCGTCCGCGCTGTCCGAGAGCCCCTACATCCCCAGCCTGATGCTCAAGATGCTGGCGGTCGGCGAGGAGACGGGCGCCGTCGAGACCATGCTGGAGCGCGTGGCCGACCGCTACGAGACCGACCTCAAGGCGCTGGTCAAGCGACTCCTCTCCCTCTTCGAGCCGCTCGTCATCGTCGCCCTCGGACTCGGCATCGGCACCATCGTCACCATCATGTTCCTGGCCATCATGGACATGCAGGGCAAGGCGTGACGGAAACCACACACCACACACACGAGACAGACACGGGCGACGACAGGCACACACGCACACTCGCCGCCACACACAGAGTGAACACAGGAGTACCAACAGCCATGAGCAGCCGCAGACGCCAGGACGGACGCCGAGTCCGCCAGTCCTTCACCCTCATCGAAATCATGATCGTCATCGTCATCATCGGCATGCTCGCCTCACTGGCCGTGCCGAAGATCATGGACAACCTCGAGAAGGCCAAGGTCGAGACCACCAAGACCAACCTCAAGGTCCTCAAGGGTGCCGTGCAGTCCTACTACATGGACAACAACGAGTACCCCGCCTCGCTCTCCGAACTCCTCGGCAAGAACTCCAAGAACGGAAAGTCCTACCTCGATGACCGCTCGCTCCCCAAGGACGGCTGGGGACAGGACTTCATCTACACCGTCGGCGGCGACATGAACTTCGACATCGTCTCCTACGGCGCGGACAAGACACAGGGTGGCGAGGACTTCAATGAAGACCTGTCCTGCTTCGGCAAGGAGGAGTAGGCATCAACGCCGCGGCGGCGCCTTCACGCTGCTGGAGATCCTCATCGTCTTCGTCGTCATCGGCCTGGTCATGGCGGTCGCCGCGCCGGCCATCGTCCGGCAGTCCGACCGCATGACCATCGAGGGGGCGCTCACCGACCTCCGGACCGCCGTCAGCGAGACCGCCCTCCGCGCACGCGCCACCGGGCAGACGCTCACCCTCACCCTGGACGCCGAGGCCGCCCAGTTCCGCGTCGGCACCGCCAGCGAGGCCCTGGAGCGCACCTGGCAACCGCCGCAGAACGCCTCCGATGACCTCGACGAGCACTGCCACGCCATCATCGAGGCCAAGCCCGCCTATCGGTTCCCCAGCGCTGTCCAGTGGCAGCTCGATGACGTCCAGACCGACGACGACGGCCAGGTCGTCCTCACCTTCTTCCCCGACGGCCAGGCCGCCGCCCGCGAGCTTCCCTTCGATGTCTGCGGCCGACGCTATCTGCTGCAGGTCGACCGCATCACCGCCTCGCCCGTGATCCTCGAGCTGATTGAGTGATGGTGGCCCACAGCGCACACACAGATTGGAAGTCCACAAAATACACGAAAAACACCAATTTCTTCTAGGGGGAGTGACTGATTGACGCATGAGAGGGAAACTACCGCATTTCGTTCCATATCAGGGGTCCAAGCGTCTGTTGGCACCGCAGATACTGGGCTTCATGCCACGAATGTTCCGGCGTCTTGTCGAGCCCTTTGCTGGTTCTGCCGCCATCAGCGTCGCTGTGGCACAGGAGCGACGGACGGAGCAGTTTGTCATCAATGACATCAATGCGCCTTTAGTCATGATGCTGAAGGAGGCGATCGAGCATCCGCAGCGCCTGATTGATGACTATATGGTCATCTGGCAACAGCAGTTCGAGCTGGGCGAGGAACACGCGCAGCACTTCTTCGACATTCGTGACCGGTTCAATCAGGGCGACACCTCACCAGCCGTCATGCTCTATCTGCTGGCGCGATGCGTCAAGGGCGCCATTCGTTATGGGCGAAATGGCAAATTCAACCAGTCTCCGGACAAGCGTCGGCACGGCATATCACCGGAGAACCTGGCGCCCAATGTTCGTGCCATTGCCGAATTGCTGCATGGAAAGGCGACGTTCATGAGCCTGGATTACCATGAGGTGCTGGACATGGCTCAGCCAGGGGATTTGGTCTATATGGATCCGCCCTATCAGGGTGTGTCCAATGTGCGGGATCATCGCTATATCGCGGGTGTGGATTTCGACGAGTTTGTCCGACACATCGAGAAGCTCGACAGGCGTCACATCGATTATATCATCAGCTATGATGGCGAGTGTGGCACAAGGGAGTATGGGCAGAGGTTGCCCAGTCACCTGAAATGCAGGAAAGTCATGCTGAACGCCGGCCTCTCTACGCAGGCCACGCTGTTGGGCCAAAGAATGACGACCTTCGAGGCACTCTACATTAGTCACTTGCTGGGGGAAAAGAAGGTATGAACATGTAGCAGGCAGAAAGGAGCGAATTGTGTCCTTGATCTTTTCAGATGATGAGGCAGTTGACTATCAAAAGTTGCTTGATATTTCTGAAAACCAGGATGTGGCTACCGCAGTCAAGAAACTGCTTCATGACCATCTTATAGCAAGAAGTGAATAGCCTCCTTCTTCAACAGCCTATCCGATGCCATCTGCTGCAGGTCGACCGCATCACCGCCTCGCCCGTGATCCTCGAGCTGATTGA
>CALZPA010000109.1 GCA_945827525.1 uncultured Lentisphaeria bacterium | reverse complement strand
TCCTCCGCGCCGGACTCGGCATGGTCGACGCCATGCTCACCCTCATCCCCGCCGCCCGCGTCGGACACATCGGACTCTACCGCGACCCCGCCTCCCTCAAGCCCGTCGAGTACTACTGCAAGCTGCCCACCGACGTCTCCGAGCGCATCGTCATGGTCCTCGACCCCATGCTCGCCACCGGCGGCAGCGCCGCCGCCGCCATCGGCTTCCTCAAGGCTCGAGGCGTCCGCACCATCAAGCTGGTCAACATCCTCGGTGCCCCCGAGGGCGTCGAGACCGTCCAGCGCGAACACCCCGACGTCGACATCTACCTCGGCGCCCTCGACGAGCGCCTCAATGACCACGGCTACATCCTCCCCGGACTCGGTGACGCCGGAGACCGACTCTTCGGCACCCTCTGACGACCGCTCCCCCGGCTTCACAAACCCAATCGCAACGGGCGCGGTCGCCATCCTCCGATGGCGGCCGCGCCCGCTTCTCTCTCCATCCCCACCTGCATCATCGGCCGGCGAGGAACGGAAGATGCGTGATTGCCCTACTCCTCGATGGGCAGGCGCCATTCGGGGCGCCGCCGGAAGGGCGAGAGGAAGCGTCTCGTGAGGACGCCGCGCTCCTCGAGGCGGATGTAGCAGGCCGTGTCGCAGGCCTTGCCGCAGATGCTGGCCATGTAGGCGTGCTTCATGTTGGGGTAGAAGTGTATCTGCTCGAGGACCTCGCGGGCGCGCTCGGGCGTCAGGTCGGCCTCGCCGGCGATGACCGCGAGCCGCTCGGGGTCGTCCGCCAGCGCGTCCGGCGGCATGAACGGGTTGGTTCCCCGGTAGGCGCCCACATAGTAGACGGCGCACTGCCAGCGGTCAAGCGCGCCGTCCGCCGCGATGGCGTGGCCGGGACAGGCGCGGCGGCACGCCTGGCAGCCGTCGCAGAGATGCGGCGCGACCAGCGGGTCCTCCGGCAGCTCAGCGTCCGTCAGGATGAAGACCCAGCGCTGGAACGGGCCGAAGTCGTCGGTGAGGATGGAGCCGGAGAAGCCGCGCTCGCCCAGGCCGCAGTCGATGGCGCAGCGCTCGAAGTCGAGCTGGAGCTCGCCGGTGACGCCCCGGTAGATCTCGCTGTGGTCGACCTCGGGGTTGGTGCTGTCCTCCTCGGCCATGATGAGCTGGCTGCGCCGCTGCGGGAGGGCGTCGAAGCCGGCCTCCTCCAGCAGGTCGCAGGCGCGTAGGAGCGCCATGGGCATAACGACCTCCTCCAGCGTCTCGACGGCCATCGTCGTGTACTGGTAGTAGGTCGTCCCCTCCTCGATGCCGCGACGCGAGCCGCGCAGCTGGCGGAACGCCGCGCACACCACGCTGCGGCAGGACGGCAGCAGACGGCGAACCGCCAGATCCGTCATGCGTGACACGCCGCCGACGCGCACCAGGTCCGCCCCCTCGCGCTTCAGGATGTCGACAAGCCTCTGCTTCAGGTCATTCATCATATCAGTCTCCTCTCCTTGAGGTGGTTGTGGCAGGCGACGTCACAGGCGCGGCCGCACAGGCACGGCGCATAGCCGATGGGACGGCTCGGCAGGAAGTCCAGCCTCGGATACAGCGCACGGGCGCTCTCGCTGTCGAAGCGGCGGCGCCCATCCAGGATGTCGTCACGGCCCGGCTCGTCACGGAGCGTGTCGTCGGTCAGGAACGGATTGGCGCGGAACGCGCCGCGGTAGGTGACGGCGCACTGCCAGGTGTCGGTGCCGTCGGGGCCGATGGCGTGCCCGGGGCAGGCGTCGCGGCAGGCGCCGCAGTCGTCGCAGAGGGGCGCGTCGCAGGGCGCGTCGCACTCGAGGGGCGCGTCGGTGACGATGAAGACGAGGCGAACGAAGGGGCCGAGCCCCCTGGCGATGAGATGTCCGGAGCGCCCGACGGCGCCGAGCCCGCAGATGCGGGCGGCCTCGTTGAAGTCGAGGATGATGTCGGGGGCGGGCTTGCCGGGCGCGACGGGCTCGGCATGGATGAGCTCATAGGTGTCGAGGAGCTCGGGATTGGTGGTCTTGTCGCCCTTGATGCGGAGGTTGGAGACGTTCCGCTGGAGGCAGGCGTCGTAGCCGGCGTCCTCGATGAAGCCGCCCAGCTTGAGGAGGAAGATCTCGGCCAGGTCCTCGTCGACGAACTTGACGCCAAGCTGAGTGTAGTTGTAGAACTGCTCCCGTCTGGCCATGGCGGCGTAAAGGGCGCGTGGGATGCGGAACGCGCAGCCGATGACGCAGGTGGCGTGGGGAAGGATGGCGCGCGGGTCGCGCTGCGGGTCACAGCCGGCGAAGTACCGGATGTCGCCGATGCCGACGGCGGCGGCGCCGAACTCGCGGGCCTTGCGGCGGATGTCCTCGGCGGTGAGCGTCGTGGTGTGGGTGTCAGAGTCTGCCATGATGAGAGTCTCCTGCTGTCTGTCAGCGGTCCATCTTCCAGGCCTTGCCGGTGCGGAGGTTCTCATGGAACCTGCCGGCCATGCAGCCGCCTTTCTTCTCGAGCATGCTGACGCAGGCGCGGATGCACCCGCCGCACTTGGCCATGTTGTAGCCGACCCAGGTGGGGAAGTACTTTTCGAGGGCGCCGTAGACCTTCATGATCTCCTGCTCGTTGGCGGGGCACTTGCCCTCCAGCAGGTCGAGGTCGCCGTTCTCGTTGCGGTCCCAGACCTCCTTCGGCACAAACGGGTTGTAGTGGCGCCCGCCATGCGTGTAGAACGCATAGCACTTCCACTCGTCCAGCTTGCCCCACTCGCAGACCTTGCCCCCGACCGTCACCCGGATGCTCTCCTTCGCGCTCAGGCACTGCCCCGGGCACTCGCGCACGCAGGCCATGCACCGGCGGCACAGCGGCGGCCCGTCGTAGAGCGGGTCAGGCTCCAGTGGCGCGTCCGTGAAGATGAACGCGACGCGCTGCAGCGGCCCGAACTGGGGCGTCAGGAACATCTTGCTCCAGCCCATCTCGCCCAGGCCGCAGGCGACGGCCGCCAGCCGGAAGTGAAACTGAAGGTCAGGATGCGCCTGCCCCTCGCGCGCCGGACGCGTGTACTGCACCGAGCGGTGGTGGTCCGTCTTGCGCTTCGCCTGGTTCATCACCTCAATCTGCTCCTCCGGCGACAGCGTGTTCCCCGGCGACCCGTCCATGTCCGAGACGCTCCCGCGCGCACCCGTGTTCCGGTACACGAACGCCTCGTAGCCGCCATCCTCGATGACCTTGCCGACATGGTACAGCACCGCCGGCGCGAAAATCTCGTTGATGCCGCCGTAGGCCATGGACGGATACTGGAAGAACTGCGTCCCCTCCTCGATGCCGCGCTGCACCCCCCGCGGGATCCGGAACACCATGCCTATCACCGACCGCGCCTCCGGGAACAGCTCGCGCGGATCCATCTCCTTCGGCGCACCCTCAAAGCGCGCCATGTCGCCGATGCCGCACAAATCGGCACCGGCCGCCAGCGCGGCCCTCTTCACCATCTCACTTGTCAGCATTGCCTGCGTCTCCTTGTTGCTCTCGCGGCGACGCCGACGCGGCATCGCCCAGTCCCGACACGTCCACCAGCGCGGCCCGCAGCGCCTCTCGGCACCAGCCGCAGTCCGCGCAGGAGCCGCCACAGCCCGTGCGCCGCTCCCAGTAGTCCGGCGGCAGACGGTCGCCCGACAGCACGAACGGACGGTAGTGCGCACTGTAGCTCGGCTCCGTCAAGTCCAGCAGATTGCCCGAATGGCGACCCGTCGCATACGCCTCCACGATGGTCGCCGCCTGGCGGCTCGCCCGCGTCGCCAGCTTCATCCCGTCGCACAGCGACTCGTAGCGCCACACGTCCTCCGGACGGATGGCGTTGCTGTGCCGCAGCAGCTCCGCACGGCCCTCCGCCGTCGACAGCCGCCGGTGACACAGACCCTCGAACTCAAACGCATTGTCCATCTCCGCTATCTCGTTCTCGTGCGCCACCAGATTGTCGTGGAACGTCCGAGCCGGACAGTCGTTCAGACAGCCGCTGTTCGCCAGCATCAGCAGCCGAACCCCGCGCCTCGCACACGCCTCACGGAGCGCCGTCAGCCCCACCAGGTCGTAGTTCAGCTCCCGACGCGCGTACACCGCGTCAAACAGACCATCCAGATGCTCCAGCGCCGCCGCCGTCCCGATCCCCAGATTCACCGAGCCGCGCACCTCCAGCCCCGGAAAATTCAGCCGCACAAACCGAGCTATCACCGGCGATGCCGTCGTCACCGACGACACCCCCACCTCGCCGCGCAGATAATCCACCACCTCCCCGACATGGCTGTGAAACGACCGCGACAGCGACTGCCTCCCATAGCAGTTCCCGTTCAAAAGCAGGTTCAGCGACAGCCCCCGTGACGCATACACGCGCAAATCCGACAGCAACGACGACTCACGCCCCACCGACACGCCCCCCTGACCCGTCCGGCCACTCGCTATCCCAGGCCACGCAAAGTACACCTCCGTCACCACACCAGGATGCGACAGCACCGCCTCCATGAACAACGGATCCTCACGATGACCCACCGAAAACCGCACGACAACCCTCCCGCTTCCTTAAACCTATATACTCGCCACTTGATGTTGCTCAAACGATTGACCAAATGACATAAGATAGCCTGTTGCAGGCGCAATGCAAATGCGCGGGGCAGTTTTTCGGGTGTGCGCTGGACAATGGGTGCGTTTCGGTTATAGTGTTGTGGTGCGGGCGGCGCGGCATGAGCGCTCCCCCCAAGCCCTTCCCCTCCCAAACCCCAGATTAGGAAGCGAGAGACCACCATGTCAGAGATTTTGCTGGACAGCACCCGGACGCTCGGCCCGATGAAGCGGATGCACGCCGTCAACAACGGCCCCCTGATGAAGCGCCCCGACCAGACCCGCGGCAACTTCGACGAGTTCGCCGCCGCGCGCATCCCCTTCGCCCGCAACCATGACGCCGCCTTCAACGCGGCCTACGGCGGCGAGCACACCGTCGACGTCAACTTCATCTTCCCCGACTTCAGCCGCGACCCCGACGACCCCACCGCCTACGACTTCACCCTCACCGACCAGTACCTGCGGAACACCCTCGACGCCGGCACCGGTGTCTTCTATCGCCTCGGCTCCAAGATCGAGCACTGGATCAAGAAGTACAATACCCTACCGCCCAAGGACTTCCAGAAATGGGCGGAAATCTGCGAGCACATCATCGCCCACTACAACGAGGGCTGGGCCGACGGACACCGCTGGGACATCGCCTACTGGGAAATCTGGAACGAGCCCGACCTCGACCCCGACGACAGCCCCAACAAGCGCTGCTGGGGCGGCACCGCCGACGAGTTCTTCCAGCTCTACCGCATCACCGCCCGCCACCTCAAGCGCCGCTTCCCCAACCTCCGCATCGGCGGCCCCGCCCTCGCCCACCGCTTCGACGACTGGACCGACCGCTTCCTCGCCTCCCTCACCGCCGACGGCGAGCGCACACCCCTCGACTTCTTCTCCTGGCACGTCTACACCACCGACCCGCGCGTCGTCGGACAGAAGGCGCGCCTCGTCCGCGACAAGCTCGACCGCGCCGGCTATCCCGACGCCGAGAGCATCCTCAACGAGTGGAACTACGTCCGAGGCTGGACCAAGGACTTCGTCTACACCATCCGCCAGATCATCGGCGCCAAGGGCGCCGCCTTCACCGCCGCCTGCATGGCCGTCGGACAGGACAGCCCCGTCGACATGCTCATGTACTACGACGCCCGCCCCTGCCCCTTCAACGGACTCTTCGACTTCTACACCCTGGAGCGGCTCAAGGGCTACTGGCCCTTCTACGGCTTCGCCGACCTCTATGACCTCGGCACCCAGATCTCCGCCGTCTCCGACGACCCCGACATCTACTGCGTCGCCGCCACCGACGGCAACGGCAGGCTCGGACTCATCGTCGCCCACTACGCCGAGAACGACACCGCCGAGCCGGCCAAGACCGTCCTCATCAAGGCCGCGCCCGGAGGCGCCCTCCCCTCCCCCACCGCCCATGTCGTCGACGACGCCCGCTCCTACGCTGAGGCCTTCCTCCAGCGCCAGGGCGACGCCCTCGCCATCCGGATGCCGCGCAACTCCATCGCCTTCATCTCCTGACAAGACCACACGCTGACCACACGCCCGGCGGCGGACGCGGGACACTCCACGCTCCGCGCACGCCGCCAGGCACAACCTCCCCACACCAGGCAAGGCCACCCACACCCATGCCCGCACAACCCGTCAGATGCCCCCGCTGCGGCTCACAGCACCTCGCCGCCTGCACCAGCAACGACTACAGCCTCGGCCTGGGCTGCCTCGGCTTCCTCCTCTTCAACTGGCTCGGACTCCTCCTCGGCTTCCTCGGCGGCAACGGCACCACCTTCATCTGCCTCAACTGCGGACACCGCTTCTCACCCTCCGCACTCTCCTGCGGTGGCTGCGGCTGCCTCGTCCTCATCCTGCTGGCCATCCTCCTCCTGCTCGGAACCTGACCACGACACCGCAACGGCACGCCTGTTCCGCCGCGTTTTCGCGCAAAACCTTGATTTTCGCGGTTTTTGAGTTAAATTTCGTTCTTTTCCCCTGTCTTTTCCAGTCCCCCGTGTGCCCAGTGAGTGTTGGGCGTGACGCGGAGGCCAAGACCATCTTTTCGGGAAAACCCAGAGGAAACCATGAACATTCACCGAAGTCTGTCCGTCTGTTGCGCCGCCCTGGCCGTTCTGCTGGCCAGCCTTGCCCTGCCCACCCTGCTGGCCCAAGACGCCCCGGCGCCGGCCGCCGTCGCCATCGTCCAGACGGCCGAGGCCGCGAAGCCCGCCAGCGCCGACGAGGCCGTGAAGCCCGCCGCCGAGGAGCCGAAGGCCGAGGCCGAGGCGACCGCCGAGGCCGCCGAAGAGCCCGCGAAGCCGAAGTCAAAGCTGGCCGGCACGTTCTGGGCGCTGGTGCCGCCCCTGGTCGCCATCATCCTGGCCCTCATCACCAAGGAGGTCTACTCCTCCCTGTTCATCGGCATCCTGCTCGGCGGCTGCTTCGCCGCCGGCGCCCACCCGCTGGCCATCGTCGACACCATCCTCAACGACGGCCTGATCGAGGCCGTCAAGGGAACCGCCGGCATCTTCATCTTCCTCGTCATCCTCGGCGTCCTCGTCGCCCTCATCAACCGCACCGGCGCCGCCGCCGCGTTCGGCGCCTGGGCCAAGACCCACGTCAAGACCCGCATCGGCTCCATCCTCGCCACCTTCCTCCTCGGCGTCCTCATCTTCATCGACGACTACTTCAACTGCCTCACCGTCGGCTCCGTCATGCTCCCCGTCACCGACGCCAAGAAGGTCTCGCGCGCCAAGCTCTCCTACATCATCGACGCCACCGCCGCACCCATCTGCATGATCGCCCCCATCTCCTCCTGGGCCGCCGCCGTCTCCGGCTACGCCGAGGGCACCGAGTACAGCGGACTCGAGCTCTTCTGCCGAGCCATCCCCTACAACTTCTACTCCCTCCTCACCTTCGTCTTCATCGTCGCCATCACCCTCATGAAGTTCGACTTCGGCCCCATGCGCCAGCATGAGCGCAACGCCATCGAGAACGGCGACCTCTTCACCACCGGAGGCGAGGTCGACAACGGCATCCGACCCATCGAGAACGCCCGCGGCCGCATCGTCGACCTCGTCGTCCCCATCCTCCTCCTCATCGCCATCTGCGTCTTCGCCCTCGTCTACAACGGCGGCATCCTCGACGGCAAGGGCTTCATCGACGCCTTCAGCGACACCGACGCCACCGTCGGACTCCCCTGGGGCGGCCTCGTCGTCCTCGTCCTCACCATCATCTATCTCGCCCTGCGCGGCATCATCCCCTTCCGCGAGGCCATGAAGTGCATCCCCGAGGGCTTCGTCGCCATGGTGCCCGCCATCCTCATCCTCACCTTCGCCACCTCCCTCAAGAACATGACCTCCCTCCTTGAGGCCAAGGAGTTCATCGCCGGCCTGATGAGCGGTGCCGCCGCCGGACTCGACCGCTTCCTTCCCGCCGTCATCTTCCTCGTCGCCTGCGTCCTCGCCTTCGCGACCGGAACCTCCTGGGGAACCTTCGGCATCCTCATCCCCATCGTCGTCAACATCTTCCCCGCCACCTCGCCGCTCCTCTTCATCGGCATGTCCGCCTGCCTGGCCGGCGCCGTCTGCGGCGACCACTGCTCGCCCATCTCCGACACCACCATCATGTCCTCCGCCGGCGCCCGCTGCGAGCACATCAACCACGTCTCGACGCAGCTGCCCTACGCCATCACCGTCGCGTCCGTCTCCTTCGTCGCCTTCCTCCTCGCCGGCTTCATCAGCAACTGGTTCATCGTCTTCCCCATCGCCGTTGCCCTGATGCTCGCCACCCTCTTCGTCATCCGCTCCATCTCCAGCCGCAAGGCCAACGCCTGACGGACGCCCAGCCAGACGCTTGACACACACAACCAGTCCCCCGCCAGAGACGCATCACCCACCGCCTCCGACGGGGGACTGGTCTGCATCATCCCCCCCCACACACAAAAAGAATAACCGAACTCACGTTGAAGGAATCCCCACCATGGACTGGCGCCTCCTCGCCCTGCTCTCCGCCCTCTTCGCCTCCCTGACCGCCATCTTCTCCAAGCTCTGCGTCAAGGACGTGAACGCCAACCTCGCCCTGGCCATCCGCGTCACCATCATCCTCGCCCTCACCTGGGGCATCGTCCTCTGCTCCGGCACCCTCCCCCAGCTCCGACAGCTCAACGCCCGACACTGGCTCTTCCTCGTCCTCTCCGCCGTCGCCACCGGACTCTCCTGGATGTTCTACTTCATGGCCCTCCAGAAGGGCGACGTCTCCAAGGTCGCGCCCATCGACAAGCTCAGCGTCGTCATCACCATCGCCATCGGCGTCCTCTTCCTCCACGAGGCCTTCTCACTCAAGCTCCTCCTCGGCGGACTCCTCATCACCGCCGGCTCTCTCGTCCTCCTCCTCTGAGACACAGGGTGACACAGTTTCAGGTCATCCCCTTGCTCCTTTTGCAGAAAGGCCAGGCCTCTTTGCTCTTTCGTTTGCAAATCTGCGTCAAATGTGATATATTTGACGCAGATTTGCAAACAGGAGGTCTATGGTGAACAAGACGAATCAACTCAAGACCATGTTCCGGGATGGGCCGGTCAGCGCCTCTGCCATTCGCGCTGCGGGCATTCCCTCGGGAGTGACCAGCGCACAGGTCAGGCAAGGTGGGGCCATACGGCTCTCCAGGGGCGTGTATGCCGCGGCGGAGGCAGATTATTCCGAAACAACCGACTACGAAGTCCTTGCATTGGCTGTTCCACGAGGCGTGTTCTGTCTTCTCTCCGCCCTTCGTCTGCACGGCCTGACCGACGAGAACCCCCATGGGCTATGCCTGGCGCTCCAGCATGGATACCATGCGCCAGCCGTCAGCCAGCCTCCTGCGACCTTCATCTTCCGAACCGAGCCGCTCTTCTCCTCCAACATCGAGACACGCATATCGCATGGTGTCGCCATCCGCGTCTATGGGCTGGAGCAGACCCTGGCCGACTGCTTTCAGTACAGGAACAAGATTGGCCTCGATGTGGCGGTCGCCGCCCTGCGCGAGGCCTTTGAGGGCAACCGTGTGGACAGAAACCGTCTTTGGCAGGCTGTGCGCCTGTGCCGTGCTACAAGAGTCATGCGGCCATATCTGGAGGCCTTCTCATGAGCGTGGACGTCATCAAGGACATGGGGCATTCCGTCAATGCCAGGCTGAAATCACTGGCCGGACAGCGCAGGGTCAGTTTCGACTACCTGCTTTTGCGCTACGCCTACGAGCGTTTCCTGTTCCGTCTGGGGCGAAGTCAACAGTCTTCACGCTTCATCCTGAAGGGAGCGTGCGCCTTCTCCGTCTGGTTCGGACCAATGTTCAGAGTGACACGAGACACAGATTTCCTGTGCCACGGAAACCCAGCGCCCGAACAGCTAGCCCAATGCTTCCGTGACATCTGCGCGACAGAGGTGTTGAATGACGGTGTGCGCTTCGACACCGACTCCATCGTGACCAGCGAAATCAAAAAGGACGCAAGGTACCGCGGCACTCGCGTCGTGTTCAACGCCAGGATTCAGAACGCGCGTGTCACCTTGCAGTTCGATGTCGGTTTCGGCGATTGCGTATACCCGGATGCGGTCATTGAGGAATATCCCCGGCTTCTCGACAGCTTTCCTTCCCCCTGCATTCTCGTCTATCCCCGCTGCACCGTGGTGGCAGAGAAATTCGAGGCGATAGTCTCGCTTGGCATGTTAAACAGCCGCGTGAAGGACTATTTCGACATCTGGCTTCTCTCGGAGAATTTCGACTTTGACTACCCGGTGCTGTCCCAGGCCATCGAAGGAACTTTCATGCGTCGAGGAAGCGACCTGCCGGATGGGCTTCCCATTGGTCTCACCAAAGAATACTCCCAGGATGCCATGAAGCTATCACAGTGGTCAGCGTTCATCAGGAAAGTATCGCCGCTTCGGAAACCTGCCAGCCTTCAGGAGTGCGTAGAAAGGATTGTCAGCTTCCTGCATCCTTTCCTATGCGTCGGGGAAGCAGCACCCGTCAAATGGGAGGCAGGAAAGCGCTGGCAATGAAATGCGGAACCGCCGGCTCTCTCGTCCTCCTCCTCTGAGCCTCCCTTCCCACGACGCCTATGCGCCTCAGCATCCAATCTATGCTGAGACGCATATCCTATCGTTTGTGCCTTCTGTGCCTTTTATGGACTCAGTTCCATGTGATGGCGCCGCTTGCCTTGTCGAAGACGATGAGCTTCTGACACATCATGATTTGTATGAGATAGGCCAGCCACTGCCTTCTGTCATGTGGAAGGCAATTACGACAGGCCGAAAGATCTTTACAGCGATTCTGCCGCATGAGGTCAATAAGCCTCTTCCGTTCCGCCGGCGTGACATCCGCAGGCTTTTTCGGCATCGACTCCAGGTCGGTACATGTCACCTGTGGCAGCACAGTGACGCTCGGCACCTTCTTGGCCTTGCCCTCATACACTTTGTCCAGCCAGTCCACATGGCCAGTCCCAGCGTCTATCCGGATGAACCCATCCCTGGCCATTGCTCGAGTAATCCTGTCGACCTCCTCCTGCGGCTTCGACCATTGCGTCATGATCGTATGCTGGAGCGTGCTCAATGACTCACAGCGCAGTTCCTGAAGCAGCATCACCATGCGCTGGTATGGAGTGGGCTGAGTGACCGTTGACGGCGCAGACGACGCCACAGTCTCCTCCTGTGGCATCACTGGCGACACAGGGCATGGCTCGGCAACCACCTCCTGCACTTGCTCTTCAGATTCCCCTATGGCGACTTGCTCCGGAATGGCGACCATCGAACTCAACGGAGGCAACTCGAAGAACCGCTCGCAGGATCTGCGCAGGCTGAGTACGGAACAGCTATTGCCGATGACATAGACCCGCATTCCCCTGTCTCTCAGCCGTCTGACAAGAAAGATGAAGTCGGAGTCGCTGGAGACTATGACCATCCCCGCACAGCCCCCTGACGCCCATAGTTCCATCGCGTCCAGGATAAGCGCGATGTCGGCGACATTCTTCTGCTCAAGAAGAGAAATTTGCGGACACGCCTCCACGCCATACTCGTCGATGCCTTTGCGCCAGCTCCGGTCACCGCTAAAGGAATTTAGGTTGCCATAGGCTTTGCAAACAGGCTTCTCAACGCCCAGCCTACCGGCCAGCTCCCGTATAATGTGAAAAATCCTCGGCGCATGCTGATACGAAATGTTGTCCGCGTCGATGAGCACAGCCAGCATCTTGGGTGATGTGCCATCTCTTTCCGTTTCTGCAAAGTCTTGCATGCTATTGGCCATTCCTCATTCTATTGGCCATTCCTCATTCCCAGTTTTGAGCATCTCAGATGTGATTGCCAGCAAAATATAACTCTTGCAAGACACATTATCAAGATGTATGCCTTTCTTGAGCCATTTTGTGCCATTTTGTGCCCTTTTGCGTCTTTTGTGTCATTTGTGGACAAAATCATGATATAGGATCGCGCAGCATGTCTTTGTAGCGTTCGC
>CALZPA010000108.1 GCA_945827525.1 uncultured Lentisphaeria bacterium | reverse complement strand
TCCGACATCTCCCTCATCGGCTGGAACGACTGCCGCTTCCTCGACTACCTCCCCATCCCCCTCTCCTCCGTCCGCGTCCCCATGGCCGACATCGCCCGGACCGCCGCCCACGCCATCCTCCGTTCCCTCGCCGCCGGACACCCCGTCACCACCCGAGCCCACCTCCCCGAGACCCTCGTCCGCCGAAGCTCCTACGCCCCCATCCGCCCCACCCCCTTCCCCGAAGCCTAGCGCCCCACCGCACACAGACCTCAAGGCCCTCCGCAAACGGGCGCCCTCCCCACTCTCCCCAGAAGCCAGACGCTCACCTTCCCCATTGGCCACATGTTCCAGACGTCTTTTAAATCGATTTAACCCAAATCACCAGGAGAACCACCATGTCATCGCGCCGCGCCTTCACGCTGATTGAGCTGCTTGTTGTCATCGCCATCATCGCCATCCTGGCCGCCATGCTTCTCCCGGCCCTCTCCAAGGCCCGCGAGAAGGCCCGTGCCATCAGTTGCGTGAACAACGTCAAGCAGCTGAACCTGGGACAGGCCATGTACTCCGACGACTACGCCGACTGCATCCTGCCAGGTCAGCTGCAGCTATATCGGGACTCGGCCAACGCGCAGTGGATCACCTTCTGGTACCAGCATCTCGCCTACGGATATGTCATGGCCCCCAACTGCTACACCTGCCCCGCCCAGACGGACAGCACCTCATGGAACACGGAGGCAAACGAGGCCTACTACTTTCCCAAGAAGCGGGGAACCCGGATGGGCTACATGTGGAACATCACCCTCGCCGGCGCCCCGCAGTTCCACAACGACTACAAGTTCTCCACGACCCGCAGCATCATCAAGGAGCCGTCGCGCTCCGTGCTCCTGCTGGACAGCCACGGAGCCTTCTGCCTGGTGACCAGCTCGCGCAATGACCTCACCAGCACCACAAACGCCCCGAAAATCTACCGCCACAGCAACCACGCCACCTTCATGCTCCTTGACGGACACGTCGAAGCCGCCCGCAGCGTCAACTATGAGGCGCTCATCGCCAGGTACAACTTCAAACGCCAATAGCCACATTCCACGCCCTTCCCCCAGCCTCTCCCACCCCAGCGACAGCCTGATGCCCCATGAGTACCGCCAACCGCCTGCACCTCCTTCTTCTGGCCTCCCTCTGGCTGCCGCTGGCGCTTTCTCTCCACGCCGCCGCCCCCTCCTGGATTTGGTTCCCCGAAGCGCCACAGCCCAACTCCAGACGCCTCTTCCGTCTCCACTGTGAACTGCCCGCGTTCCGCTCCGCCGAACTCCTCGCCATCGCTGACGACAGCGCCGAAATCCGGCTCAACGGACAGCCCGCCAAACCCATCATCGCCACTCTGGATCTCCAGAGGAGAGACATCACCCAGCTCCTGCAGCCTGGCAAGAATCTTCTCGCCGTCAGGGCGCGAAACGGACGCGGCCCAGCCGGACTCCTGTTCCTCATCCGCCTCATCACCGACGACGGCGCCGTCGCCATCGTCAGCGACGCCTCCTGGCGCTGCTCCAGCCAGGACGTCCCAGACTGGGCCAGCCCCACCCTCGACGACTCGGCCTGGCCACACGCCTCCATCATCGGCCCCGCCCTCTCCTCACCCTGGAAGAACATCCGAAACCTAACCCCCTTCACCCTCGCCGACAGCCTCCCACCACCCCCGCAAACACCTCCCGATACCCACGGACGACTCCTCCTCGATGACTTCTCCGACGTCTCCAGCTGGATGGCCAGCGGCCGCCTCACCCGGGGACTCGCCCCCGGACACATCGTCTTCCCCGGCGAACTCGGACTCAGCTCCATCCCCGCACCCGAACGCGACGACGGCTTCTGCGGCGCCTTCTCCTTCGCCTTCGGAAACCCCGACGGCGGCGAACTCCACATGCACAAGAACGCCGTCTACCAGCGCTTCGCCATGCCACAGGCCCTCGAACTCGACGCCAACGCCGACGGACACCGGAACCTCGCGCTCATCGCCGTCCTCCGAGACGCCACAAACCGACCATTCCGTACCTCCGAACTCCCGATTCCCCCTGACAAGGACTGGCATCGCCTCCGCCTCCCCCTCACCCCAGACACCATCCGCGACTTCCGGAACATCCACTTCCCCGTCGCCCTCGCCACACTTGCCGTCCGCGCCAAACAGCCCGTCAGCGGCACCATCCGCATCGATGACCTCTGCCTCATCACCGACATGACAGACGGCAAGGGCAGCCTCACCATCTCGCCCGTCTACCGCGGCCTCGCCACCCCGCCAGGACAGCCCCTCCAGCCCACCTACCGCCTCCGCAACGCCTGGAACCGCCCGCTCGACCTCTCCCTCACCCTGGAGGTGCTGGACATCCATGGACAACGCATCGCCACCCGTCGCCAATCCCTCACCATCCCCGCCCATCATCTCGCCCTCGCCCGCTTCGACGCGGGCATCCCACCCGCGCTGGGGGCCTACCAGCTCCGACTGACAGCCAAGAGCCCCCTAGCCACCACCACCCATCATGGCTGGGCCGCCACCTTCACCCCCAACGGCAGACGGCTCAACACCATCCCAACCTGGTTCGGCGTCGAAGACCAGGGCATCCGCAACGGTCTCCACGAGGAGCGGCTCCACCTCTCCTGGATCAAGGCGCTCGGCATCGACATCCTCCGCGCCAACCTCATCGGCACCCAGTTCGAGCCCAGACCCAATGACCCCAACGGCCTCGCCCGATACCTGCGCCTCTACCGTCCACACGCCGACGCCGGCCTCCTCCTGCTCCTCTCCTACGCCGGTTCCGTCCCCAGCTGGGCCGGCACCCTCCTCGACCGCAACTTCCCCGACTTCGACCAGCACATCGAACACCTCGCCAACCTCATGGCCCAACTGCCCGCCATCCGCTACCTCGAATGGTTCAACGAACCCAACCTCGCCTTCTTCCCAGGCACCACCGACAACTACCTCAACGCCCTCAGGCGACTCTACCCCATCCTCAAGCGCAGGCTCCCCACCCTCAAGGTCGCCACCGGAGGCATGGCCATCGGACACCCCAAGGGCAAGCGTGACCTGCCCCAACGCACCTACCAGGAGGCCAGCCCCTTCTACGACGTCGCCTGCTACCACGGACATGAGGACTACCGCCCACACCGCCAAACCACCCTCAAGGCCCTCGACCACTGGCTCAGCCAGGCCGGCATCCCCGACAAGCCAACCGGCAACTCCGAGGCCGGCTGCCGCTCCTACTACGGACAGCTCGACACCGCACGGCACCAGGCCAGCGAACTCATCCGGAAAATCACCCTCACGCGAGCACGAAAGGCCGACTTCTACATCTGGTTCATGCTCCAGGACTACGGCGACAAATACCTCAACGCCGACGACTCCTTCGGTCTCGTCACCACCGACAACCAGCCCAAACCCTCCTTCGTCGCCTACAACGAGCTCATCCGACAGCTCGCCAACACCACCCCTGCCGACGCATCACGAGAGCCTCAGACCTGGCTCTCGCCCCAGCTCGAGTCCCTCCGCTTCACCAACGGACAGGAGGACATCATCGTCTGCTGGCCCACCTCCGCTCCCGTCACCTTCACCGTCACATGCCGCTCACCACTGCGCCAGTTCGACCTCTTCGGCAACCTGCTCAAGGAGACGTCCAAACCAGGACTCACCATCCTCGAGAGCACGAACCTTCCCACCTACCTGCGCTGCCAGGCCAACGCGCTCTCGCCCTCCCCAGCCCTCCTCCAGCCCGAACAGCCTCTGGTTCTCCTGCCTGGCGAAGCCAAGGACTTCGCCTTCACACTCACCAACCCCTTCCAGCAGACCGTGACCGCCACCCTGACCTGGCAGGGCACACCCCACACCACCCGACTCGCACCCAACGCCAGCGTCCGCATCAGCCTCCCCTGCCACATCCCCTCCGACAGCACCCACACGAAACGCCGTGACCTCTGCGCCATCACCATGCGCACAGACGACGGCAAGACGCTCCTCAACGACAGCCAGCCGCTCCCCCTCAACCTCGCGACGCCTATCCGCCTCGTCCAGGACGCCACCACCCCACCGCCCCTCTCCCTGGACATCGACTCGCCATCCAGCATCCGCGAAATCAGCTTTGACCCCAGCACGCCCAAATGGCAGGGACCACAGGATCTCAGCCTCAAGCTCGGCTGGCAACTCACTCGGGACACGCTCATCATCCGCGCCATCGTGACCGACAACCATCACAGCACACCGAAAAGGCAAGCCTACTGCTGGCAGAATGACTGCATTCAGATCGCCATCGTGAATCCCAGCGGGCAGCATTTCGAATTCACCCTCTCCGACCAGCCTCATGACGCCCCTGTCGTCTGGTGCCACATCAGCCCCAGCCACAACGGCGACCTCACCGGACGCCCCTGGCCCGACGCCACCCTCTCCATCACCCGCCACGAAGGCCAGACAATCTACCAGGCCACCATCCCCCACAGCCGACTCAACCTCATCCCCAAGTCCGGCGACTGCTTCCGTGCCGCCATCCTCGTCCATGACAACGACCGGGGACACCCACAACGGCATCTCCTCTGGCATGACGGCATCCAGCCCGCCAAAAACACCGCCCTCTTCGGCTGGCTAAAAATCCAGTGAGGACACGCCTTTGCGCCCCTTTGCGACCATGTGCATGTGTCGTTCTGCGCCCCTTTGCACATGCTGTGGACAAATCAGCGCCCCGGCATGACCTGCGAGCTCTTCGATCGCATGTTGCGCCCTTTTGCGTGTTTCGTGGACATAACAGCCCTGCGGCAGAAAAGCCGTGGCCCCGGCCAGGAAGGATTCCCGGCCGGAGCCACGGTTGGTTTAGCGGAAGGCTGTGTTCAGCAGCTTACTTGTTGCAGCAGCAGCCGCACTTCTTGGTGATGACGCGAGCCATCTCGAGGACCTTGTTGGAGTAGCCCCACTCGTTGTCGTACCAGGCGCAGACCTTGACGAACGTCGGGTCGAGCTGGATGCCGGCCTTGACGTCGAAGATGGAGGTGCGGGCATCGCCGCGGAAGTCGGTGCTGACGACGGCCTCGTCGGTGTAGCCGAGAACGCCCTTGAGCTCGCCCTCGGAGGCTTCCTTCATGGCCTTGCAGATGTCCTCGTAGCTGACGGCGGTGTTGAGCTCGCAGGTGAGGTCAACGAAGGAGACGTCGCTGGTGGGAACGCGGACGGACATGCCGGTGAGCTTCTTGTTCAGCTCGGGGATGACCTTGCCGACGGCCTTGGCGGCGCCGGTGCTGGAGGGGATCATGTTCTCGAGGATGCCGCGGCCACCGCGCCAATCCTTCTTGGAGGGGCCGTCGACGGTCTTCTGGGTGGCGGTGGCGGCGTGGATGGTGGTCATCAGACCGCGCTTGATGCCGAACTTGTCGTTGAGGACCTTGCTGATGGGGGCGAGGCAGTTCGTGGTGCAGGAGGCGTTGGAGATGATCTTCTGGCCAGCGTAGGTCTTGTCGTTGACGCCGTAGACGAACATCGGGGTGTCGTCCTTGGACGGAGCGCTCATGATGACCTTCTTGGCACCGGCCTTCAGGTGGGCCTCGGCCAGCTCGGCGGTCAGGAAGAAGCCGGTGGACTCGACGACGACGTCGACATCCAGGTCGCCCCAGGTGATGGCGGCGGGATCCTTCTCGGCGAAGACCTGGATCTTGTTGCCATCAACGATCATGTAGTTGCCCTCGACCTTGATGTCGTGGTTGAAGATGCCGTGAACCGAGTCGTACTTCAGCATGTAGGCCAGGTATTCGGGATCCAGCAGGTCGTTGATGCCGACAACCGTGATGTCCTCGGCGAAGTTCTCGACGGCGGCGCGGAAAACCATGCGGCCGATGCGGCCAAAGCCATTGATACCAACTTTAATCATTGCCTCTAACTCCTAAATCCGTTAGGTTGACTACGCGCAACGCCGGAACAGCGCCACGCACTCTAAAGAAAGTCGCTATTGATATTATAATACCTTTTTCCCAAAAAGCAAAAGGCTGTCCGGAAAAGTCATGACTTTTCCGGACGCCCTCCGGTCTCCCCTGTCTCAGATGCGGCCCTCGTAGTGGCCGTGGAGCCCGATCTCAATCTTGCAGTTGACGGTCTGGATGCCGTCGATGAACGCAGCTCGGCGGGCCTGCTCGATGACGTCGGCGGAATGGGCGATGCCGGTCAGGGTGGCCTTGTCGCCGTCGCAGGTGACCTTGAGGAAGAAGACCGGCAGCTTCTGCACATGCAGCAGATGGCGCTCGACCTTCTGCGCCCGCGCCAGGTTCGCCAGCATCTCCCGGCCGTCGGCCAGCTCCTTCTCGGGAATGCTCCTCGCCATGTCGGCCAGCCAGCCCACCACGGCGTCCACCGAGAGGCGCCGCGTGTTGAACACCATGTCGTAGTCGAGCGGATTGGCCCAGTCGCAGTCGAAGAAGAAGCTGTTGAAGCCCGCGCGGTTGTGGTCCACCTTGGAGACCACCTGGCGGGCCTGCGCCAGGTCCAGGTGCTCCGTCTCCGCCACGCGCTCGCCGCGCAGCTCCGCCGGCGCAATCAGCCGGACGCTCAGATGGCCAGGGACCTCCCGGAACAGCATCTGGCCGCCGCGGCCCAGCACCACGCAGTTCGCGTCACGCGCCTCGTCGAACAGAACCAGCTTCAGGCACGTCACGTACTCCTCCACCGCGTTCGTCAGGGAGGCGAAGAACCCGGGCTTGCGCTCGTCGAACGCCTCGCGCTTCTTCTGCTTGATCCCCAGCGTCTCCAGACGGGACTCCACGATGTCCCGGTCGATGAAGTGGGCGCCCAGCCTGTCCGCCAGCGCCCGGGCGACCTGTCGCCCATGTGCTCCGCGCTCTCGCGCAATGGTGATGATTGCCATGCTTGACCTCCTTGGCTACTGCAGTTGGTGTTGCCGGCCTCGCCGCCTCCCTCTCTCGCTCGCGACTCTCCCTCATCCATCACGTCTCTCCCTCCCGCATTCCGTCGCCCCCCATGGCGTCTGACCGACGAAACGCCCCGCGGTTCGCCCGACGCCGCAACTTTTTTCGCCGAAAAAAAGGCGCCCCGCCCCAGACAGGGGCGAGGCGCCAGTCGCGCATCGCGGAGTCGCTCAGGCGCGCTCGACGACGATGGCGGGGTCCACCTTCTCGCGGAGGATGTTCTCGATGCCGTTCTTCAGCGTCATCTGGGCATGGGGGCAGTGGCCGCAGGCGCCGCGCAGCTTCAGGTAGACCGTCAGCCCCTCGATCTTCACCAGCTCCAGATCGCCGCCGTCCGCCTGCAGCATCCCGCGCATCTGCTCCAGCTGCTCGATGATGGCCTTCTCCTTGTCGTTCTTCTGCTCGTCGCTCATGACTATAAGCTCCTTCTGCTGTTGCTTGTCTCTGTAGTTATTGTAATGGTGGCCTTGGTCGGCGGGCCATCAGCCCTCGGCGAAGGCGACCAGCTGCTCGCGGACGCGCGCCAGCTTCTGCTCGGCCTCCGCCTGCTTCTGCCGCTCCGCCTCGACCACCGCCGCCGGCGCCTTCGACACGAACTTCTCGTTCGACAGCTTCCGCGCCACCGAGTCGATGTACTTCGTCAGCTCCGCCTCCTGCTTGCCCAGACGCGCGCGCTCCGCCGCGAAGTCGATGATGCCCGCCAGCGGAATGATGGCCGTCGCCATGTCCGAGACCGCCGTAGCGCACGGCCCCTCCGGCTTGCTCCCGCTCCGGATCTCCAGGCTGGAGCAGTTCAGGAACGACTGCAGCGTCGTCACGTCGCGGCGCAGGAACGCCTCCGACGCCGCGTCCGACGGCGCAATCACCATCTCCAGCGCGCGGCTGTTCGGGATGTTGTAGCTCGACCGCACCGCGCGGACATTCGAGATGAGCGTGTTGCGCGCGTCGCACAGCGCCTCGGCCTGAGCGTCCGCGCCCAGCGCCGCCAGCGTCTCGGCCGACAGGCAGACCGGCCACGACGCCCGCATGATGGAGTCGTCCTCCGCGCAGAAGCCCATCTGGTGGTACAGCTCGTCCGTCACGAACGGCATCACCGGATGCAGCAGCCGCAGGAACGTCGCCAGGCAGTAGTCGAACACGCGCAGCACCGTCGCCTCGCGCTCGGACTCGCTCCCGCCGAAGACCGGCTTGCACGACTCCAGGTACCAGTCGCAGAACTTGTTCCAGATGAAGTCATAGAGCGTCTTGGAGACGTCGTTGAACCGGAACGAGGCCAGCTCCTCGGTCGCCTCGCGCACCGTGTCGTTCAGCGAGGCGATGATCCACTGGTCGTCGGGGCGCAGGTCGGCGGCGGTCAGGCCGTCGAGGGTCGCCCAGTCGGCGCTGGTCGCGCCCTTGCTCTGGCGGAAGCGGACGACGTTCCAGATCTTGTTGGCGAAGTTGCGGCCGATCTCGCACATCTTGTTGGCGTACTTGATGTCCTGGCCAATCGGCGCGATGTAGATGATGGTGAAGCGCAGCGCGTCCGCGCCGTACTCGGCGATCACGTCCAGCGGGTCCGGCGAGTTGTTCAGGCTCTTGGACATCTTGCGGCCCTTGTCGTCGCGGATGATGGACGTGAAGTACACGTCGCGGAACGGGATGTCGCCCATGAACTCGAGGCCCGCCATGATCATGCGCGCCACCCAGAAGAAGATGATGTCCGGGCCCGTCACCAGGCTCTGCGTCGGATAGAACTTCCGCAGCGCCTCCGTGTCCTGCGGCCAGCCGAACGTCGAGAACGGCCACAGCCAGGACGAGAACCACGTGTCCAGCACGTCCTCCTCCTGGACCATCCGCGCACAGCCGCACTTCGGGCACGCCGACGGCGCCGTCTTCGACACCACCAGCTCGCCGCACTCCGCGCACGTGTAGGCGGGAATGCGGTGCCCCCACCACAGCTGGCGGCTGATGCACCAGTCCTTGATGTTCTCCATCCAGTGGCGGTACGTCTTCACCCAGCGCTCCGGGTAGAAGCGGATGCGCCCCTCCTCGACGGCGCGCAGCGCCGGCTCCGCCAGCGGCCCCATCCTCACGAACCACTGGTCGCTCAGGCGCGGCTCCACCGGCACGTCGCCGCGCTCCGAGTACCCGACCTGGTGCGTGTAGTCCTCGATGTGGTCCAGGAAGCCCAGTTCCTCCATCTTCGCGACCACCGCCTTCCGGCACGCATAGCGGTCCATGCCCGCGAACTCCGCGCCGGCCAGCTCGTTCATCGTGCCGTCGTCGTTCATGATGTTGATGACCTCGAGGCCATGGCGCAGCCCCAGCTCGTAGTCGTTCGGGTCATGCGCCGGCGTGATCTTCACCGCGCCCGTGCCGAAGTCCTTCTCCACATAGTCGTCCGCGACCAGCTCGATCTCACGCCCCACAATCGGGAGTATCAGCTTCTTGCCGACCTTGTCCGTGTAGCGCTCGTCCGTCGGGTTCACGGCCACCGCCGTGTCGCCCATCATCGTCTCGGGGCGCGTCGTCGCCACGACCACGTAGCCGCTGCCGTCCGCATACGGATAGCGGAAATGCCAGAGGTGCCCGCGCTCCTCCTTGTAGATGACCTCCTCGTCGGAGAGCGCGGTGCGCGACTTCGGGCACCAGTTGATGATGCGGTGCCCCTTGTAGATGAGCCCGCGGTTGTAGAGGCGGATGAAGCACTCCTGGACGGCCTCGGACAGGCCGGCGTCCATGGTGAAGCGCTCGCGCTCCCAGTCGCAGCTGCACCCGAGCGTGCGGAGCTGCCGGATGATCTTGCCGCCGTACTTCTCCTTCCAGGCCCAGACGCGCTCCAGGAAGCGCTCGCGCCCCAGGTCGTAGCGCGTCAGGTTCTCCTCCTTGCGCAGCGCCGCCTCGACCTTCGTCTGGGTGGCGATGCCGGCGTGGTCGGTGCCCGGCAGCCAGCAGCAGTCGCGGCCGCGCAGCTTCTCGAACCGGATCAGGATGTCCTGAAGCGTGTTGTTCAGCACATGGCCCATCGTCAGCTGGCCCGTGACGTTCGGCGGCGGTATCACAATCGTGTACGGCGTCTTCCCCTCCACGGGCGCGTCGCCCGCGTGGAAGTACCCACGGCTCTCCCAGGCCGCATACCACTTCTTCTCCACTTCCGCAGGATCGTAGGCCTTCGCCATCATCTGCTCTTCAGACATCTTCTGCTCTGCTTCCGACATGACCTTTTCTTCCTCTTATGGCTTATGCTTGTTTCAGCCGCATGAACACCCCGGTCAGCCCCGCGTGACGCCCGGCCAACCGCCCGTCGTCCCCTGCCCCAGCCCATGCTGGCGCAGCGCCTCGAACAGCACCACCGCTCCCGCGTTGCCCACATTGATCGAATTCTTGCACCCCAGCGCCGGCAGGCTCACATACCCATCGCACAGCGCCAGCGCCTCCTCCGAGACGCCCAGCGCCTCATTCCCCAGCACCAGCGCGCACGGGAACGCATACCGCACCGCATAGTACGGCGACGCGCCCTCCACCGTCTCCACCGCGTACACCGTGTACCCGCGCCCCTTCAGACGCCGCACCGCCTCCGCCGCCGTCTCCGCCGTCTCGCACGGCACCAGACGGTCGCAGCCGCGAGCCGTCTTCTCCAGCTTCGGATGCGGCGGACACGCCGTGTACCCGCACGCCACGATGCCCTCCGCGCGAGTGGCCTCCGCCACCCGGAACAGATTGCCCACGTTGTGCGCGCTGCGCAGACGGTCCAGCACCAGAACCACCGGCAGACGCGAGGAGCCCGCCAGCGGCTCCTCACGGTCGCCGCGGCGAACCACCGCCTCCACTGACTCGCCTTCGGCGCCCATCGGCCACACGCCCTCCACGCCTCAGCGGCGGAACCCGCCGCGACGCGGACGGCCACCATTCGCCAGACGCTGCCGCGAGTGCGACTGCTCCGCCTTCGGACGCACATTCCTGTACCCCTCCGGCAACTGCAGCATCTCCTCGGACGGCTGCGTGATCGGCAGCGAACGCCCGATGTACGTCTCGATGTCCGGTATCACGAACGAGCTCTCCTCGTCCGCGAAGCTGATCGCGCGGCCCTTGTGGCCCGCGCGCGCCGTCCGCCCGACGCGGTGCACATAGTCCTCCGCCTCATACGGGAAGTCGTAGTTGATCACGTGCGACACATCGTCGACGTGGATGCCGCGCCCCGCCACGTCCGTCGCCACAATCACCTTGACCTTGCCGGTGCGGAAGTCCTCCAGGATGCGCAGGCGCTTCTTCTGGTCCACGTCGCCCGACAGCATCTCCGACTCGACCCCGAACCGCTTGAGCTCGTCGTGCAGCGCCTCGACCTCGCTCCGCCGGTTGCGGAAGATGAGCACCCGGTGGCAGTCCTCGTGGCTAAGCGTCCACAGCAGGATGGGCAGCTTCTCGCGCGACGTCGCCGAATACACCGTCTCCTCGATGCCCTCCGCCACAATGTGCTCCGGCTCCACCTCCATCCGCACCGGATCCGGACGCATCCACCGCGACGCCAGATTCATGATGTCGTGGCTCAGCGTCGCGCTGAACAGCATCGTCTGGCGCGTCTCGGGGCCGCGCAGACGGCTGATGATGCGCTTCACGTCCGGGATGAAGCCCATGTCCAGCATTCTGTCCGCCTCGTCGATGATCAGCGTCTCCACCTTGTCCAGGCTCACCGCGTGCTGCTGCAGGAAGTCGATGAGGCGCCCGGGCGTCGCCACCACCAGATCCGGATGCTCGTTCAGCAGCCGGCGCTGGCGGTCGTAGTCCATGCCCCCATACACCGCCACCGTCTTGAAGTGGCAGTATGCGCACAGCGCGTTCGCGTCATGCGCAATCTGGATGGCCAGCTCGCGCGTCGGGGCCAGCGCCAGCGCGAACGGCTCGTTCGCCGCGCGCTCCGTCGCCCCGCCACCCTGCAGATAGCGCTGCAGCATCGCGATCAGGAACGTCGCCGTCTTGCCGGTGCCCGTCTGCGCCTTGCCCGCGATGTCCCTCCCCGCCAGCGCGTGCGGCAGCGTCAGCCCCTGTATCGGCGTGCACTTCGTGAAGTGAAGGTCGTCCAGAACGGCGCGGAGAATGCGGATGTCCAGCGGGAAGTCCTGGAACAGCACATCCTCCGGCTGCTCGCGAACCGCCTCCGGAACACGCCAGTCACCCAGCGTCTTCGGCTCCTCGCGCTCCACTCCCTGCGTCAGCA
>CALZPA010000107.1 GCA_945827525.1 uncultured Lentisphaeria bacterium | reverse complement strand
TCTTGTTTCCTCGCATCGGGGGATTTTTTTGCCCTTGACAGGCTGTCAACAACCTTCATCAAGCGACCCAGCCACGACGGGATGTCGCATGGCATGCATGACCGACCGCTCATCACGCTGTCGTGTCAAGTCATCCTATTCTGATACTCAGTTCTGGGCAAACCTGCCAGGGACGTACTCCATCGCCACGAACGAGTAGTCATGGTCATCCGTCACGCTAACTTCCGTGATTGTGGCGTGGTGGCCATTGACGACCACATGGTCCCCAATCTCCAAAGGCATGGCCACCATGCCTGACTTCCACGAGTATGTCCGCTCAATCTTGAGCTGCTTCATCATGTAGTCCGCGTATGCCTGAGCCACTTCCTTTCTGTCACAGGCGTTCAGCGTGATGTCCTGCGTCTGCGTCGCGTACACCGAGTCGCTGTCGTCGTCTCCGTACCTGTTTCGGATCGTGTACCGCTGGTACTCCCTCTCCCTGTCGAAGAACGTGACGGAGAGTGAGTCTGGGTATTCCGTCCTGTCCGCATAGGTTATGGCGAAGCTGTCGGCGACGATGTTCGAGTCGTCGAACACGAAAGAGCCAACCGGATAGCCGCTCTCGTCCACAGCGTCCGCCGGACCGTCCACGAAGACGCCGATGCTTCCGCCACGGTCAACCAGCGACGCCCTCCCCAGCGTCAGCAGATGCTCGATGGCTTCTCCGATGGTCGTGGTCCCGTCGTAGTACATCGAGCAGGTGATGTCGTTTGCCTCGCAGAATTCGGCCCATCGCAGGAAGTCCGAGTAGATGACGCGTGTCTGCGGATGGTTCACGCTTATGAGGGGGTCTCCGCTGTTCCATTTCCTGTCCACCTCGCCGCGGTTGTAGTCCTCAAGCGTCCCCTTCCGGTCGAACTCGAAGACAATCTCCCCGTTCTCGTCGAACACAAAGTCGCCATTCTCGTCGAGCACCTCCTTCATGAGGTCGAAATGCTCCGAGTCGAAGTATGGCCTCACGATCATGTCATAGGTCGCCCACGCGGGGTTGCTCGCCGGGCGCTCCTCCCACATCGAGGTGATGGTGTTGTAGACGATGACCGTCATCCGTCTGGCGAGAATCTTGAACTGGGGGATGCCTCCGGAAAGGTTCTCCGAGGCCTTCATGCGCATCCCGGCAGTTGCCGTTCCAGGGTAGTTTGGAATGAAGTCCCATCCCTCGTCAAGCCCCTCCCAGATGGTCTCCGACTGCATCATCTGGCCCTGCTCCGGCTTCGTCCTGAACCTCACGCGAACGTCATAGGACTCCGCCGGGCTCGCGCCAAGCTCCTGCTCGTAGTACAGCCTCTTCTCGGAGGCCTGGTTGTCGGTGATGGTCGTGCCGTCCTTCGACAGCTCGCCGAAGGACATCCATGCGTCCTCACCGGCACCGTGAGGCCGGTACATGGCCTGTATGGTCACGCTCATGTCGTCATAGCCTGATGCTGTCGCGCTCTCCTGGTTGACGGAGTACAGCCCGTATGGCCACTGGAGATGGATGGCGAGACGGTTCGGGTATGCTCCTGGCGTGGTCCTGAAGGTGAAGTCAGTGGTGTCAAGACGCTTGCTGACCGGGAGCGACCCCCACAGCCCCTGTGACGTGGCAGACAGCGCACCCTGCGTGAGGAGCCCGCTGTTCGCCTCGACCTCGACGAGACCCCCATGTATGGTGTTCTCCGTCGTTGAGTCACCGTAGCATGAGAGGCTGAGGCATGACCCGTTGTCCCCCTTCGAGCCGCTCAGGCGGACCCTGGAGAATTCCTTCAGCAAATATTTGCTGTACATCCTGTCTGTGGAGCTTGTGAAGGTGCATCTTGCGACGTTCCCCTCGTCATAGTAGGACGAGGACACGCGACCGATGTACTCCCATTCTCCAACGGAGCTTTTCCCATAGACCGAGAAGCCCTGCACCCCTCGAGTTATCGATACGGTGCCGCGTCCGCCTCTGACCTTGTAGTTGTAGGTCCTCACCACAATTTTCTTGAGCCTGACTGCGGATGGCAGAGAGAAGTACACCGCGCCGCCAAGCCCCTTTGCCGTGCTGTCCAGACCATCGGTTAGAGCGTCAGTGTCCGTCCCCGTGTCCTTGTCCTCATTGTACGAGACGTAGACGGACAGGCCACGCAGTCTGTCCTCATCGGTCGAGACGTCGAGCGACTCGTCCAGGTAGTTCTCCCACTCCGCGTGGTTAATTCTCGCGTCAATCCTGCCGGAGTCCGTCACCCCATAGGTGATGACGTCCGAGAAGCCAGCCCCGCGCTCCGCGACGGCGAAGACGCAGCTCAGGTAGCTGTCTCCGGTGCTGTTCTCGGTTATGGTGTGCTGCTGGATGACCGGAGGAAGCACAAGGCGCTCTCCGTACAGGACGGGAACTGGCGAGCCCTCCGCAACGGCGTTGGTGGCATCGTAGTCCCATCCGTACTGGTTATCCGAGAGGTCATCGACCTGCTTGCTGTACTTCGGCGTCTTGAGCTTCTTTTTCATCAGCGCGGACACGCCGAAGCTGACGGCCGTCGCCACCGCCGCGGCCACGATGACCTTCGCGACAAAGGCCCCCACCGCAAGCCATGTTCCCGGGTCTGCGCCGGGGACTTTCCATGCGTCAATCCTGCGAGACGCGGACGAGGCGCGATGGCCGGCGTCCACGATTGTCCCGTCTGCGGCGAAGCAGTCGGCGGCGAAGCCTGGGAAGGCCATCGCCACAGCATCCGCGACAGTCTCCTCGCCGGATGTCAGCACACAGCGCGACACCCGCTGCTCCGACACGCCTATAAGTCTCACCTCAATCGCTCTGGCCATCGCCCTCTCCCTGCCCTGATGGGGCATATCTGAAGTACCCAAGTATGTTGTCTGCCCATGGCTGCCTGTCAAGGACCTCCACCCGCGCGCCGCCACGCATGGGAAGATGAGCGAACGAGCGGCATCCGTCCAGCACCATGCCGCAGTGGTCGCGGCATCCCATCCTGATGAGGACCAGACATCCCGGCTCGGGGACTCTCAGCCGAACCCAGTCCACGCTGAACATCCCCTCGTCAAAGAGACGCCTTGCCTCGTAGAGGTCTCCCACGACAAATGGCGGAGGCACGGAAAGACCATGAAACCTGCGCATCTCACGGAAGAACCCCCAGCAGTCCAGCCCGCCGTCCCGCTCCACGGAGCGTCCCATGAGGACGTATCTGCATCGCAGACAGTCTGGTATCCTGTCGATCCTCACTGCGAGAGCCCCCCGTTTCCGCACCCTGGGAAGCACCCGATGTGCGACAGGTTGGAGTAGCGTCCGCAGTTGGCTATCGTCTTGTCGCAGGACAGCGTCTCCCCTGACACCTCGCCGTCCTCAGTGAGGGTGTTCTCCTCAAGCGAGCACTGGCATGACTCGAACGACCACTGGCATCGCGCCTTCGTGATTGTCCGGGGAGGGAAGCGGTGACGGAGCGTGGACGAGCTCTTGATGTTGAACGAGCAGTATGTCCCGTCATGGGTCACCGAGCCGACGAGATACTTTCGGCTGACTATCGGCGCGCTTATCACGACCGTTCCCTCGTCACGGCAGAACATGGAGCCGAGACTGGCGTTTGCAAGGGCTCTGGTTGCCTCCGAAAACGTCACGCCGGGAAGAGGCTTCCCCGATATGACCATGTGCGACGACACTGTGACTGTCCTGCCTCTCGGGGAGGTGTAATCGCTGTCGAGAAGGGAGAGGATCTTCCCCTTCGGGTCGCCGATGGTGACCTTGCTCTCGCACATGGAGTTCGCCGAGCTGGCGTCCGTGACCTCGTCCCGCTGGTATGGCACGGGGAAGAAGTAGCTCCCGTTGAAGCAAAGCAGCTTCTCCGTTCCCTCAAGCGCCCCATTCCCGAACGTCTCGTAGCACCGTCCACTCCTTGAATTCGGGCATGCGCATGGGACTGAGGCGTTGACTATCTGCAGGAAACGCGGAAGACGGCCGATGTTAGCCTGGTAGCTCGATGGCGTCATGAAGAATGACCCCGTCTGAAACGCCGACGCCTCAAGAAGCGATGACCACCAGTCGTAGTGCAGACTGGACGCCTTCATGAAGCAGTTGAAGGTCATGGTCTCGACCCATGCGCTTCCTCCCGCCACCAGCGCGACGTCCCTCGCCGCCTCCTCAGTCAGTGTCTTCATTTTCTGCCCCTTTCGTCAAAAACGTCAAACAAGCTCATTCGGTGAGATCTCCTCGAGCCTCACCTTCACGTTCCATCTTGCCTTTCTGCCGTTCGCACCCCATGACACGCAACTGGCCGTCAGCGTGTCGGACGAGAACGTCACCAGCTTTGTCTCGCCGAACGGGGTGGTGTAGTGGAATGGCAAGCCGGAATGGGTGGCGAAGAAGTCCTCAAGCAGCGCGAACTGGTCGTCCGGCAGCGAGGGCCAGGCGAGCGTGTACCTGCGTCGGTGCGACACGCCGGAGGCGCGGGGACGAATGGCGACGATGTTGCCCTCGAACTCCGTCCGCTTTACCGGACGGTACACGGAGCTGTCGTAGCCTGAGTATGGGGGGCGCTCGATGCCCTCGGGGAAGCTGTCATAGTCTGCCATGTCGTCGCACCTACTTTATGCCAAGGGCGTTTCTCATGCCCTGTCTGAAGCCCCTTCTGTTGCGTGACGCCGCATCCAGAACGATGTCGATGATGGTCCCAGTCTCGTCCTCGCGGCTGGAGACGGACTTCTCCACGTTCCCTCCGGTGTTGTCGATGACGTTCACCGTCACCCCTCCGTTGCCGCCACGCATTTCCACGGGTATCCGTCTGCCGTCCGGCAGCGGCACGATGGCCTCGTTCTGCCCTGCCTCGCCGATGAGCCCTATGGTCGGTCTCGTGGCAACGCCACCCCTGGCGAAGGCCATGATGGGGGTGAAGCCGCCGGACCATACCGCACCCTTTGCCGCAACGATGGTCGGCACGGAGCTTGATGCGCCAGCTCCCGCTCCGCTTGCCGCCCCGGAGAAGCCGGACATGACCGACATGGCTGCCATGGCCGAGTCGATTGTCAGCACTGCGGCGGAAAGGCTTCCTGCCAGTTTCCCTGCTGCTGTCGAACACGCATTGGTGGCAGTCGTATATGTCTTAGTCGCTAGCGCAACTTCAGAAGATGCTTGCGTGGTCGCAGTCTGAAAGCCGAAGATGCTGGAGGCTGCCGAAGCAAGAGAAGCGGCAAGATGCTCTGTGAGCTGTCTGGCGATGCTGTCGGTGATTGTCCTCACGATTGACTGGCCAAACGAGGCGATGACGTCACGAAGGCTTGCAGTCCCCTCAATCATCATGTTGTACAGCGCATCGGAGACGGAACTGCTGAAGTTGTTGAGCGTCTCTGTGGCGACGCGGAGACCCTCGCCAAAGTCACTGGTCCTGTTGTCATGGGCGTAGGACTTCGCCCCGCCCTTCAGGCCGCTGGCGAAAGTCCCCTCGTCCTTCAGCCGTGTCATCTCCATCAGATAGTCATGCTCCGGCTGCTGTCTCTCGCGCAGACGCTCAATCTGCTTCGCGGCCTCCTCGCGTCCCCTCTCCAGCTCCGCCTTGAGGCTTTCCTGGAGCTGTGGTATTACCTTGTGCAGTTCGGTGAGGGACTTGTTGAGCTTGCTTACGGTGCTCTCCGTGTCCTCTCCCGTTGACTTGAGACGCTGGTACTCGCTGTTGGCCGCCGCGACCTCCTCGCGGAGCTTCCTATACGAGTCAAGAAGCTCCTCCGTCCCCTTGCTGATGAGTCCGCTTCCCTCGCTGATGCTTCCGATGCTCATCTGAAGCGACGACAGCTCCTTCTCCAGCGACATGAGCTTCGCCGCGTACTCGTTCGAGTTGCCCGACACGGACTCCATGGCTATGCTCGCCTTGTCCATGGCCGTTCCCGTCTGAATGACGCTGCGCAGCAGACGCTCAATCTCGTTGCCCATGGAGCTGGCCAGCTTGAGCGAGCTGCCATTGATGTCGTAGACGGTCTTCGGGTTTCCGGTGATGGCATCGGTTGAGCCGGATGCGGCAGCCGCCGCCTTCTGCGAGTTCCTGTACCGCTCAGCCCAATCCTTGCTTGACTCGTTGAGAAGCGAGACCAGATGCTCCCAGAACTTTTCCGGAGAGGCACTGAGGAAATATCCCTCGGCCTTTCCGATAAGGTCCTTGCCGGCAAGCTGAAGAATTTTCTCTATTGGCTGAAGCAGTCCGCTGACGTATCTTTTGCTCTCATCAGCCATCTTGCCATATCCGATGGCGTCCTCGGACATGGAGGGGAACACGACGGAAGGTCTCTGTGGCTGTCTCGGATACTCCAGCTTTCTCCCGTCACCGATGGTAAGGGCGTCATAGTTTGTGGAGGTCTGGTATCTTGGGATGCTCCTCGGCTGGTATTTCCCGAAGGTGAGGTTTGACAGCACCTTCTGGAACATATCGGCGATGCCGACGAAGGTGTTTGCCAATTTCGCCACAAGGTCATCGGCAAGTCCGACAATGGTCGTAACCGTCTTGTTCACAGCGTCAATCATGCCGTTGTAGAGCATGACGCCAAGAGCCTTGAAGTTGTACACCACCATGTCAAAGGCGTATTTTGCGATCTCCGCGACGGCTGGCAACGAGCGTTCCAGATTCTCGAAGAAGACGTTTGCCTTTGCCGAGAGGTCAACCATCGAGGCCAACGCTCCTCTGAGTCCCGTGACGATCATGCCGACCGTCTCAACGGCGGCTCCGGAAATCCAGTTGAAGGCCCCGGCCATGAGCTTGTACACCTCCGTCGCAACTGCGACGAAGGTGGCCTTGATGGCATTGAAGGTCTCGATGACATAGGCCTTTATCCACTCCCAGTCCGGTCCCCTCTCAGGAATCGAGTAATCTGTGAAGCTCATGGGGCGAGTCGTTTCCTTGAAGCTGTCCACGGCGGCAAATGCGCCGTAGGCAACCGCGCCAATTCCAGTAAGCGTCATGTTCGTCCGGGCGATTGCGGCCACAAGCCCCTTTATGGTGGCAAACCCCTTCGCGATGAGCATTACGGTTGCAAGGGAGGTGGTGAGTCTTGGAATGAACTCGGACAGGAATCCCCTGGTGATGTCTCTGAAGGATTCACTTGCCCTGGACCATGCAACGGCCATGCCATCCCCTATGGTCGAGAAGTCCTCAAATATTCCCCTGACGGTGGCCGACATGGCGTCCAGCGAACGGCGCAGCGGGGATTTCGCGGACGACGGGTCGAACAGCTCCGCGACGCCTGCGACTGTCCGCGCCGCCTCGTCATGGAGTGGCGTGAAGGCGTCGATGGCAAGCAGCTTGACGTTTCCCTTGAGAAGCTCAAGGGACTTGGTGAGCGAGCGGGACAGGTGCTTTCCCATGTCCACGTTCGAGAGGAGGCTGTTGATGTACTTCAGTATCTCCTCGGCGGACGCGCCGCCAGTCACCATCGTGGACAGCGTGGAGCTGAAGTTGGCGTCACGCTGGCGAAGCATACGCGCCAGCGCGTCGGACGGGCGGCTCTGGCCGCTCAGAAGGGCGCGAAGCTCCTGAAGCACCTGTATGTCCTGGTTCTGCCCCTTCGTGGCAAGACGGATGCGGTCAACCACGTTTGCCAGAAGCTCGGCGTTCTTCATCGTGGGCGACAGGGAGCGGCCATAGTTGGCAAGCATGTTGTAGGCCTGCATGAGGTCGTCCATACTGGACAGCGACTTGGACGCCTGCTGCTGGAGGACGCGGAAGAACGCCTCCGCATGGCGTCGGTTCTGGTCGAAGACCTCGTTGAGGTCCCTGCCGGAGCCGCGCATGGTGTCGGTGAACATCGTGGCGATGCTCATCGCGCTCATCTTGTACTCCTCAATCCAGTCCGAGACCTTCTTGATGGCGAGACCCGCGCCGACGCCGCCGATGGCCTGGGACACGACCGAGCCAAGTCTCGAGAACTCGTTTACCGTGGCGTCAGCCTCTCCGGACAGCTTCTTGAGCAGGGTGGAGAGACCCCTGTCCTGAGCGCTGATGATGATTTTCGACTGGAGGGAAGAGCTGACTGACATTGACGTGACCTAGAAAGATTTTTGCTTCATCATGCATGGAATCGGAGGCCTATCCATCTGCCGCCGACATTCATGGCGCCCTGAGCCGCCTTGACGTATCTGTCCTGCGTCCCGCCCGCGACGTGATCCCTCATGCGGTTGAGGATGCGGTTCTCAATCCAGCTTCGCCGATTGACGAAGAACGGCCTGATGACTGGGCGAGGAGGCTGGGTGATGGTCATCTTCCTGCCAATGCGAACACCAGCCGCCGCGAACATACGCCTCATTCTGTTCGTCACCTTCGTCTTCTGCCCCTCCTGGAACAGGATGCCGATCTTCGACGAACGCTGCGATAGCCACCCAATCTCCGCGCTCATGTCGCCCCTGCGCCAGATGTAGCGGATGGACTGCGCCAGCCTTCCTCCCGGTGGCCAGTCGCCGCCGTCCATGTTGTAGGCAAGCCCATGGGCGGCGACGGGGCC
Source organism: uncultured Lentisphaeria bacterium (assembly GCA_945827525.1). Taxonomy (GTDB): domain Bacteria; phylum Verrucomicrobiota; class Lentisphaeria; order Oligosphaerales; family Oligosphaeraceae; genus CAAGGB01. Next base: position 3,785 of record CALZPA010000107.1, on the reverse strand, counting down.
GGGGTATCTCCTCCCTCCTCGCGTCCTCTCGCCAAGCAGACGGAAACGCTGGACTCGGGACAGCGGGGGGAACGGCACACCGCCGGGGACGCGGGCGAGAAGCTCTGCCTTCAGACGATACTGCGTGAGATAGGCGGCGTGGCGGATGGAGCGGGACATATAGTCTGGATACAGCACCGCCCAGCGTCTCAGGAACGAGCCCATGTCCCCCTGGACGCTTATCGTCGAGCCGTACCCGACGGAAACCGCCTTTCCATGATAGTCACCAGCCATCAGCCTCTCTCCTTTGCCGTCTCCACGCTCTCGGCGCACTCGGACACGAGATCGTCCTCAAGGAACTGTATGGCCATCAGCATCCACGGGTCCATGGTCACGCCAAGGGTGGACGCCACCAGCCACACAGCGTTGTAGTCAAGCCCGACCACGCCGCCGAACGAGGTGCGGAGCTGCGTCCGGCAGGCGCAGAAGAGCCCGTATGCCGCCTCAAGGTCCGCGTCAGGCAGACGCTCGATGGCGTGGCGGCACTCGCCTCGGCAGTCACACGAGTCGCATGACGTGCCGTCCATGTCCAGACACGCCTGCCGGGCCTTGCGCGACTCAGCCGACTGCTCGGCCCGGCGGCGTGCCACTAGTTTTTTCTGACGTAGGTGTTGGAGAGCTCCATGACCTCGCGGCAGATGTCGTTCCACTCGCCGTTCTCCAGCTCGTCGAGGTCGAAGCCCGCCTCGACCACGCATCTAGTGACCAGCTCGATGGCAAGCTCGTTTCGGCGCGAGTCGCTGTCCTCGGGGACGCCCATGAAGCGGCGGAACTCGCCCCGTGTCAGCGGGCGCACAGTGATTTCGCCGTGGGTGGTGTCGATTTTCTTCCTGGTGGGTGCAAGCATCTGTGTTCTCCTATCTCTCAAATCAGTTGTAGAACGGGACGGCGTTGGAGAGGGTGACGGTGATGGCGCTGCCTCCGGTCGCCGCGCTGGTGCAGAAGGCCAGGCAGGAAATCTCCTGCGACAGTCCACGCGGGCTGTCTACGGCGGGGGCGCTTTCGCTCACCTTGCTTTCCGGGATGCTGAAGGACAGGTAGCCCAAGCCTCCAGGAAGCGTGTAGCGGAGCTCAAGGGAAATCGTCTCGTTGTTGCTTCCGGCGCGGAAGAGCGTCCCGTCACGGAAGATGGCAGTGAGCGTTGAGCTGATGGAGACCGTTCCCTCCGGGATGGAGCTGCGGTAGCCATCGTCGCCGATGACGCGCTGGTCTCCGTCCAGACCCATGTCAATCTCGAGCGTGAAGCCCTTGCCGCCACGATACTCCTTGCCGTCCTTGTGGATGCGGGCAGAGAACGTGCCGAGACGCCTGACGGGCAGCTCCTGGCCAGACTGGACCTTGACTTTGGCCTCCGTCCACACCGGCTCATCCCCGTCGCTGATGGTCGGTGCCTTCACATCCGAGACGATGGTGAAGCTGGTATCGGTGACGGACTCGACGATGTGACGCCCGGCGAGGCCGCTGATGCCCGCGATGGCCACTTCGGAGCCCATGGAGAGGCCATGCCCGGACTCGGTGGTGAGCGTCAGCTTTCCGCCGGAGGAGGACGCCGCAGTGATGGCTCTCGGAGCGGCGCACGACAGGGGCTTCGCGCCCATGACGGAGGCGGTGTAGGTCGCCTCCTGCCCGTCCGTGGCGGCGTTGAAGCTGAGCTTTGACAGCTTGCACCCCGTGTAGACGAAATGCTCGGCGATGTCCTTGTGGAGCTGCTCGATCGTGAAGGACGGCTGCTCGTCGCCGATGCGGAACACATGGGTGAAGCACTCCTTTGAGCAGTAGGCAGAGATAGGCGTCTCCTCATGGTACTCGCCCCTGATGGCGACGGCTGAGCCGGAGACGGACACAACGGTGTGGATGCCGTTGTATCCCTCGGTCCCCCACACGGAGATTCTGTCGCCGGAGGCGATGTCTCCGGCGCTGGCGAGATTGAGCGTGACCGTCCCGGGGATGGAGCCCGAGTTGTCGGTGATGGACGACACCTTTACCTTGGAGGCCGGTTCGGTGGTGACCGGCTCGCCGAAGGCGGCCTTGAGGAAGATGCCTACCTGGTCAAGGTCGAGTGGAAGGGTGTAGTCGCCGTCGACGCTTCCGTTGCCCTGGAATGGCTCGATGGGCGAGCGGCCAGGCTGAATGGTGGCGGCCGTGTTCAGCTCACGGCTGGCTGCGATGGACGAGCTGTTGAACGACAGCCGATGCCCGTACTGCGTCTGCGCAGTCGCGTAGCTTTCCTCGAAGGCCAGCACCATGTCGGTGGACGAGCCTCGCGCCTGGTTGAGAATTTTCGTCATGCCTGTCTCCTCTTGTTTTAGGCTATGTACGGCACATCCTCTCCGATGCACCTCTCTATGTCAATAGTGATGGCCGACCGCGCCTCGAAGAGCGTCACGTCCGGGGACATGATCTCCTCGCTCTCCGTGGACAGCGCGTATCCCATCCGCTCGAAGGCGGTGACGATGGCTGGGTAGACCAGTGCCTCAAGCAGATGGGAGACCCGGCGAGTCCCGAGATACTCGCGCCACACGCAGCGGCCTCGGTCGTCATACCTCTCGACCCTGTTGTGGTCGCTCACAGCCACATGGACCATGAAGCCGCGCTGGTAGGATGACCTGTCCTCCCCTGAGCTGCCCCCAATGGGGCAGATGGCGATGAAGGGGCAGTCGGACTCGTGCGGAGGCGTCATCGGGTCAAGCTCGTTGTGGATGCACGGCTCCATGCCGTAGATGTCCATGCACCACTTCTGCAGTTCTTGGCTCTCCTCGATGCCGCGCATGGCGGTCTCCACGATGTTCGCGAAGGTCAGCTTGTAGTCCTGCGGCGTCGCCTTCATCAGTCTCTCACCCCCGTCTCGTTTGCCGACTTCCTCGTCGTGTTGATGAGTCTGCTTCCCTCGAGCGCGACCAGATACTGCATGAGCCCCGCGACGGGGCCCTTTCTCTCACGCACAATCCATGTCTCCGGGACACCATTCTCCATGGTCGTGATGGCGTCTCCGACAGCTATCTCCCCCAGCTCGAACAGAGGCTCGGCGGCCCGGACGAAGATTGTCGCGTGGCTTCCCGATCCATCTCGCAACTGAGGGCGGTACTCCCCCGCGCCGCCGGGTCTGCCTCCCTCCATGCGCCGCTCGAACACGCAGCCGTAGGCAAGCTCCGAGCCGTTGACGCTGGCGGGGAGAGTCAGCTCCGGCACGAACGTGTGCTCGGTAAGGTCAATCACGGTACGCCCTCCCCTCCCCTTTGCCGTCGCCGAAGTGCGCCCAGCCGCCTACGCGCAGCGCAAGGTAGTACTTGCGGGCGCGCCATCTCCTCAGCGGGGCGAGAATGCCGCCATGCGCCTCGATGATCGCAAGAAGATTGTGGTAGAACACGGCGTCCGCGGTCTCCCTGTCTTCGGGAGTCCCGCCGAGCCAGTAGGAGTAGTCGTGGATGTCGCCGGCGATGCCGACGTAAATCCCCCATATCGTGTCCGGCACGAGACGAGACAGGCCACTGGACGCGCCGATGCCGTTGCAGATGGACTCCCTCTCCTCCGACGAGAGACTGTTGAAGCCATCAGGCGCGTAGAGGAATAAAGTCTCGTCGTCTTTAAACCACGGCGTGTAACAGTAGCCTTCTGGCCTCTCCATCTCGAGAAACTCTCTCCAGCCCTTCATTTGCGAACAACCTCCATGCACACCTGACGCGCAATCTCACGGATGTGGTCGTCGCTGGGAATGGCAAGACGCGCCACCTCGATGCGAAGGCTGA